>JAVBSY010000019.1:0-46385 GCA_031556475.1 Azoarcus sp.
GCCGCTGTGGGCGGTGATGTCCTTGAGGCCGTTGTGACCGCCCGCGCCTCCGCCGAACTTGAGCCGTAGCTGGCCGGGCGGGATATCCAGTTCGTCATGGACGACGAGGATTTCGGCTGGCGGAATGCGGTAGAAACGGGACAGCGCACCCACGGCCTGGCCGGAGCGGTTCATGAAGGTCTGCGGCATCAGCAGCCACAGGCCGGCCTCGCGGGCGTGGGCGACGAAACCGTGAAAGCGCGCTTCGTGGTTGAAGCGCGCGCCCAGTTCGTCGGCCAGCCGCATACAAAGCCAAAACCCGGCGTTGTGCCGGGTTTCGGTGTACTCCGCGCCAGGATTGCCGAGGCCGACGACGAGGCGGGGCGGGGCCGATTGCGCGGCGGCGTTCATCGTTCGTCGATAGCGGCCATCCTGCGGTGCTGGCGAGCTCAGGCGGTTTCGCCCTCGCCTTCGCTTTCCTCGGAGGCGCTGGCCTTGGTCTGCTGCGCCGAGGCGACGACGGGGTCGCCTTCGCCGTGATGCACCACTTCGACGCCCTTCGGCAACTGCAACTGAGAAATGTGGACCGATTGGCCGGATTCGAGCTTGGCGAGGTCGACTTCGATGAACGCGGGCAGGTCGGCCGGCAGGCAGGCGATGTCGATTTCGTTCATGACGTGGGCGATGATGCTGCCGCCGAGTTTGACGGCAGGGCAGTTTTCACCGTTGATGAAGTGCAGCGGCACTTTCAGGTGCATCTTCTGCTTGGCGTTGATGCGCTGGAAGTCGATGTGCAGCACTTGCGGTTTGTACGGGTGCCATTGCGTGTCACGCAGAACCACGGCTTCCTTGGCGCCATCGAGGTCGATGGTGAGCACGGAGGCGTGGAAGGCTTCCTTTTTCAGCAGGTGGAAAAGGTCGTTGTGATCCAGGCTGATCGGGAGGGCGTCCTTGTCGGAACCGTAGATGATGCCCGGCAGACGCCCGGCGCGACGCAGGCGGCGGCTCGCACTCGATCCCTGCTCTTCGCGCTTGGTGGCTTTGAATTCGATTTGCATTACTTCTCTCCAGTTGTGAAACTCCCGCCCGCGACCAGGCAGGAACGAAAAGCCCGCGGCACAGGCCGCGGGCAAAAGCTTTATTCCATGAACAGCGAGGACACGGATTCCTCGTTGCTGATGCGCAAAATGGTATCGGCCAGCAGCGAGGCGACCGAAATCTGCCGGATGCGCGGCGAAGCCTTGGCGTCGTCGCGCAGCGGGATGGTGTCGGTGACGACGAGTTCGTCGAGCGCCGAATCGCCCAGACGGTCTACCGCGCCGCCGGACAGGACCGGATGGGTACAGTAGGCGAGTACGCGCCGGGCGCCGTGTTCCTTCAGTGCGGCGGCGGCCTTGCACAGTGTGCCGGCGGTGTCGACGATGTCGTCCATGATGACGCAGGTGCGCCCTTCGACTTCGCCGATGATGTTCATCACTTCGGACACATTGGCCTTGGGCCGGCGTTTGTCGATGATCGCCAGATCACATTCCAGGCGCTTGGCGAAGGCGCGCGCGCGAACCACGCCGCCGACGTCGGGCGAGACGACCATGAGGTTGTCGTATCTCTGCTGGTCGAGATCGGCGAGCAGAACCGGCGCGGCGTAGACGTTATCGACGGGAATGTCGAAAAAGCCCTGAATCTGGTCGGCGTGCAAATCCATCGTCAGCAGCCGTTGCACGCCCGCCGCCTGCAACATGTTGGCGACGACTTTGGCGGTGATCGGCACGCGTGCCGAACGCGGCCGGCGATCCTGGCGCGCATAGCCGAAATAGGGCAGCGCGGCGGTGATGCGTCCGGCCGAGGCGCGCTTGAGCGCGTCGACCAGGATCAGCAGTTCCATCAGGTTTTCATTGGTGGGCGAACACGTTGGCTGGAGGACGAAGACGTCCTTGCCGCGAACGTTTTCAAGCAACTCGATATTGACTTCGCCGTCGGAAAAGCAGCCTACCGTTGCCGATCCGAGAGAGATGCCCAGTCTGCGCACCACGTCCGCTGCGAGCTTGGGATTGGCGTTGCCGGTGAAGACCATCAGGCTGCCGTGGGGCATGGCCGTACTCCGATACCGATAAAAACAGGATAGATCACAACAACAACGGGCAAGCCCCCTGGCCTGCCCGTTGTGTGTTGGCTGGGGAGGAAGGATTCGAACCCTCGAATGCCGGAATCAAAATCCGGTGCCTTAACCGACTTGGCGACTCCCCAAGATAAACTTTTCGCTTGTGATCGAAACTTACGCTGTCCATTCGTACAGCGGGTGCCGTTCCAGACTGCGTGCCCGCCACGCCTGCCACTGCGCTGGACAATTCTTGACGATGCGTTCTGCTTCGTCCGCCGACGCGACTTCCGCATAGATGCATGCGCCAGATCCAGTCATTCGTGCCGGGGCATGGTGCGCCAGCCAGTCGATCACTTGCCCTACTTCCGGATAACGGTTGCATGCCACTGCTTGCAAATCGTTACGGGTAGGGGCCGTTGCGAAGTCCGTCATTGTGATGGGGGCGCTGTTCCGCGTCAACTCTTCCGCACGGAAAATCTCCGCGGTCGGGATCTGAACGTCAGGGGCGATGACGACGTACCACGCCGGGGAGAGCGCGAGCGGAGCGAACCGTTCGCCCACGCCTTCGGCGAAGGCGTCGCGCCCGTAGATGAAGAAAGGCACGTCGGCGCCAAGATTCAACGCGAGCGTTTGCAGGCGCTCGCGCGGCAGATCGAGGCCCCACAAGCGGTTGAGGGCGATCAGCGTGGTGGCCGCGTCCGAACTGCCGCCACCCAGGCCGCCGCCCATCGGCAATGCTTTGCGCACGGCAATGTCGGTGCCGAGAGGCGTTCCGCTTTCCTGCTGCAGCAGTCGTGCGGCGCGAATGACGAGGTCTTGTTCCGGCGGGATGTCGGCGGGGCCGGCCACACGGCGGATGAGTCCGTCGCCACGCAGGGTGAAGTCGAGCCGATCGCCCCAGTCGAGCAGGCGAAAGGCGGTTTGCAGCAGATGGTAGCCATCGGCGCGGCGGCCGACGACGTGCAGGAAGAGGTTGAGCTTGGCGGGCGCGGGGCAGTTGAGCAGTTGTGCGCCGTGGTGGGTGGGGCGGTTCAGGGGGTCGGCGTCCATTGGTCGATGATCAGGCGCAGACGGGCATCGCCCCGGGAGACTTCGATGCGCCGCGGTGCAGCACTGGCGTCGGCGGAGGCATATTCGAGGTAGTCGATGCGCCAGCCTTGGTCGATCAGCAGTGCCGGGCGGCCAAGTGGGTCGATCTCGCGCACTTCGGCGTCGGTCGGCGGCGCGGCTTGCACCCACAGGGTCAGGCGTTCGACGGGAATGTCGATGCCGATCAGCTCGGGCAGCAAGGCTTCGGCGGTGGCCGCGCGGTATTGGCGGCCATCGGCCGTCACGAGTTCGGCGCCGCGCGGTGAGCGTTCGAGGCGGGCTGCGATCTGGCCGAGTGGGTTGAGCACGGTCCAGCGGTCGCTGTCGCGGGCATGCTGCCATTCGATGCGGCCGCTGGCGGCGCGGGAGGTATCGCTTGCGGACAGGCGGCCTTCCAGTTCGAACGCGGTGGCGGCCTTGCGCGCGACTGCATCGGCGATAGGCACCGGTTGCGGCGACATTGATGTGCACGCTCCGAGCACGGCGCAGCCCAGCGCAAGGCCGGCGCGGGCGAGCAGGTTCATGGATGGCGCAGACGCTGGACGGTTTCGCGCAGCAGCTTGTTATCGGGGTTGGCGGCGAGTGCCTTGTCGAAAATGCGATTGGCGTCGTCGCGACGGTCGAGGCTCCATAGCACCTCTCCCAGGTGGGCGGCGATTTCCGGGTCCTGGCGCATGCCGTAGGCGCGTTCCAGCGTGGTTGCTGCACCGTTGCCGTCGCCGCGGCGAAAACGCACCCACCCCAGGCTGTCGAGGATGAACGGATCGTCCGGCAGCAGTTCGAGCGCCTTGACGATCAGGGCTTCCGCCTCATCCAGACGCTGGCCGCGATCGGCCAGGGAGTAGCCCAGGGCGTTATAGGCGTGCGCGTTGTCGGGGGCGACGGCCATCAGCTTGCGCAGGCGGTTTTCCATGATGTCCATCCGATCGAGCCGTTCGGCGAGCATCGCCGCTTCATACAGCAGATCGGCGTCGTCCGGTGTTTCGCGCAGGGCTTCGTCGGCGAGCGCGAGCGCCTGTTCGGACTGGCCCGCGTCGCGCAGGAGCTGCAGTTCGACGAGGAAGTAGCGGTGGCGGGTTTCGTCGTCGGCGTCCGTCTGCTGCGCTTCCAGATGTTGGCGTGCCTCATTCATTTTGCCGGCGCGCGCGAGGAGCAGGGCGATGCGGACCTGCGCGTCGACATGTTGCGGGCCGGGACCGACCGAGCGGTACCAGCGCTGTGCTCCTTCGGTGTCGTTGCGTTTTTCCGCGATCTGCCCAAGGTGCAGGCGGATCACGTCCGCATCCGGATGCCCGGCGGCCAGGGCACGCTCGAACATGCTGGCGGCGTCGGCGTAGTCTTCGAGCTGGAAGGAGAGCAGGCCGGTCGCATAGAGGAAGTCGCGTTCGTTCGGCGCGGCGTCGAGCAGCCGGCGGAATTCGTCGCGCGCGGCGCTGTATTGCTTGGCCGAGACCAATGCGCGCGCATAGGCCAGATGCATGTTCTGGCTTTCCGGATGGCGTGCGGTCTGCTCGCGCAGCAGTGCGACGGCCTCGTCGGTATTGCCGGCTTGCTGGATGATCTGGGCCTTGAGCACGATCGCCGGTTCCCAGTCCGCACGCAATGCAAGCGCGGCGTCGACGTCGGCCAGCGCGGTCATCGAGTCGTCGGCGATGGCGCTGGCCTGCGCGCGGGCAAAGCGCGCTTCGGGGTAATCGAGGTAGGGGTCGGTCAGGCGCATCACGATCTTGCGCGCCGCGTCCTTGTCCTGAATTCGCGCCAGTGTGCGGTTCAGGCTCATCAGGTTTTGCGCGAGACTCTCCGGCGATTGCGCCAGCAGGCGGGCCAGTTGGATCTGGATGTCGTCGAAGTGGGCATCGCCGCCGCCGGCGATGATGCCGGTCAGGATGCGGCGTGCCTCTTCCGAGCCCGGTTCGGCTTCGGACCATATCCGCGCAGCCTGGGTCGCGGCCGGCAGATCGCGCGTATACAGTGCGATTTCGGTTGCGCGCCGGGCGATGCGCGGATCGCGGGTGCGTTGTGCCAGATCGAGGTAAAGCTGCGACGACAAGGCCAGGTTGCCGCGCGCGCCGGCAATTTCGGCAAGCAGGAATGCGTACAGCACGCCCGGCGTCAGAGACTGTGCCGGCAGCGGAGCACTGCTGGCGTTTTCGACGGCAGCGGTATTTTTTGCAGGCTGGGCGGCTTCGTCCTCACCGGCGGCGTGTGCCGTGAATGGCAAGGCGAGGACAAAGGCGATGCTGAGTCGAACGGCAAGGGTTTTGAGCGGGGGTGTCATGGATAGGCGGTCCGGCGGACTCTGTGAATGGGAGCGGCTGCAATCTCGGAATGCCAACGCCGGGAAGGCCGCTGGAAAAGTGATGGGTTGGAGGGTTGTTCTGGAATTCAGTTCGCCTCATGTTAGGCATTTTGGCCCCGTGCCGGCAAGCGGCATGCCGTTTTGCGCGTTCCCAACTTCGAATCGTCGTATCCGATTCGCGTTGTGTGAATCCTACCCGCATCCCGGATGTTGCGTCTCGGCTTGGTTCGAAGTTTGAATGTTGGCATCGGGCTACCATGCTGGAGTAACGTTGTGGTCTGATTTCCATGTTTTCGCCTTATGCCCGAGTTGCCTGAAGTAGAAACCACCCTGCGAGGCATCGAGCCTCATGTCGCCGGTAAGGTGTGCGATGCCGTGATCGTGCGCAATCCGGCGTTGCGCCAGCCGGTTCCGGCTGCATTGCCCGCTCTGCTTGCAGACCGTCGTGTGGAGGGGGTGTCGCGGCGGGCCAAGTATTTATTGTTCGATTTCGGCGCCGGCCATGTCGTCGTTCATCTGGGGATGTCCGGCAGTCTGCGCGTGGTATCGACACAGGAGCCGGTCGCAACGCACGACCATATCGATTTCGTCTTTGGCCACCATGCGCTGCGTTTGCGCGATCCGCGCCGTTTCGGGCTGGTGTTGTGGCACGACGGGCGTGATGGTGACGTGGCGACGCATCCGCTGCTGGCGCGACTGGGGCCTGAACCGCTCGGCGAGGGTTTCGACGCTGCCTGGCTCTTTCGCGTGAGCCGGGGTTTGCGCGCACCGATCAAGCACGTGCTGATGGATAGCCACAAGGTTGTCGGCATCGGCAATATCTATGCGGCGGAGAGTCTGTTTCGCGCCCGCGTCCATCCGCTCGAAGCCGCCGGCCAGTTGGGCGTACGGCGGTGTGAGCGTATCGTGACCGCTGTACGCGAAACGCTGACGGAGGCCATCGCCGCCGGTGGCAGCACCTTGCGCGACTTCGTCGGTGGCGATGGTCGGCCCGGCTATTTTCAGCAGCAATACTTTGTCTATGGACGCGGCAACGAACGTTGTCGCGTGTGCGCGGGGCCCATTCGCCATGTCGTCAGCGGTCAGCGGTCGACATGGTTTTGCCCACGCTGCCAACGTCGCGGCCGCTCCCGCGGATCGGCGTGCGATATCACCTGACGAACGGTATAAAGACAGCATGGCGGAGATAGGCGAAGGGCGTTACGCTATGAATCTTTTCTTTTTCTTCCCTCGCTGCGCGTGGGCATGACCGACATGGCTGAGCAGATCAGTAATCTGGCCGATGATTTTTCCGCTTACAGCCGTTGGCGTAGCGCGACGATGGATGCCGTGACGCGGCTGCGTAGTTGGCTTGCGCGTCACGACGTGGGCGATGCGCAGTCCGATCTGCGCCTGCAATACGTACTCAACCGGCTGCGCGACGACAAGCTTTCGATCGCCTTTATCGCCGAGTTTTCGCGCGGCAAATCGGAGCTGATCAATGCGATCTTCTTTTCCGATTACGGCGATCGCATTCTGCCTTCGAGCGCCGGGCGCACGACGATGTGCCCGACCGAACTGATGTGGCAGGACGGCGCCACGCCGGAGCTACGCCTGTTGTCGATCGCCAGCCGGGCGCAGCAGATGCCTGTGAGCGAATTCAAGCGCTTTCCGAGCGAATGGGAAGTAACGCCGCTGCAGACCCAGTCCGCCGACGCGTTGCGCACGGCGCTGGCACGTGTTGGCGAAGTGATACGCGTGCCGCGCAACGAGGCCACCCGGCTCGGTTTCGAGATCGACCCCGAAGGCGAAAAGGGCCTTGTTCCGGCAGAGGACGGCTTCGTCGAGATTCCACGCTGGCGCCATGCGATCGTGCAATTTCCCCACCCGTTGCTCGAGCAGGGCCTGGTCGTGCTCGATACGCCGGGGCTCAACGCCATCGGTACCGAACCGGAACTGACGCTTTCGCTGTTGCCGAGCGCCCATGCGGTGTTGTTCATCCTGGCTGCCGATACCGGCGTCACGCAAAGCGACCTGACCGTATGGCGCGAGTACATGCATACCGGTGGGCAGGGCCGGCAGAAAGGCCGCCTGGTGGTGCTGAACAAGATCGACGGCCTGTGGGACGGCCTGCGCGAAGAAGCGCAGATCGATGCCGAAATCGAACGCCAGATGGCATCCGTGAGCCATACCCTGGGCGTGGCGCCGTCCGTGGTGTTTCCGGTTTCCGCCCAGAAAGGGCTGGTGGCGCGCATCAACGGCGATACCGAACTGCTTGCGCGCAGCCGCCTGCAGGCGTTGGAAAAGGCGTTGACGGAAGATTTACTGCCGACCAAGCAGGAAATCGTGCGCGAAAGCACCTTGAGTGAAACGGAAGAACTCGTCGCCCAAACCCGGGCGCTGCTCGACGCGCGTTTGCGCGGGGTGTGCGAGCAGTTGAAGGAAATCACCGATCTGCGCGGCAAGAATCAAAGCGTCATCGAATACATGATGCGCAAGATTCGCATGGAGAAAGGCGAATTCGAAGAAGGGCTGCAGAAGTATTACGCCGTGCGCTCGGTGTTCTCCAACCTGACCAACAGCCTGCTCGCCCACCTGGGTCTGGACGAGTTGCGCGATGAAACCCGCCGCACGCGCGAGGCCATGCTGAAAGCGACGTTTTCCAAGGGTTTGCGCGTGGCGATGGAAGGCTTCTTCGGCCGTTTGCATGGCAAGTTGCGGCGTTCCAACGAAGAAATCGCCGAAATCACCAACATGCTCGATGCGATGCATAAACGCTTCAGTACCGAGCACGGGCTCAAGCTGTACACGCCCGAGGCCTTTTCCACCCAGCGTTACGAGCAGGAACTCGACCGTCTCGAAAACGCTTTCAACCGCCAGTTCACGTCCGCGCTCGCGCTGGTGACGACGGAAAAGCACAACCTCACGCAGAAATTCTTCGAGACCGTGGCGGCGCAGGCACGGCACACGTTCGAAGTCGCCAATCATGACGTCGAACAATGGCTTCGCGCGGTCATGTCACCGCTGGAAACCCAGGTGCGCGAATATCAGATTCAACTCAAGCGCCGGCTGGAAAGCGTCAAGCGCATTCATCAGGCAACCGATACGCTGGAAGATCGTGTCGACGAACTGCGCCAGGCGGAAAACACCGTGCTTGTCATGCTCGATGAACTATCGGCGCTGAACGACGGTATAGGCAACGCCTTGGGCGTGGTGTCCGCCGCCAATGCGACGGGAACGCCTGCGACTGGCGCGGCGGAAATCCGCGTCGCCTGAGGAGAAAGGCCGGGATAATCAGAGGAACCCCGGCGCGGGGGCACCGACAGGCCGAAGGGCGGTAACCCGCCCTTCGCGTGCATGCTTGTCGTTACTGCGGCGTGATGTCGGCGTTATCAGCCTTTGCCTGTCAGCTTGACGAACTTCGCCATCAACTGTTCCTTGGTTTCGACGTGGTCCGGGTTCAGCGGGATACAGTCCACCGGACAGACCTGCTGGCATTGCGGTTCGTCGAAGTGCCCGACGCATTCAGTGCATTTGTCGGGATCGATCTCGTAAATTTCGTCGCCCTGCGAAATCGCACTGTTGGGGCATTCCGGCTCACAGACGTCGCAGTTGATGCATTCGTCGGTAATTATCAAAGACATGGTAATTGCCTCCTTGCTATCGCTTTGAACAGATTTTTTCCCGCAGCCGCGCCAGCACGGCCGGCTGCACGAACTTGCTCACATCGCCGCCGAAGCGGGCAATTTCCCGCACCATCGTGGCAGAAATGAACATGTACTCTTCCGACGGCGTCAGGAATACGGTTTCGACGTCCGGGAAAAGCTTTCGGTTCATGCCCGCCATCTGGAATTCATACTCGAAGTCCGACACGGCGCGCAAGCCCCGTAAAATCAGGTTGGCATTCTGGGCACGCACGAAATCCATCAACAGGCAGTCGAAACCGACCACCTGCACATTCGGAAACGGCGCCAGTACTTCGCGCGCGATATCCACGCGCTCGTCGAGCGTGAATATCGGCCCCTTCGTATTGCTGTTCGCTACCGCCACCAGCACGCGGTCGAACAGCAGTGCCGCCCGACGCACAAGGTCTTCGTGACCGCGGGTGAATGGGTCGAAGGTTCCCGGATAGATCGCGAGCCCGTCTTTCACGGCGCGTTCCCTTGCAAGAGATGAAAGTAAACCTGCCCGGCATGGCCCTGCTTGACCGTTTGCCATCCCCCCAGGCTTGCCACCGGCGTTTCCGACTCCGCATAGAGCCAGCCATCCGGCTTCAGCACGCCGTCCAGCCAAGGCTCGACGCGTTCGAGCCAACCTTGATGATAGGGCGGATCGAGAAACAAGATATCGAATTTCCGTGTGTTGGAGCGCAGGAATTTTACCGCATCGCCGCGCACGATCTCTACTTGTGCGCCCTGTAGGGTTTTTGCCGTGGCGGCGAGCGCGGCGGCAGCGCGTGCATCCTGTTCGACCAGCACGACATGCGCGGCGCCACGCGAAGCGGCCTCGAAGCCGAGCACGCCGCTGCCGGCGAAGAGATCGAGGCAGCTGAGGCCGTCGAGATTCTGCCCCAGCCAGTTGAACAGTGTTTCTCGCACCCGGTCGGGCGTCGGCCGCAGGCCGGGCGCGTGGGCGACGTCGATCAGGCGCGAACGCCACGCCCCACCGACGATGCGTACGCGACTCACCGGGCTTGGCCCGCAGGCCTCGGTTTATGCGGACCTGAATGCCACGCCCGGCTCATTGAGGCGCGGCGCTGGCCGACGGCGTGCCGTCACCATTGCCGCCGACGATGACGGTCGCACGGTGTTCCGGCTGTATGCGGCGGGTGAAGGCGTCGCGGATCTGTTCGGCGGTGACTGCCGCGACCTGTTTCGGATAGTTGTCCAGCCAGTCGAGCGGCAGGTTGTAGAAGCCGATCATGGCGACGTAGTCGAGCATCTTGCGGTTGGAATCCAGGCGCAGCCCGAAGCCGTTGATAAGGTTGTCCTTGGCCGCCTTGAGTTCCGCCGCGCTCGGCCCTTGAGCGATGAAGGCGGCGAGGGTCGCATCCACGACCTTGAGCGCGTCATCCACCTGCCCGCCGCGCGTTTGCAGGCCGATCTGGAACGGGCCGGCGACCTGCTGGGGCATGAAGTAGCTGTACACGCTGTAGGCATAGCCGCGCTTTTCGCGCACCTCGGTGGTCAGGCGCGATACGAAGCCGCCGCCGCCGAGTACGTAGTTGCCGACCAGCAGCGGGAAATAGTCCGGATCCTGGCGCGCGATACCGGGTTGGCCGATGAGCACGTGCGCCTGGGCGGAGTGGAAGGGAATGCGGTGCATGCTGGCGGCGGGTTGCGCAGGCGCGGCCAGCGGTGGCGCGACTTCGCCGAGCGGCAAGCCTTCGGTCAGGCGGATGGCGATGTGTTCGGCGGTTTGGCGGTCCACGTCGCCGACGATGGCGATCGCCGCACGCTGGCCGACGTAATGCCCGCGGTGGAAGGCGACGAGATCGTCGCGGCTGATGGCGGCGAGCGATTCGGGCGTATCCAGGTGGCCGTAGGGGTGCTTGCCATAGACGGCGGTCGTGAATTGCCGGGCCGCCAGCACGGCGGGCTGGGTGAGCGCTTCTTTCAGGCCGGCGATGGCGCGCGCGCGCTCCCGCTCCAATATTTCAGCGGGGAAAACGGGGCGGGCGAGCAGTTCGGCAGCCAGATCGACTGCCGCATCCCGCTCCGCGCTGGAGGACAGCGTGCGCAGGGTGAGGCTGCTGCGATCCAGTTCGGTTCCGCCGCCAATCTGGATGCCGAGGTCGGCGCTGCGGTCGGCGATAGCCTGTTCATCCAGCGTGCCGGTACCCGCGTCGAGCAAACCGCGGGTGAGGGCAGCTAGGCCGGATTTTTCGGCGGAATCGGCGGCGTTGCCGGCAGCGGTGAAATCGATCTGAATATCGACGATCGGCAGCGCGTGGTTTTCGACGAAATGGACGTGCGCACCGGTGGGTGTGCCCCAGTGCTGGATGTCCGGCCCGGCGAGCACGGCTGGTGCAATCAGCGCGAGGGCGGCGGGGAGCAGTGCGCGGAATGGGAATGCGGTCAGAGTGGCCATGTCAGCGGATCAAAGCGGTATCGGAGGAAGTGGCGGAGGCGGGGCGGGTGCCTGCCGTGCCGATGGGTTGCGGATCGAGGCGCGCGGTGCTGCGGCTGGCGTCGTCGAAATAGCGCTGGGCAACGGCGCGGACCTCGTCGGCGGTCACGCTGCGCAAGCCTTCGAGCAGCGCGTCGTCGTCGCGCCAGGACAGGCCCGCGGCTTCGAGAAAGCCGATTTCCATCGCCTGCCCCATGAGCGAATCGCGTTTGTACACCTTGGCCGCGACGGCCTGGGTTTTGACCCGCGCGAGTTCTTCCGCGTTTACGCCTTCGTCGCGGATGCGCTGCAGTTCGGCAACGAGCGCGGCTTCAAGCTCGGCGGTGGATTTGCCCGGTGCCGGCACGCCTTCGAGATAAAACAGCGAAGGGCCGCGCCCCGTGCCGTCGTAACTCGCGCCGGCGGAAACGGCAATCTGGCTGTCGCGCACCAGACGGCGCGTCAGGCGTGCGCCGTCGTAACCGTCGAGAATCGCCGACAGTACCTGCAGCGCAAAGGCCTCGCGGTCGGTGGCCGGGTTGTGCAGTGCCGGGACGCGCCACGCCATCACCACGTAGGGTAATTCGGCTGGTGCCGTTACCGTGGTCATGCGTGTGCCGCGTTGCGCCGGTTCATCGGGTACGCGGCGTTGCGGCAATGGCCGTGCCGCAATGTCGCCGTAATAGCGCCGGGCCTGGCGAAACACTTCCTCATGATCGACGTCACCAACGACGACAACGTATGCGTTGTTCGGCGTGTACCACTGCTTGTACCAGGCGCGGGCATCTTCCACCTTCATTGCGTCCAGGTCGGGCATCCAGCCGATTACCGGGCGGCGGTAGGGGTGAGCCTGGAAGGCTGTGGCCATGATCTGCTCGTACACCAGCGCGCGCGGCTGGTCGTCGGTGCGCAGGCGGCGTTCCTCCTTCACCACTTCGAGTTCGCGGGTGAATTCGTCCTTGGACAGCACGAGGTTGTGCATGCGGTCCGCTTCCAGCGCCATCATTTCTCCCAGCCGTTGCGGCGGCACTTGCTGGAAGTAGGCCGTGTAGTCCTTGCTGGTAAAGGCGTTGTCACGCCCGCCGGCGGCGGCCACGCGCTTGTTGAATTCGCCCGGCGCGACCGTCTTGGTGCCCTTGAACATCATGTGTTCGAGCACGTGGGCGACGCCGGAGACGCCGCCCACGCCGTCTTCCTCGTCCATCGAGCCGGCGTGATACCACACCATATGTACGACCGAAGGCGCGCGGCGGTCTTCCTTTACGATGATCTTGAGGCCGTTGGGCAGCGTGGTTTCAAATGGAATGGCGGCAGGCGCGGGCGCGGGGGCGGCCTGTGCGTTGGGGCGGGACTGCGTGTGCGAGTGGGGATGCGCATTCGACTCGGCTTGCGCGCCGGTGCCGGCCAGTGTGCCGGCGAGTAGCAGTGCATAAGGAAAGGTCGGGCGAAACATAGGCGTGTCCTGCATCTGGTAGAATTCGTGGCGCTCCGCGCGCTTTCCGCGCGACCGCCTATGGCGTGGAGTCGCATCTTAGCGTTATCCGGCATGGGCTGCTCGCGAGCGGTTTTTGCCTTCCGAAAACAGCTTTACCGAAACGATTCCTCGGACCGCGAGCGTTCATGTTTGGTTTCTTCAAGAAATCCGGCCAGCCACAAGTGCAGGATGCCCAGGCGCCTGCCGAAGCGGTACCGCCCACTGTGATTGTCGACCAGGCGGCCGCAAACGCTGCCATCGCCAGTACCGCCACCGCGAACACTGTCATACCGCCGGCGCTTCCCGATCCGGCTCCCACAGCCCAGGCAGCCCCAATAACCCAAACGCCCGCCGACGCGGCGGAAGCCGCCCCCAGGCGCTCGTGGGGTGAGCGCCTGCGTGCCGGACTGGCGCGTACCCGGCAACAACTGGGCGGCGGGCTGGCGAGTCTGTTCGGCCTCCGCAAGATCGACGAGGAATTGCTCGAAGAACTCGAATCCACGTTGCTGATGGCCGATTGCGGCGTCGACGCCACGGCGTATCTGCTCGCCGAATTGCGCACGCGCTGGAAGCGCGACCATCTTGAAACAGCCGACCAGCTTCAACAGGCGCTGGCCGATACGTTGCACGGGATGATCGCGCCGCTGGAGCAGCCGATCGACGTATCCACCCATGCGCCTTATATCATCATGATCGCGGGCGTGAACGGCTCCGGCAAAACGACCTCCATCGGCAAGCTGGCGAAGTATTTTCAAGCCCAGGGCAAGAGCGTGCTGCTTGCTGCCGGCGATACTTTCCGCGCCGCCGCGCGCGAGCAGTTGATGGCCTGGGGCGAACGCAATGGCGTGGCGGTGATCGCGCAGGAAAGCGGCGATGCCGCTGCGGTGATCTTCGACGCCATCGCCGCTGCGCGTGCGCGCGGCATCGACGTGGTGCTGGCCGATACCGCCGGCCGGTTGCCGACGCAACTGCACCTGATGGAAGAAATCGCCAAGGTGCGTCGCGTCATCGCCAAGGCGGAGCCGAGCGGGCCGCACGAAGTGCTGCTGGTGCTCGACGCCAACATCGGCCAGAACGCGCTTGCCCAAGTGCGCGCGTTCGATGCCGCCATCGGCGTGACCGGTCTGGTGGTGACCAAGCTCGACGGCACCGCCAAAGGCGGCGTGCTCGCCGCCATCTCGCGCCAATGCCCGAAGCCGCTGCGTTTCATCGGCGTCGGCGAAGGCATCGACGATTTGCGGCCTTTCCATGCGCGCGAGTTCGTCGATGCGTTATTCGAACCCGTGCCCGGCGGTGCGTCTCGCACATGATCGTTTTCGAAGATGTCGCCAAGCGTTACGAAGGCGGCTACACCGCGCTGGCCGGGGTGAGCTTCGAAATTCGCCATGGTGAACTGGTTGTGATCTCGGGCCATTCCGGCGCGGGTAAAAGCACGCTGTTGAAACTGATTCCGGCCATCGAACGGCCCAGTGCCGGCACGGTGAAAATCAACGGCCAAGACGTATCGCGCCTGCCGCGCAGCGCCATCCCCTACCTGCGGCGCAATCTCGGACTGGTGCTGCAGGAAAGCCGGTTGCTGTTCGACCGCAGCGTGTTCGACAACGTCATGCTGCCGTTGATGATCACCGGCCATCCGCCGGGCGATGCGGCCAAGCGGGTGGCGGCGGCCCTGGAACGGGTGGGGCTGTCCGGGCGCGGCAAGGAGCGGCCGGCCGGGCTGTCCGGCGGCGAGCAGCAGCGCGTGGCAATCGCGCGTGCGATCGTGAACCGGCCCTCGATTCTGATTGCCGACGAGCCCACCGCGCATCTCGACTCGGCCTATGCCGACGAGATTGCCGCGCTGTTCAAATCGTTCAACGATGCCGGTGTCACCGTGTTGGTCGCCACGCACGACATGAGCCTTTTCGCCCAACACTGCCCACGGCGGTTGATTCTGGGAAAAGGCATGTTGACGGAGGCCGCATGATCCACTGGCTGTATCTGCATGTGCGCGCTTTCGTCCAGGCGCTCGCCCGATTGGCGGGGCAGCCGGTCGGCACGCTGCTGTCTGCGTTGGTGGTCGGTATCGCGCTGTCCTTGCCGGCGGGCGGTTACCTGCTGTTGAGCAATGTCGCATCGCTGGCGCGCGGTCTTTCCGGTACGCCGGAAATCAGCCTGTTTCTCGATGTTGCCGCTGGCGCCGACGATGTGGCCGTGATCGAAAAGCGTTTGAAAGCCGAACCGGCGTTGGTCGGCTACCGCTACATACCGCGGGATGAAGCGCTGCGCCAGCTCGAAAGCAGTGGCCTGGGCGACGTGCTCGGCGGCCTGGCCGCGAACCCGCTGCCGGATGCTTTCATAATTACGCCGCGCGGAGAGGATCCCGTCCTGTTCGAGCGTCTGTCGGGCGACATGCGTGCATGGCCGAAGGTGACTCACGTGCAGCTCGATTCGGCCTGGGTCAAACGCCTGCATGCGCTGCTTGCGCTGGGCCGTTCGGTGGTGTTGATGCTGGCCGGGCTGCTCGGTTTCGCGCTGATCATCGTCACCTTCAACACCATTCGCTTGCAAATTCTTACTCAACGCGCGGAGATCGAAGTGAGCCGCCTGCTTGGCGCCACGGACCCCTTTATCCGCCGGCCTTTCTACTGGTTCGGCGCATTGCAGGGGTTGCTTGGCGGCTGTGTGGCGCTCGGTACCGTGTGGCTTGGCATCTACGCGCTGGCGGCGCCTGTGGCCACGCTTGCCGCTTCCTATGGCACGGTTTTCATGCTTGCCGGCCCGGGATTGAGGGAGTCGGCCGCTATCGTCGCCTTTGCCGCCGTGCTCGGTTGGTTTGGCAGCGCAATTTCCGTGCGGCGCCATCTGGCGGGCTGACAGCCGCCACGCGCGACTACCCGCGAAATTCCCATTAAAGTGTTCCTGGCCTGAATCGCAGGCCGGTATCTGCGTGTGCATAGCGAGTACATGCTGAATAGGGAAAAACAATCGTAGTTATCCCGTCAATCAATTGGAATGATTCTGAACGTTGCGTTAGCATGGCACCGTAATGTTTCCAATAACCCACCAAGGAGTGATGTGATGTCCCTGATCAATACCCAAGTCAAACCGTTCAAGGCCACTGCGTACCACAATGGGAAGTTCGTACAGGTTTCCGACCAGGATCTGAAGGGCAAATGGTCCGTGTTCGTGTTCTATCCGGCGGATTTCACCTTCGTCTGCCCGACCGAACTGGGCGACCTGGCCGAGCAGTATGCGGAATTCAAAAAGCTGGGCGTCGAAATCTACGGCGTTTCCACCGACACCCACTTTACCCACAAGGCGTGGCACGACACTTCCGACACGATCAAGAAAGTGCAGTACCCGCTGGTCGGCGACCCCACCGCCACGCTGGCGCGCAATTTCGAAGTGCTGATCGAGGAAGAAGGCCTGGCTTATCGCGGCACCTTCGTGATCAACCCGGAAGGGCTGATCAAGATCATCGAAATTCACGACAACGGTATCGGTCGCGACGCCAAGGAACTGCTGCGCAAAGTGCAGGCCGCCCAGTACGTTGCCTCGCACCCGGGTGAAGTCTGCCCCGCCAAGTGGACGCCGGGCGACAAGACGCTGGCGCCGTCGCTCGATCTGGTCGGCAAGATCTAACTCACGCTTCACGCTTGTATCAGCGCCCGGACGCTTGCCGTCCGGGCGGTTTCTCCCCACCCCCAACACCCTCCAATCCATCGTTTTCGGAATACGCCATCATGTTGGACGCCAATCTCAAAGCCCAATTGAAGAGCTACCTCGAAAAGGTCGTGCAACCTATCGAGATCGTCGCCTCCATTGACGATGGCGAGCAGTCCGCGGAAATGCTCGCGTTGCTCAAGGATATCGCCGAACAATCCGACCGCATTCAACTGCGCGAAGAGCGTGGCGCCGCCAAGCGCAAACCCTCGTTCTCACTCGGCCGCCCCGGCGCGCGCAGCGGTGTTCATTTCGCCGGCTTGCCGATGGGCCACGAGTTCACCTCTCTGGTCCTGGCGTTGCTGCAGGTCGGCGGCTATCCGCCCAAGGTCGATGCGGACGTTATCGAGCAAATCCGCGGAATCGAAGGCGAATTCGATTTCGAAACCTATGTGTCGCTGTCCTGCCACAACTGCCCGGAAGTGGTGCAGGCGCTCAACCTGATGGCGGCGCTCAACCCCAATATCCGCCATACGATGATCGATGGCGCGCTGTTCCAGGACGAAGTGAATGCGCGCCAGATCATGGCGGTGCCAACGGTGTTTCTCAACGGCGAGCATTTCGGCCAAGGCCGCATGCTGCTCGAGGAAATCCTCGCCAAGATCGACACCGGCGCGGTCAAACGCGAAGCCGAAAAAATCTCCGCCCGCGCGCCGTTCGACGTGCTCGTCGTCGGTGGCGGTCCGGCTGGCGCGGCGGCGGCCATTTACGCTGCGCGCAAGGGCATTCGTACCGGTATCGTGGCCGAGCGGGTCGGTGGCCAGGTGCAGGACACGATGGCCATCGAAAATTTCATATCGATCAAAGAGACCGACGGCCCCAAACTCGCCGCCGCGCTCGAAGAGCACGTAAAGCACTACGACGTCGACATCATGAATCTGCAGCGCGCCGCGGCCCTGGTGCCGGCGGCCACGCCAAACGATCCGATCCAGGTCCGGCTCGAAAGCGGCGCGACGCTCAAAGCCAAGTCCGTCATCGTCGCCACCGGCGCGCGCTGGCGCGAAATGAACGTACCGGGCGAGAAGGAATATCGCGGCCGCGGCGTGGCCTACTGCCCGCACTGCGATGGCCCGCTGTTCAAAGGCAAGCGCGTGGCGGTGATTGGCGGCGGCAACTCCGGTATCGAGGCGGCCATCGATCTGGCTGGCGTCGTTGCCCATGTCACCGTGCTGGAATTCGACGATAAGTTGCGTGCCGACGCGGTCCTGCAAAAGAAACTGTTCAGCCTGCCCAATGTCGACGTGATTCTCCAGGCACAGACGACGGAAGTCAGCGGCGACGGCGAAAAGGTCAACGGCCTGAACTACACCGACCGTAAATCGGGTGCGGCGCATCGCATCGAGCTGGAAGGCATTTTCGTCCAGATCGGTTTGTTGCCGAATACGGATTGGCTCAAAGGCACGCTTGAGCTATCCAACCGTGGCGAAATCGAAATCGACGTACGCGGCCACACCTCGCTGCCCGGTGTGTTCGCAGCCGGTGACGCCACCACGGTGCCGTACAAGCAGATCATCATCGCCATGGGCGAGGGTTCCAAGGCCGCACTCAGCGCCTTCGATCACCTGATCCGGACGTCGGCTACGGCTTGATTGCCCGGCTGGGCGGCCTTTATCCGCTGCCTGGTATTCGTAGCAAAGTACGCAAAACCTCCGCGCATTCTGCGTGGGGGTTTTGTTTTTTTATGGCAGCGCGGTTTTTCGGTTTGCGAATGACTTCCCCCTTCAGGTGCTCGAAATAAGTTTTACCCAGAAAGGCGGACCTGCTTTCCGCCGACAACGCGGAAGTTGGGATCGCGTAGCGATGCTTCGTGACCGGCAAGAACCGGGCATGAACGGGAGGGAGGAGGGCCGGCGCAACACTGATCGCCAAACACGTGTATGAGCCGATCTGGCGCATAGTTGGCTGGGCAATGCGGCCTGTCAGGAAGGGTTCAGCGGAATCGCAGCCATTGCTGGTTTGATCAATCGCCTTAGCGCCGCGCGCGACGCACCGTCGCGGGCTTGGAAGGAGATCGTCTGAGTAATGCCAAGAAAGTACGATGCCAGCACATTGACGTCTGTATTGGCTGGTAAATCTCCTTCAGTGACGCCGCGACGTATCCGTGTCCGGATCAACCCCAACATCTTTGCCCGTTCTTCCCTGAGGCAAGTCCAGGCTTCCAGGTTTTCAGGCAGATTGTTGACTACCCCGAGCACCATCAGGCAGCCGCCAGTCTGATTGGAGCAAGCAACATCGATGTTGCATTGAAGCATCGCTCGCAAGCCTTCATGTGCCGTCTTCGCCTCGGTCAACGCCTTCACTGATTTGGCTCCCACAGTCTTCACGTAAAGCGCAACCGCTTCGCGAAAAGCCTGCAGCTTGTTGCCGAAGGCTGCGTAGAAGCTAGGGGAATTGATGCCCATCGCGGTAGTCAAGTCCGCCACCTGTGTCCCTTCGTATCCCTTCGCCCAGAACACCTCCATTGCCTGTGACAGCGCAATGTCTCGATCGAAGCCGAGGGGTCTTCCTCGTTTCGCCATGGCAGGCTATCCCGATTAATTTTGTACTTACTATAACAAAATTCTTGACAAGTCGGCCGGCTTGGCTAGATTTATGTAATCAAAAACACAAAATTCAGTTGATGGCATCAAGCCACCGGGCCGATGTGTCCATTGAATATTGCCATCGAGCGTCAAACCCTTTCGGGAGATCTGCCGATATGGAAGCGATCACAATCAGGAAATCATGTGGTGCTGCAGCCACGAAGTCCGATGAGGCGTTGCCGTTGCCTATCTACGTGCTCGGCTTCGGCATCTTTGCCATGGTGACCAGCGAGTTTCAGGTGAGCGGAATGATCACGGTGATGGCGCTGGACCTGAACGCGACAATTTCACAGGTGGGCTATCTCGTGTCGCTCTATGCCTTCGCCATGGCGCTGGGTGGGCCGCCATTGGCAATGGGGCTGCTCAAGGTTTCGCCAAAGGCGGGCCTGATGAGCCTGTTTTCGATTTTCATACTAGGCGAGGCGCTTGGCGCGCTGGCAAGTTCCTATGAGATGCTCGTGGCGGCACGGTTGATTACTGGCGCCGCGTCAGGTGCATTTTTCGGTACCGCCCTGGCGATTTGCGTGGTGCTCGTCAGAGAAAGGCAACGCGGCTGGGCCACCTCCATCGTGCTCGCCGGCATCATGGTCGGCACTGTGCTTGGTTTGCCCATGGCACACCTCATCGGCGCAAACCTTGGCTGGAGGGCCAGCTTCTGGGTAACTACCGTATTGGCAGTGATTGCGTGCATGGTCAGTGCAGCAGTGATTCCATCGCTTCCCAAGAATCCATCCATCAGCATTCGTGGCGAACTTTCTGCATTCGCCAATCCTCGACTGTGGGCAGCGTTTCTTACCAGTATGTTGATCATCGGCGCGACATTCGCGGGATTCACGTACTTCATTCCGATCCTGCAAAATGTGACGGGCTTCGGTGACGCGACGACGGCCAGCTTGCTATTGATTTACGGATGCGCCACCGTCGTCGGCAACATTGCTGTTGGTAAGTTATCCGATCGATACGCGATTCCGACACTGGCAGTCGGGTTGTCCTTGCTGGCGTTGTTTCTCAGCACGTTCGCCACGTTTACAGAGAGTAAGCTCGTCGTCATCGTTGCTCTTGTCGGCATTGGGCTGGTCGGTGTGACGATGAATCCTGCCATGGTGTCGCGCGTCATGCGAGCCGCCAATGGCAGGCCACTGGTCAATACCGCTCACACCTCGGTCATCACTCTGGGCATCGTTCTGGGTTCATTTCTCGGGGGGATCTTCATCGATGGCGGATTTGGCTTGCGGTCACCACTATGGGTTGGTGCCGTCATGGCGGTCGCTGGTCTCATAACGCTGATCCCCGAGAATTGGGGTACGCGCCGGGCATCGAAACCGTCCAGTTCATCCTGATGCAAGAAACCTCGAATGCCGAAAAAGCGCTCTGAAAAAGCGTGCCTTGGGCACTGGTGGTAGTCGGGGAACAGGGCGGAGATTGTGCGCTGCCTGCCGGGCCTGGCCGTCTTCGCGCATGGCATCAACTCCGAAGGCGAGTAGTATTCATTTGGAAGTGACCAACGTCGGTCGCTCAACTGACATTTGCAGTGCCCTCACAGGAAAGCGGTTGCCGTGAAAATCTGGGTGGATGCCGACGCTTGTCCAGTGGTCGTCAAGGAAATTCTCTTTCGTGCCGCCAATCGTGCCGAGCTACGGCTGACACTGGTCGCCAACCAGATGCTCAGGGTGCCGCCTTCCCCCTGGATCAAGGCGCTGCAAGTCCCAGGTGGCTTTGATGTCGCGGATCAGCGAATCGCTGAGGAGGCGCAATCGGGCGATTTGGTCATCACTGCCGATGTTCCCCTTGCGGCTCAAGTCATTGCCAAGGGTGCGACTGTCATCGATCCCCGAGGCGAGCTACTGAATGCGGGCAACATACAGGAGCGCCTCACGATGCGTAACTTTATGGATAGTCTTCGCAGCAGTGGTGTTGAGACAGGAGGTCCCGCAGCCCTCTCTCACGCTGACCGTCAAGCATTTGCCAATCAACTGGATAAGCTGCTGGCAAAACGACCATAAGGCGTCACAACTGAACTTCCGGCCAGCAAGGGCCATTCGCGATAGCCAGATAGTTGCAGACTCGTGCCCGAATAGCGGTCAGTCTTGGGCGCTCAGCGATATGTTCAGCCGCAGCGCCCAGCAATCTTATTGGAAGTCTTTGTGCTTCCTTGGAAGCTACATTACTTCCCGATGCAAAAGCCTGAAAGCCTCTGTAGGTTATTGATTTTCAAGAAAGACTCATCCGATCCTTGTCCCGCATGGACATAAACTTGGACATACGATCTCCATCCCACTCCCCGTCGATTTCGGGCGTGAGTGAACATGGAACCGGACGGAACGCTTTCCGTTGTGAGGCCATGGTGACTGCTTCAGCCGCCACATAGTATTCCGCAACCGCGGCTGAACTCGTCCCCACTTTGCCGCACCATCAGCAACCAATAAATGTGGTTGCCCTGCATTTCTCATTGTTTGCTGACAGCGCAGCGCACTTCGGATGACATCACTCCCGTCTGGCCCCACGTGGCCAGGATCACCGGAGTTCGATCATGCATCCCCATCACCCGCCCCATTCAGCTTCCTCCGCCCCAGCCGACGATGGCACGCTGCCACTGGAAATCCCCCGCGCCCTGCTGCTCGATCCGCGCCTCACACCCCTTGAACGCAACGCCTGGATCGTGCTGCGCGTGCGTCCATCCGTAGAAGGCGCCAGCGCACTGCCCAGCTACGAGGAACTGCGCCCGCTGCTCGCGTGCATGCCCCACGCCAAGAAAGCCTCCTTCGAAACCGTGGCGCGCGCCATCACCGTCTTGCGCCTCACCGGTTGGATCACGCTGAACCATCGCCGCGATCCGCTGACCGGACGCATCCAGGCCAACACCTACGGCGTGCATCAGGCTCCGGCGTCCTTCGTCGCACGCTGCGCGGCCGACGCCGGTTATCCCAGACTGCTGGAACAGTCCTTCAGCCACGCCAGCGGCGCCATCCGCCAGGTGGCCCAGGACGTATTGAGAGAGATCGCCGCCGATCCGAAGCAGGCCGCACTGCTGCCCCGCTATCTGCGCCAGCGCATGCCACCCGAAACCGTCGCCCCGGACATCCAGAACGATCCACTCCCGACCACCGATGATCCGGCACCGCCCTTGCCGGAAGTACCGCCTGACACCGCTCCCGGACAGAAGCCGGCGTTACGCGCGATACGTCACGTACGTACGGAGAATTCATTGAATCAAGAAAAACGTACGTACCGCGTACCGCCACACGGAAACGATTCATCGCCACCGAGCGATCTGCGCCTGCCGCAACGTTTCACCGCCCTGATGCCAGATCAGCGCCAGGACGCACTGGCACAACTGCGCCAAGTGCCACCCACCCAACGTCAGGCCGTGCTCGACGAATGGGCCGCACGCTGCCAGCGTGAGGAAGTGCGCCGTCCGAGCGCCTACCTGTTCGGCCTGATCCGCCGTGCCCTGTCCGGGGTGTTCCGGCCCTGCGTAGCGCAGCAGGCCACGCTGCAGCAGACGACCCCGCAACAGCCAACACCTCAGCAGTCCTCCACCGCTGCGCCCACGGAACCGGTGCCGGTATCGACAGCACCAACACGGCCTGCGCCAGCCACCCGCGGCCTGAGCGAAGTCGGCCGCGTGCATCTGGCGAAGCTGCACGAACTGCTGCGCATGCCGGAGCCGGCCGATCCATTACTCGGCGCCCGGATGGCATGAGGATCGGTTCGTCTGCGCCAACCAGGCCGCGTCACTGCCGCGCCGCAGTGACGCGGCGCGAATCGCCAGGAACCATGCGGGTCAACGTGCGGTCACACGAGCGCTGGACATGTGACGATGGCTGGAGCACACTGCTCCGGCATCCGCCTCGCCGGTAGGCCAAACACCGGCACCCCAGACGCGCCCCGGCTCCATTTCGCGCGTCGCCCCGACCCATCGGGGAGGAGCCTCCTTCATCCCAGGCAAGGCCCTTCTTGCCATTCCGCCGTGCCACGGTCGTGGTGCGCTTCTCTTCGTTGGTCTTCATCGCAACGGCTTGGGCCGCGACTTCGGCATGGCCGAGTTCGCACGCTTGTCGCGCTCATCGCTTTCATTTTTTCCAACCACACAGGAGGCTTTTTCATCAGCCATTGGCTTCGCTTCGTCCCTCGAACCCCTCGCCCGCGCTTCCCACAGGAGGCAAGGCGAGCGCCTCAGCCGAGGCAACAGGTATTCCGAGTACCTGGCCCTTGCCCTTCGGGGATCTCGCTTCCGGCGAGTTGGCAACAACACTGACCGCAACCGCACTCGGACAACAGACAACAGACAACATTTTTTAGATGAAACAAGACCATGGACGATCTCACCCATACCTTGCGCCAGCTCTGTCTGCGCAACCGCGATGGCAGCCACGCGACCCAGGCCGACCGGCTGCGTGCGCTGACCCTGGCCGCCCGTCAATTGCGCGAGGCGGGGTTTCTGCAGATGCGTGCCCCTTCTCTCAAGGGCAGGCATGTCGAAACCTTGCTCGCTCGCTGGCGGGCCGAAGGCCTGTCGGCGGGCACCTTGAAGAACCGGCTTGCGCATCTGCGTTGGTGGGCTGGCAAGGTCGGCAAGGCGGGCCTGCTTCCCGTCGACAACGCGCAACTCGGGATCGCGCAACGGTGTTTCGTGACCGGCGAGAACAAGGCGCGGACGCTGGACAAGCGCGAGGACCGGATCACCGATCCTCATGTGCGCGCGAGTCTGGCCCTGCAGCAGGCATTCGGGCTGCGGCGCGAGGAATCGATCAAGTTCCAGCCGGCCTATGCCAACCGGGGGGATCACATCGCGCTCAAGGGTTCCTGGGCCAAGGGCGGTAGGCCGCGCGTAATTCCGATCACCACCGCCAAACAACGCGCCGCGCTCGATCAGGCTCATCGTCTGGCTGGCGCCGGTTCACTGATCCCGGCGCACAAGAGCTACATCCAGCAGCGCCACGTCTATGACGGGCAGTGCAAGACGGCGGGGTTGAGCCACATGCATGGGCTGCGGCATCACTATGCGCAGCAACGTTACGAAACCCTGACTGGATGGAAGGCGCCGGCAGCCGGTGGGCCGTCGGTCAGGTCACTGACGCGGGAACAAAGAGCGCTGGATATGCAAGCGCGCCAGACGATCAGCCGCGAGCTTGGGCATGAGCGTACGCAGATTACGACGGTATATCTGGGACGATAAAGCCGTGACTTTCAGACGTTTTTCTTCAGTAGTCCCAATCCTCATGCCTTACCGGCAGGCGATTCAGCTCTCTGCGGGACTCTTCCCACTCGGGCAGGAACATCTGCATCAGGCTCTTGAAACGTTCGTTGTGCGTCGGCTCCAACAGATGAAGCATCTCGTGGACAACGATGTACTCCAGGCAACGCGGCGGCTTTTTTGCGAGTTCCGTGTTCAAGCGAATCGATCCACGCTGTGGCGAGCAACTGCCCCATTTGGTCTTCATATGCTGAATGAAAACTCGGGGCGCGCGAACCTTCAATATTGCGCTCCACTTGACGACCACATCGTTCACCCGCCTACGAATCTGATCGCGGTACCAGCGCGACAAAACCGCGTCCCGCGCGGCCACGTCGGCACCAGGGCGCAACGTCAGGACCAAAGTTCGGTGTTTCAACTCCACCGCAGGCGGTGCATCGGCTTCTTCCAGGCGCAACAGATAACGCCGGCCCCAAAGGTAGTGGCTTTCACGTTCAAGGTATTCACGCGGAGCCTCCCGCTCTTGTGCCAGCATCTTCTCGCGCTGCACCTTGATCCAGGCGAGCTTCGACAGGGCAAAGACCCGCACCGTGTCCAATGCCATTTGCCGAGGCGCCGAAATACGCACCTTTCCGGTAGGCGGCAGCACCGTCAGATGCACATTGCGGATGTCCTTGAAAACGACTTCCGCCTCGAATGCTCCGAAAGCGATGCGCTGGCTCATCAATATTCGCTTTGCGCCTTCACGATCTGGAAAACGCGTTCGACTTGATCCACGTCGCGCAGCAGCACGAACAATGCAAGCTTGATTTCGCGCTCTTTCGCCGGATGGCCGCGCCAGTCATCCGGTCGAATATCTTTGACGGTCTGGTCGATGCGCAACGCCAATGCCAGTACATGATCGCCGCCTTTCGCGCCATACGGTGCCGCCGGCTCAGCGATGCCCGGCACGAGGTGTTCCGCCAGCCACAGCTTCAGATTGTTGTAGAGCGCCCGTCGGCCCGGCGTGGTCAGTTCGACCGGCGCATCGTCAGTGCGTCCTGCTTCCAACTGCTTCACCAATGCCGCGATCCGCCGCAGATATTCTTCGTATTCCTGTGCGCGCTCCTTGCGCAATTTGATGATTTCGTCGAGCAGGGCCGACATGCGATCAAAAAACGCCGGATCGTTCAGATGCTCCCTGACGATCTTGCTGCGCACGTTGTTCTCGATCGTCTCCGCGATCGCGTCGCGGTTGTTCTTCAGCTCGCCGAGTTTTGTCGCAATGGCATCGGCAATCCCTGTCTTGACGATCAGGTCCAGCAAGCCCACGTCGTCGAACGGAGAAATCTTTCTCGGTTCCTCGGCTTCGATGTAGGTGTCGATCAGGTGCCGCATATCGGCTTCGTAGGGCTTCAGATCCAGCGATTCACCACTGGCCTTGCGGATGATCTCGCGCAGTTTGACGTAGTGGTCGAGCAAACCCTTCAGGCGCGTGCCGTCAGCTTCCGAGTAGCCTGCTGCCTCCAATTCATCGGCGATGTTGGCCCAGGCTCTCACCAATGCCACCACACCCTTGTAGAGCATCACGCGTTGCGGTTCGCGGGTGGCCAGATCGGCGGCGATTTCCGTGTTGCCGCAGAAGTAGTGGATATGTTCCAGCTCGCCGCGCGGAGGCACCACCGGCTCGCACAGCAGGGCCAAGGCCTCCACTGCATCGTCCAAACGCTTGCGGCCAATATCCAACCGGTTCTGCATCATTACCTGGGGATCGGCGCCGCCAGCGCTGTGGTCCAGTTCCGAGGTATAGACCGCGATGGCTTTTTCGACCTTCTTGAACAGGTCTTTGTAGTCGACGATGTAGCCGAAGTCTTTGTCGTCGCCGTCCAGCCGGTTGGTGCGGCAAATGGCCTGGAACAGGCCATGGTCTTGCATCGATTTGTCGATATAGAGGTAGGTGCAAGGAGGCGCGTCGAAACCGGTCAGCAGCTTATCCACCACGACCAGCAGTTTCATGTTCGCCGGTTCTTTGGCGAACAAGTCTTTGGCCCATTCCTCATACGCCTCGGTCGCCGTCATGCCCGGCCTGGCTTGGACGTTCTTCAATAGCTCGGTGTAGGTATTGAAGATGAACTGTTTGTCGCTTTCCGTGTTGGCGCCGACTTCCTCTTTCGTCACGTCCTTGCTCAGCGGGTTGTAAGAGGTGACGATGGCGCATCGTCCCTTGAATGGCGTTTTCTGCAAAAGCTCAAAGTATTTGCTGGCTTCGTAAATGCTGGACGCCACCAGGATCGCGTTTCCCCGCTCATCTGACAGCCGCTGCTTGACGCTGAAGTCGAACACGATGTCCGCCACCACCCGTTCCATGCGCGAGCGCGAGCTGAGCACTTTTTGCATGGTTCCCCATTTGGCCTTCAGCTCGTGCTTCTGCCAATCGTTCAGGCCGCGCGTTTTGGCCTCGAACCAGGCATCGATCTTTGCCGGCGATCCCAGCCGCTGGTCGATGTCACGCGCCTCGTACAACAGGTCCAGCACCACCTTGTCTTCCACCGCCTCGCTGAACTTATAGGTGTGGATGTAGCCGCCAAAGACCTCCAGGCTGGTCTGCTTGTCGTCCTTCAGCAGCGGCGTGCCGGTGAAGCCGATGAATACCGCCTCGGGCATCAGCGCCTTCATCACCCGGTGCAACCGGCCGCTCTGCGTGCGATGGCACTCATCCACGAACACGAACAGCTCGCCCGTCGTAATGCGGGGTTGGGCTTCCAGTTCCCGAATGAAGACTTCGAATTCTTCCTTGTCGCGTCCGCGCGCTTCCACGCCGAACTTATGTACCAGCGAGCACAACAGGCGCGGCGAGGGCTGTGCCAGTTGCATCATCAGGTCGCGCCCGCTGTGGGTGCGGTAGGGTTTTTCGCCAGCAGCGGAAAAAACACGCTCGATCTGTTTGTCCAGTTCGGCCCGGTCGGTCACGACCACTACGCGCGCCTGGGAGCGGTTCTCCAGAATCCAGCGCGCCAGCAACACCATCACGATGCTCTTGCCGCTGCCCTGCGTATGCCACAGGATGCCGCCACGCCGTTCGGACACATGGGTTTGCGCCGCCTTGATGCCGAAGTACTGATGCACGCGCGGCAACTTCTTCACCCCGCCGTCGAACAGCACGAAGTCATGCATCAACTCGATCAGGCGTTCCTTGGCGCACATCTTCAGCAGGTACTTGTCCAGCGTGAAGCGGCTGTTGTCGGCTTCATCCTCCTTCCATTTCAGGAACATCTTCTCGGGCGTCTCGATCGTGCCGTAGCGCAGGCCCTCTGAATCGTTGCCGGCAAAAACGAACTGCACCGTGCTGAAGAAAGCCCGGTGGAACATGGGCTGCTGGTTCGACAGGCATTGCCGGATGCCGTGGCCTACGGAAGTGCGGCTGTTCTTCAACTCGAGCACGCCGATGGCGAGTCCATTGACGTACAGCACCAGGTCGGGCCGGCGCGTGCGGTCGCCCTTGAGCGTGACCTCCTCGGCAACGGCGAAGTCGTTGTGTTGAGAGTGCTGCCAATCGATCAACTGCACGGTCTGCGTCTGCTCGCCGGCTGCTGTCTTTACCGGCACGCCATAGCGCAGCAGGTTATAGACGGCCTGATTGTTCGCGTACAGCGTGCGATGGTGATTGTCCGCCTCGGTGTGCAAGCGAAGCAGCGCCGCGCTGATCTGCGCCCGTGTGGCACCACGTTTTTCCAGCCAGGGCGCGAGCAGGTTTTCTTCGATATTGCTGTTGTTGTCGCGGTCCGACCAGTCGCCGAGGTAGCGCCAGCCCAATTCATCGCGAAACAAGGCAATGACACGGTCTTGCGTGGCGCGTTCGGGTTGGCCAATGGCGCTCATGTCACACCTTCGTCAGTTTGAAGCTGATTTGATAGCGGTAGAACGCAATGGACGGCACGGCGGTCAAGGCCCACCGCAGTTTTTGATCGTCGTCCAACGCGATGATGGCACCTTCGACCACTTGATCCGGCTCGGCAATCTGTTCCTTCACATAGCCCATGTAGCGCAGGATCTGGCCCACCACCACATCACTGGCACGGCCGCGCTTGAGTTCCACCACCAGCAGGCGCTTGCGGTCGTGGCTGACGGCCAGAACGTCGATGGCGCCCGCATCGGTCTGGTATTGCTGGCCCACCGCTTCGCCGTCTTCGGTGAAGATCGCGTAGTCCTTGGCGAGCAGGGTCTGGCTCCAGTTGGCGACCAGAAAAGCCTCCAGGTGCTTTTCCATGGCAAAAGCCACCGGGTCTTCGATTTCCGGCGTGGTGGCAACCACGGTGGCCGCAGCGGGCACTGCGCCGATGAACGTTTCGAGTTCCGCTGCATGCACCGAGACTTCGCTCACCGTGCCGATGGAACCGGTCGAGTTCTGCAGTGCTTCGCTCATGTCCGTGCGCGCTGCCGCCGTGTTGAACCAACGCACTGGCCGCCGGTGTGGCAAAACGCCGCCAGCAACATAGTAGTAGTCGCCCGTCACCTCACCGAAACGGTAGGCGCCCGCACCGTCCGGGCACAGCACGATGTCACCCTTTTGAAGCCCCTTGGAAACCGTCCAGATGGCTCCGCACGCCAAGCCGGCGCCGATCTTGGTTTTATCGGGGTTCTGCTTCAGGAAGATGGGAATCCACGCTTTGTTGAAGTCGCGCCAGGCCTGCGGGAGCTTTCCGGCCAAATCCTGGTGAATACCGTAATCCGTGCCGATGAACCCACCGGCAAAGCACTCGGCCGCATGAGCGCTCTTGCGCCCCAGCATGACACGGTAGTAACGCTTCATCTTCCTTGGCTCCCTTTCTCCCGTTTGGGCACGCTATCCAAACAACGCTTGGCATTCTGCAATGGCATGCATGATCTTGTCGTCCGAAAACAATTCGCGCGCCAGCTTGGGCGCCCATTCCTGGTGCGTGGCGATCACACGCTTGACTGCCCTCACGTCAGCCGGTTGACCAGCGGCAGCCAAATCCACCATCGCCATATCAACGGTGGCCAGCAGTTCCAGCTCGTCGGTCTTGCGGTAACGAAACTGTTCCAACCAGTCGAGCGCGGCCGTGCCGTACCACTGCTCGAAGTAACCCAGGGCTTGATCGATTTCCGCGCCAGCAACGAAGCCTTCGTAAGTGCCGTTGTGCAGTGCCTTCACATACCCTTTTTTCACGGCAATGGCTTCCGGCCCCTTGTACTTGGTGTTTGGATCGTAAGGACCAGCGGCTTTCTTCAGATAACCCTCGGCTTGGCCCTCCGCATGGCGGTGCAACAGATACATCAGTTTCACGCGCCGCTTGCGTGGCAACGGGAATTTCTCGGTACCGAAGCGTTGCGCCAGCGCGCCAATAACAACCGCTTCGTTGATCTGCCAGTTGTGTGCGGGCTTGACTGCTGCCGGTTTTGCTGCCCGGGGCTGGGCGGGAAATGGGATGACGTTGGAGGTAATCGGAGGTATGAGACGGATACGGCCGGTCAGCAGCACCTGCATCATGGCTTGCTTGAGATCACGAGCCTTGGCTAGGCGGGCTTCGACGGCGGCGATGTCGGTGTCCATGTCGGAGAGGACCTGGGCGATGGCGCGTTGCTCCTCCCTATCTTGAGGGAAGGAAAAAGCAAATGAACCCACAACATTCCAGTCAGAGCGTGGCATATGCGTGCCGTACGCCGAACTCGCCGCCTCAATGAAGTCGTCACGTTGAACGGTGTAGAACAAATAAGCGCTGGAGCGGAGCTTGCCCCGAGGTTGAAGCGCCCAGATTTCAGTTGAGCAAACACCATCAAACTCGGCGAGCCAGTACTTCCGGAGATAGGCGCGGAGCTTGCCGAACAGAACGTCGCCTTTTCTGAAAACGGTCTTGATAGCCGCCTGGGTGCTTTCGAAGCCTTGCTCATTCAGACGCCCTGTACTTGATTGGATATGTTCAAGTTCAATGCAACGAGGGGCATGAGCCATGAGATGCGGACTTACACGTTCTCTTTTTGCATGAGCGGCATTCCGAAAGATTTCTTCAGCCCAGGGGTTTTTATGCCCGGGCAAGCGCCGCTTGCCCGTTAGCAATTCCTGCATGGCGCCTTGCTTGATCTGGCGCTTCTTGGTCAGCAGTTGTTCCAGCGAATTGATCAGAGTATCTGAATCGTAAATCGTTTCGGCTATATATCGCTGTTCTTTTAACGTTTTAGGAACGGCAATTGGCAGTAATTTTAGAGAGGCAGCATTAACGTTTTTCTGACCTCCGCCAATTTGAGCCTGCTCGAAGTACCGCCTCCCTGTGCTGCCATTAATAAAAAGACATAGATAAAATGGATCAATTACGCTATCGCATGGCCGTGTAATCAATGTAGTAAAGCTTTGCGCACCTTCAAAAGTGGATGGCACCACACTTGTTGTACCTGGATAGCCGGTTCTTGCCGTTAAGAGATCGCCGCCCCTAAGACGCTTATTTCGATATGTTTTTTCGTACTCGGGATCAAGAAATAGCACATCATCTGTGTCCAGTAGACCTGCCTTGATATTTTGGTTTCGAAACATTACAACACCGCGATCGCGATAGGCATGGGTAGCTGCGCTAGCTATACCTACCATGATCTTTTCAGACACCGCCGCGAGTGGCACAACATCCCAGTCAATAGGCATTGGCCCAATATCGGTTTGCTGCATCAACGTAGCATCGAAGTATTTCGCATTGGGTTCCTTCACTGCCATGTGAACCCCATCTTCTCCAGATGCTTTGCCACTAGCGTTTCCATCTCCTTTACCCGCTGAGTTAATTGCGGGAGCGTCTGCCCATACCGCTCTGCCAACACTTTGATCCGCGAAGTCAGCGCTTGGCCCACTCGATCTAGTTCGCCATGTACTGCGGCGTCCAATGTGACCAGCCATTTGTGATCCACCACCAGGGTTCGCACCTCGTCAACCGTCAAGCTCGGGTAGCGCGCATAGGCTTTGTTGTCCAGCGCCTTGTCTAGCGCCTTAATGCGTTTTTTGAGTGCGCCGATCTGTTCGGATAGCGCCAACCAGCGTTTCAGAACCGCCAATTCATCGGCTGCATCGGGATCGTCACCGATCTCGCGGATGCGTGCTTTCACTTCCTTGTCATTGACCTTGTCGAAACCGCTAAATGCCGCGTCGTCTTCGCTGTGCTCTTCTTGCAGCTCGATCAGCTCGGCCTCGGTACTGTCCAGTTCACCCGTCAAGGCATCGATTTCAGCCTGTTCGGCTGCGAAATGGTGCTGTACCAGCAGTGCTTTCGGTACCAGGTCGCAGGCCCAACCCTTATCCACGGTTTTGCCGGGCTTCCCGTCCTTGCCCTTCTTGGTTTCAAGTACGCGATAAGTCTGCGCTTTCCAGCCGTCTTCGGCGATCGAGTAAGCGTCGTCCTGCATGGTCTCGGCCCAGTAATCCATAAGATGCTGGTAGACCGCGTAGGGATCGATCAGCGCTTCGGCTGTGGGCTGGTGTTTGTAGTGAGCCAGTAGGCCCTCGGCCAGTTCGTGGATCAGTGCCTTGGGGTGGAAGCCGGGCGCCAGGGTTTTCAGACGCATGACGGTGGGCGCGCGCCAAGCCTGGAAGTGCGCCGCCATGGCTTGGGTGAAAGCCTGAAATTCAGCATGTTGGTGAATGCAGGTCTTGATGGACGCAGGCGCCACGCGCAAATGCAAATAGCCTGGGCGCAGGGCTTCGAACAGTGTGCCCTTCAACTGCGGACACACGGACCAATAGCGTCGCAGGGTTTGCACGTCTGTTTCGGGGATACCGCCGTTGAGATGGGCGTCGATGTCCTGAGAGTCTTCCGTCGCGCTGCTTTCAATGTAGCGCGGCAGATTGAGGTTGTAGTCGTTCTTCTCGATCTCGGCCAGGCTTACTTGCCGTGCATAGTGCGATAAGGTCTGGCGTTGGCGGAAAGCATCGACGATGCGGTGGATGTCGCGCTCGCGCAGGCGGTTCTTGGGGCCGTCCTTCATGAAACCCTGACTGGCGTCGATCATGAAAATGCCGCTGCCCTCGGTCGTGCGCTCGGCGGCACGCGACTTGTCGATGACAACGATGCAAGCGGGAATGCCTGTTCCATAGAACAGGTTCGCCGGCAGGCCGATGATGGCTTCGATGTAGCCTTTGCGGATGAGCGCGCGGCGGATGTCGGCCTCGGCGTTGCCGCGGAACAGCACGCCATGCGGCAGGATACAGGCGCCTCGGCCGGTGCTCTTGAGCGAGCGCACGATGTGCAACAGATAGGCGTAGTCGCCCTGTTTGGCCGGTGGTACGCCGAAGGCATTGAAACGTTGCCAGGGGTCGTGCAGTGGGTCCAGGCCGGTACTCCAGCGCTTGTCGGAGAACGGGGGATTGGCGACCACGTAGTCAAAGACCTTGAGGTTTTCGTTTCCTGCTTTCCCCTCGCGAAACTTGGGGTCGGCCAGCGTATTGCCCTGCTTGATCTCTGCCGTCGGGTTGTCGTGCAGGATCATGTTCATGCGCGCCAGGCCGCTGGTCGCCGAGTCCTTTTCCTGGCCGTAGAGCGTGAGCTTGGTGGGCGCGGCGTCGGCCACCTTCAACAGCAGCGAACCGGACCCACAGGTGGGGTCATAGACGGTGGTCTTCGGCGTGGTCTGGGCTTGTCCGATGCCCAGCACCTGGGCGATCACGCGGCTGACTTCAGCGGGCGTGTAGAACTGTCCCTTGCTCTTGCCACTCTCGGTGGCGAAGTGCTGCATCAGGTATTCGTAGGCGTCGCCAAGGATGTCGTCGCCGTCAGCACGGTTCTTGGAGAAATCGAGTTCTTTCTTTTCGAAGATGGCGATCAGGTCGGTCAGCCTGTCCACCATCTCCTTGCCCGTGCCGAGCTTGGCGGCGTCGTTGAAGTCCGGAAAGTCGGACTGTGACAGTTGCTCGTTGGCATTCACCAGCGGTGCAATGATTTTCTTGTTGATCTGGTCACCGATGTCGCTCTTGCCCTTGAGCGCCACCATGTCGGTGAAGCTGGCGCCTTGGGGGATCGCGATGGGTTGGTAGAGCTTGCCGGCGTACTTGTCGCTCACATACTTGATGAACAGCAGGACCAGCACGTAGTCCTTGTACTGGCTGGCATCCATGCCGCCGCGCAATGCGTCGCAGCTTTGCCAGAGTGAGGAATAGAGTTCGGATTTCTTGAGCGCCATGGCTTATTGGATTTCTCTCGTGGTGCAGTGCCGAATCGGCTAGGTGTTGTGGTTACAGATTTGCTCGCGACTAGATCGCCGTTTGCGGCAAGCTGTCGATGTTCCCCAAAGGGCTTGGAAGGGAAGGGCGATAAGGGGAATGGCCCTGCCTGCAAAAGCGCTTCTGTAACGGGGCTCGACGGCGATTGTCGTTGTCGATCGAAAAGGCACGGCCATTCGTCACGCAAGCGCATGGTGGTTAAAACCACCACTTCATCAGACCATTCGGATCTCGTCCAGCAGTTCAGGATGGCGATCAAGCACTTTGAGCAATTTCACCAGCGCCAGCGGCGGCTTCGTCTTCCCGTTTTCATAGCGGGAAAAGGCATTCACACCACCACCGAAGATTGCGGCGGCTTCGCGCTGGTCCAGCGCGAGCTTCTTGCGCACGCCGGCAATGAAACCCGGATCGACGATCGCGGCATTCACCTGTTTGTTGAACTCCAGAATGGCCGCGCTGACACGCGAGGATTCGGCGGCATCGAGCACCGCTTCGCCGCAGGCCGGGCAGTAGTCGCCGGTCACGGCAACGATGCGTGTCGATTCTCCTTTGTAGATGTGAGGCAGATCGCGGGTGTCATGCACCAGTTCGGCACCACCACAAACGGGACACTTCATGCTCACAACTCCTTGAAGGACACGATCAGCACATCATCGATGACTGTGAGTTTCAAATAGACCTCTCCCGCAGCGGTACGTGGGCGATAGACGTCCTGCCAGATGCGGTGGTCCGTATGCGTGGTCATGCTTTTGTAGAAATCCTGCGATGTCAGTGCCTGAACCACGTCGAGCATTCCTTCGAAATCGAAGCCCAAAGCGGCACCGCCGGTCAGTGCGGAGAACGTGGCTCTGACCTTGCCTGCCTGAATCAGTGCCTTGACGATTGACAGCCTGCAATGAGGCGTACCCTTTTCCATGGTGATACTAACCTACTAGGTTAAATTTGGCAAGTTGGTGAATTCGGCTTGTCGTGCGGCGGAATCATGCGGCTGCACGACAAGCCGGCTGGTCGGTGCCAGCGTGTCGATGTAGTCGGCCCAGAATTGCAGCATCGCTTTGCGTTGCTCCGCGTATTCGGCGCGGTTGTATATCCCGCGCACACCCCCGATGGTGTGATTGAGCGCTTTTTCCACCACGTCGGACGGCCAGCCCTTCTCGTGCAGCAACGTGGAGGCGGTGCGGCGCAGGTCATGGATGGTGAATGCGGGGATGTCCTGGCCCTGAAGAGATACTTTCAGCGCCTGGTTCAGCGCGTTGTGGGCGAAGGGCCGGAGCAGCGTCCCGCGTCCCGGAAGAACCCACTCACTGCCTCCGGCCAAGGTTTTCAGTTCCTTGAACAGAGCCATCGCCTGTCTTGGCAGATAGACGATGTGCGGCTTTCCGGTCTTTGAGTTCTCAAGCGGGATGTGCCATTCGGCGGCATCGAAATCGACGTTTTTCCACAAGGCAAGCATCAACTCCGATTTGCGCACCAGGGTCATCAGGATCAACTGCAGGGCGATCTTGAACTGGCGCCGGATGTTTGATATCTGCACGGTCTGCAAGAACCATTGAATTTCCTGCGGCGACAGGGTTCGCTCCCGCGCCGATGAGCGATAGACATGCCGCATCGGCAGCGCCATCACCGGGTTGTGATTGAGCAGGCCGCAGGTGACCGCGTAATCGAGCATGCGCTTGAGCAGGCCACGGACCTGGCCGGCCGCGGCATCGAACCCCTGTTCCTTTTTCTTCCAGATCACCTGACGAACATCCTCGGCCGTGACGTCCTTGATCGGTTTGGCGCCGAGGTACGGCAGGATGTCCTTTTCCAGATAGCGGCGGGGCATGGTGTTGTCCTTCCGGTCCCGCGCCTGGATGTCTTTGAAAAAACGTTCGGCGAACTTTTCGACCGTCGTGTCCCCCGAATCCAGCTTCTTGCTGTGCTGCTTGTTCTGCGCAGGGGATTGCCCCAGGGCAACCTCTCGGGCGGCTTCGTCCCGCATGAGGCGCGCATTCTTCAGCGTGAGCGCCGGGTACTTGCCGAGCGTCAGCTTCTCGTACTTCCCGTGAAGCCGGTATCGGTAGCGCCACACGATTCCGCCTGTGGGAAACACCTCGACGGACAAGCCACGTTCGTCGCTGACGGCGTAGGTCTTCTCCCGGGGTTTGAGCGCTTTCAGCGCGGTGTCAGTAAGGGCCATGGTTGTCTCCGTATGTCCAAGTAGCGGGGGAGCATGCGATTTACATGCACTTGGACATATACTTGGACATAAAAATCCGTGGCTCTAACTGTACTCGCCTGGAGTCATGAAAACAATAATTCCTTTATTTATATGTAGTTAGCGATCTTCTTGGAAGTCTTTGGACTTCTCTGGAGGCTACATTACTTCCCGATGCAAAAGCGCGAAAAAATGACGCCAAGCAAATCATCGGCGGTGAATTCGCCGGTGATGTCGCCCAGTGCCGTTTGTGCCAGCCGCAGTTCCTCGGCGAACAGTTCCAGTGCTGTCGGGTTTTCCTCTGCTTCTACGACATGCTGGAGCGCTTGCCGGAGCGCGACGAGGTGGCGTTCGCGGGCGAGGATCGTGTCTTCGCCGTGGCTGTGCCAGCCGGCAATGCGTAGCAGTTCCTGGCGCAGCAGGTCGATGCCTTTCCCGTGCTTAGCCGATATCCGCAGGCGTATCTGGCCGTCGTGTTCGATTCGGCCGGAAGGAAGGTCAGTGAGGTCGTTCTTGTTTTCGATGACGATGCGTTCGACGCCTTGGGGCAGGCGCGAGTCGATTGCTCCGGTGGTGGTATCCGGGTGAGTTGCGTCCACCAGCCGCAGGATCACGTCCGCGCGGTCGATTTCACGCCAGGTGCGTTCGATGCCGATCCGTTCGACCGCGTCGTTCGTTTCGCGCAGGCCTGCGGTGTCGATGATGTGCAGCGGGATACCTTCGATCTGGATCGTTTCGCGTACCGCGTCGCGTGTGGTGCCGGCGATGTCGGTGACGATCGCGCGGTCTTCGCCGGCCAGTTGGTTGAGCAGGCTGGATTTGCCGACGTTCGGCTCGCCGACCAGAACCACGTTCAATCCGCTGCGCAGCAAGGCGCCCTGGCAGACGCGGTCGAGTACGCCTCCGAGTTCGCTGCGGATGGCGGCCAATCGTGGCAAGGCGCGCGCCTGTTCGAGGAATTCGATGTCTTCCTCGGGAAAATCGAGCGTGGCTTCGACGAGCATGCGCAGGTCGATCAGTGCGTCGCGGATGCGATGGATTTCGTCGGAGAAACGTCCCGACAGGGAGCGTATCGCGGAACGGGCAGCGGCGGCGGTGGAGGCTTCGATCAGATCGGCCACGCTTTCCGCCTGGGCGAGATCGAGCTTGCCGTTGAGAAAGGCGCGTCGGGTGAATTCGCCGGGTTCGGCCAGACGCGCACCGAGGACAAGGCAGCGTTCGAGCAGCAGGCGCAGCACCACCGGTCCGCCGTGGCCCTGGAGTTCGAGCACGTCTTCGCCGGTAAATGAGGCGGGGCCAGGGAAAAACAGCGCGATGCCGTGGTCGATCGCCTCGCCGTGGCCATCGAGGAAGCGGGCCAGGGTGGCGAAACGTGGCTGCGGGGCTCGTCCGGTCAGGGCTTGAGCGAAAGCATCGAGCCCGCGCCCGGAAATACGGATGACACCAATGCCGCCGCGCCCCGGTGCTGTTGCGATGGCGGCAATGGTGTCGGGCGAGGCGTCAGGATTTGCCGGTGTTCGGTTTGGCACCCTCGATCATCCGGGTGATTTTCCATTGTTGAGCAATGGACAGCAGGTTGTTGACGACCCAGTACAGTACGAGGCCGGACGGGAACCACAGGAACATGACGGTGAAGATGATCGGCATCGCCATCATCAACTTGGCCTGAAAGGGATCCGGCGGCGTGGGGTTGAGCCTGGTCTGCACCAGCATGGACACGCCCATGATGATCGGCAGGATGTAGTACGGGTCTTTCACCGACAAGTCCTGAATCCAGCCGAGCCACGGCGCCTGACGCATTTCGACGCTGCCGAGCAGTACCCAGTAGAGGGCGATGAAGACGGGGATCTGGACGAGGATGGGCAGGCAGCCGCCGAGCGGGTTGATTTTCTCGTTGCGGTAGAGATTCATCATTTCCTGCTGCATCTTGGCTTTGTCGTCGCCGTATTGCTCCTTCATCCGCTGCAGGCGTGGCGCGAGCACGCGCATCTTGGCCATCGATTTGTAGCTGGCCGCGGACAGGGGGAAGAACAGCAGTTTGAGCACCACCGTAACTAGGATGATGGACCAGCCCCAGTTGCCGGTGAGCCGGTGGAACCAGGACAACACCCAGAACAAGGGGGCTGCGATGATCGTCAGCCAGCCGTAGTCGACCACCAGATCGAGGCCGGGGGCGATGTTCTGCAGCTTGTCCTGTTCCTGCGGACCGGCGTAGAAGCGGGAACGGACCGTGCCGGTAGCGCCTGGCGCGATGTTCTCCACCGGCACGATGACGCCGGCGGAATAGAGATCGTTGCCGACCTTGCGGCCGAAGAATTCGCGTTGCACGTTGTTTTCAGGCAGCCAGGCGCTGACGAAGTAGTGCTGCACCATCGCTACCCAGCCATTGTTCGAGGGCTGCGGGAATTTCGCCTTGCCTTTGTCGATGTCGTCGAACTGGACCTTGTGGAATTTTTCTGCGTCGGTGTAGAAGGCCGGGCCGGTGAAGGTATGCACGCCGAAGGCTTCTACTTGCTCGGCGGGTTTGCCGTCGCGGGTGATCTGAAAGTAGGCGTGCGGCGCGATCGCCTGGGTGCCGCCATTGGTGATCTCATAGCGCACGTCCACCAGGTAGCTGCCGCGATGGAAAGTCAGCAGCTTGGCGACCTGGATGCCGTTTTGCGCCGGTGCTTCGAGCCGCAGCGTCAGCGTATCCTCGCCGTCTTTCAGCGTCAGATCGCCCGACGGCAGCGTGAATGTGGTCTTGTGGTTGGGCAGGTCGGTGCCGATCAGGCCGGACTGCGCGTTGTAGAGATGGTGGGCGCCGTCGTCGAGCAGGACGAAGCCTTTTGTCTTGTCGTCGCTGGCGTGATGGTGCGTGAGTTCGAGGCGGACGATGTCGCCGCCAGCGGCGGAGATTTCGGCGCGGAACATGTCGGTGCTGACGGTAGCCCGTGGCATGACGGACGCGACGGTCTGCTCGACCGCGGATGTTGGAGCGTTGCCGCCTAGATTGGCGCTTGGCGCCGGCACGGCGCCGGGCACATCGGCCGTGGTCGCGCCGGGTTGGCCCGATACGGCCGCAGTCGTGGCTGCGGGCGCCGATGCCGGTTGGTTGTGCTTGATCCAGCTGTCCCACAGCATGAACAGGGAGAGCAGGAAGACGGTGAGCAGGACGAGGCGGCGATGATCCATCGGATTCGGGGCGTTTGGTCGTTGGTCAGGGAACGGGATCATACCCGCCTGGGTGAAAAGGGTGGCAGCGGCCAACCCGGCGAAGGGCGAGCCAGCCGCCGCGCAGTGTGCCGTGACGCTGCACGGCTTCGATCGCGTATGCCGAGCAACTGGGATGAAAGCGGCAGTTTCGCCCCAGCCAGGGACTGACGAGGTAGCGATACAGGCGCAGGCATCCGATCAGCAGGCTTCTCATTGCCGTGGCAAGCGTTCCAGCAGTTGCCGCGCGTCGCGGTGAATATCGGCGCGAGTGGCGTTGTCGATGCCTGCATGCAAACGGATGATGAGATCGCAGGCCGGCAGTGCCGCTCTTTCCCGCCGAAACACATCGCGGACGATACGCTTGACGAGATTGCGCGCGGTGGCGCGCTTGGCGAGTTTTTTTGCTACGACTACGCCAAGTCGGGCGGTTTCCAGTGTGTTCGGCCGGTAGTGGAGCATGAGGAACTGGCCGCGCAATGCCTTCCGAAAAGCAAAAACGGATGAAAACTCATCCGTTTTGTGCAGTCTGTATGCGCTGCGAAAGCGCTGGTCGGCGCTCGCAGCCTTCGTCACCTCAAACGGCGAGGCGATGACGACCCTTGGCACGGCGGGCGCGGATCACGGCGCGGCCACCACGGGTTTTCATACGGACCAGGAAGCCGTGCGTGCGCTTGCGGCGGACGACGGAAGGTTGATAAGTGCGTTTCATGATCGGACCGTGGACTTGAGTCAAACGCAGAATTTCAGTGCATAATTACATGTTTGTCAAGAACATTTTTTCCTTTCTTTTCCTTTTTGCGGTGGATAGGTCTGGCCGTGACGGGTAAAATCCACCATTTATGTGTTTGTCGGCATGGAGGGGCTGGTGCGGGCCGTTGGCATTATCGGCTTGCAGGGCCGCCCGGCGAACATTTTCCTAACGAGTCTTCAAACAAATTCTCGCCTGCCCGGTGTTCGTTGTGGATGCGAAATGGGCGTGCCTGTTGAGAGTTATCGAGAGTTGTATTGCAAGCACTGACCGCCCATTCCGTGAATCGAGATTTTTGGACCTTTTGCCTGTCGCGCCTTGAGCAGGAACTGCCGCAACAGCAGTTCAAGACCTGGATCAAGGTATTGCACGCCAGCGAAGGTAGCGGCGACGCTGGGCCTTCGCTCACGCTCGTCGCGCCCAGCCGTTTCGTTCTGCAATGGGTGCGGGAACGCTATCTGCGCCGCATCGGCGAGTTGGGCGAGGAGTTTCATGCGGCGCCGCTGCAACTGGATTTGCGCTTGCCCGCCGCGGCCGTGAATGATCGCCGCGCGACGGCTGCTACCGTGGACGCCGTGCCCGCCAAGCAGCAGCAACCGGAGGGCAACGAAGCCGCGCCGCCTGCTGCTGTGCGTGCGCCGGAGCCGACTCTGGCCGAGCCCGTCTACGAGAAGACGCGGCTGAACCCCGATTTCACCTTCGATACGCTGGTTACCGGCCGCGCCAACGATCTTGCGCGCGCCGCCGCCATGCAGGTGGCGCAGAATCCCGGCACCTCGTACAACCCGCTGTTCATCTACGGTGGCGTCGGTCTGGGCAAAACGCACTTGATCCACGCCATCGGCAACGCGGTGTATCGCCACAACCCGCGCGCCGTGATCCGCTACGTGCACGTCGAGGATTACTATGCCGACGTGGTGCGCGCCTATCAGCAGAAGAGCTTCGACGCCTTCAAGCGTTACTACCGTTCGCTCGATCTGTTGCTGATCGACGATATTCAGTTCTTCAACAACAAGAACCGCACGCAGGAAGAGTTTTTCCACGCCTTCAACGCGCTGACCGAGGCGCGCAAGCAGATCGTCATTACCTGTGATACCTATCCGAAGGATATCCAGGGCTTGGAGGATCGGCTGATTTCGCGTTTCGACTGGGGGCTGACGGTGCAGATCGAGCCGCCCGAGTTGGAAATGCGCGTGGCGATCCTGAAGAAGAAGGCCGAGGCACTGCGGGTGACGATCGACGACGACGTCGCCTTCCTCATCGCCAAGAATCTGCGCTCGAACGTGCGCGAACTGGAAGGTGCGCTGAACAAGGTTGTAGCCTATGCCCGTTTCCACGGGCGTGGCATTTCGCTGGAAGTGGCCAAGGAGGCGTTGAAGGATCTGCTCAACGCGCACAACCGCCAGCTTTCCATCGACCACATTCAGAAAACGGTCGCCGACTACTACAAGATCAAGGTTGCCGACATGCACTCGAAAAAACGCACCCGCGTCATCGCCCGCCCGCGGCAGGTGGCAATGTGGCTGGCCAAGGAGCTCACGCCGATGTCGCTGCCGGCGATCGGCGAAGCCTTCGGCGGGCGCGACCATACCACTGTGCTTCACGCCTGTCGCACGATCGCCGAGCTGCGGCTCAACGATCATCAGTTGAACCACGACGTTCATGTGCTGACCCAGGTTCTCCGCGGCTGAAACCAGCCGTTTTCGATCAACCCACCAACCTTAACGAGACCATGCTCCTGCTCAACACCACCCGCGACGCGCTGCTCGCCCCGTTACAGTCGGTTGCTGGCATCGTCGAAAAACGCCACACCCTGCCGATCCTTTCGAACGTGCTGATCGAAAAACAGGGCGAACAGCTCACCTTGCTCGCCACCGATATCGAAATCCAGATTCGTACCACCACGGCGGGCAACATCGGTGGTGAGGACGTGGCGATCACCGTCGGCGCGCGCAAGCTGCAAGACATCCTGCGCGCCTTGCCCGATGGCATCGACCTCAACCTGACGCTCGACGACAAGCGCCTGATCGTCAAGGCCGGCAAGAGCCGCTTCCAACTGCAAACCCTGCCCGCCGCCGACTACCCGCGCATGAGCCTGCCCGACGGCGACGCCGTGCGTCTCACAGTCGCCCAGCGCGCGTTCAAGCGCCAGCTCGCCCAGGTGTCCTACTCGATGGCGCAGCAGGACATCCGCTACTACCTCAACGGCTTGTTGCTGATCGCCGACGGCAACGAACTGCGCATGGTCGCCACCGACGGCCATCGTCTCGGCTATGTGGCCGGCGAGCTCGACGCCCCGGTGAGCGCACGCACCGAAGCCATCCTGCCGCGCAAGACGGTGCTCGAACTGGCGCGCCAGCTTGCCGACAGCGACGATCCGCTGGAAATCACCCTTGCGGGCAACCAGGCGGTGTTCCGCTTCGGCCCGATCGAACTCGTATCCAAGCTGATCGACGGCAAATTCCCCGACTACGAACGCGTGATACCGCAGAACCATCCCAAGCTCATCGTTTTCGACCGGCAGCCCTTGCTCGCCTCGCTTGCCCGTGCCGCCATTCTCACGAACGAGAAGTTTCATGGTGTGCGTATGGTGCTGTCCGATGGCGCATTGAAAATCGTCAGTACCAACGCCGAGCAGGAAGAAGCGCAGGACGAACTCGAAATCGACTACCACGGCGAAACCCTGGATATCGGTTTCAACGTCACCTACCTGCTCGACGTACTCAACAACCTCTCGTCCGACACCGTCGAGTGGCGCTTCAACGACGGCAATTCGAGCGCGCTGATCACGCTGCCCGGCAACGAGCGTTTCAAGTACGTGGTAATGCCGATGCGGATCTGATCCGCATCCGCCCTGTCGTCCGCGCGAGTCCGGCCATAAGCCGGGCTTGGCGCTTTCCCGCCCGCGAAGGCCATCCCTCAGATCACCCGAGACGATCATGTCCGAACCGCAACAGCCGCAGAACCCATCCAATCAACCCGAGCCGGCCGACAACCGCTACGACGAATCCAGCATCCAGCAGTTGGAGGGGTTGGAGGCGGTGCGCAAGCGCCCCGGCATGTACATCGGCGATACCTCGGACGGTACCGGCTTGCATCACATGGTGTTCGAAGTCGTCGACAACGCCATCGACGAAGCGCTCGCCGGCCATTGCGACGACATCGTCATCACCATCCACGCCGACAGTTCCATCTCCGTCACCGACAACGGGCGCGGCATCCCCGTCGGTGTGAAAATGGACGACAAGCACGAGCCCAAGCGCAGCGCGGCCGAAATCGTCATGTGCGTGCTCCACGCCGGCGGCAAGTTCAACCAGAACAGCTACAAGGTATCCGGTGGCCTGCACGGCGTCGGCGTCTCCTGCGTCAATGCGCTGTCCAAATGGCTGCGCCTGACCATCCGGCGCGACGGCAAGCGGCACTTCCTCGAATTCCATCGCGGCGCGGTGCAAGAGCGCGTCATCGAAATCGTCGATGGCGTCGAAACCAGCCCGCTGAAAATACTCGGCGACTCCACCCGCAACGGCACCGAAGTGCATTTTCTTGCCGACGACGAAATCTTCGGCAACATCGAATTCCACTACGACATCCTCGCCAAGCGCCTGCGCGAACTCTCCTTCCTCAATAACGGCGTCAAGATCCGGTTGGTGGATCAGTGCACCGGCAAGGAAGAAAACTTCGCCTTCGCTGGCGGCGTGAAAGGCTTCGTCGAATACATCAACCGCGCCAAGAGCGTGCTCCACCCCACCGTCTTTTATGCCGAGGGCACCACCCGCATCGCCACTGGCGCCGGGCACGACGCCGAAATGGCCGTGGAAGTCGCCATGCAGTGGAACGACAGCTACGCCGAACAGGTGCTCTGCTTCACCAACAACATCCCGCAGGCGGACGGCGGCACCCACCTCACCGGCCTGCGCGCGGCGATGACCCGCGTCATCAACAAATACATCGAAGAAAACGAAATCGCCAAAAAGGCCAAAGTCGACATCACCGGCGACGACATGCGCGAAGGCCTCGCCTGCGTGCTCTCGGTCAAGATGCCCGACCCCAAGTTCGCCAGCCAGACCAAGATGAAGCTCGTATCGAGTGAGGCCCGGCCAGCGGTGGAAGAAGTCGTCGCCAACAAGCTCAGCGACTTTCTCCTCGAAAACCCCATCGACGCCCGCACCATCTGCGCCAAGATCGTCGAGGCTGCGCGCGCGCGCGACGCCGCGCGCAAAGCGCGCGAAATGACCCGCCGCAAGGGCGTGCTCGACGGCGTGGGCCTGCCCGGCAAGCTTGCCGATTGCCAGGAAAAAGATCCCGCCCTGTGCGAGCTCTACCTGGTCGAGGGCGATTCCGCCGGTGGTTCCGCCAAGCAGGGCCGCGACCGTAAGTTCCAGGCCATCCTGCCGCTCAAGGGCAAAATCCTGAATGTCGAAAAAGCCCGCTTCGACAAGCTCCTGCAAAGCCAGGAAATCGCCACCCTCATCACCGCGCTCGGCACCAGCATCGGCAAGGACGACTACAAACCCGAAAAGCTGCGCTACCACCGCATCATCCTGATGACCGACGCCGACGTCGACGGCGCTCACATCCGCACGCTGCTTCTCACCTTCTTCTACCGCCAGATGCCCGAACTGGTCGAACGCGGCCACATCTACATTGCCCAGCCGCCGCTGTACAAAATCAAGCACGGCAAGAACGAGATCTACATCAAGGACGACCACGAACTCAACGGCCACCTGCTCAAGCTCGCGCTGGACGGCGCCGCGCTCCTCCCGAGCGAAGGCGCGACCCCCATCGCCGATGAAGCGCTGGCCGGCCTCGCCCGCTCCTACCTCCTCGCCGAAGCCGTCATCCGCCGGCTCGCCAGCTACATCGATCCCGAAATCCTGCAAGCCATGCTGGCCCACGATATCGGCATCGATCTGGAAAACGAGGCCACCGCCCGCGACTCCGCCGCGCGCATCCAGCCCCACCTGCCCGAAGGGCTGCAAATCCGCGCCGAATACCACGACGAAACCGAAGGCTGGCGCCTCGCCATCGAGCGCCTGCATCATGGCAACCGCAAATTCGGCTGGATCGAAACCGACTTCCTCGTCTCCGGCGACTACCGCACCATCCGCAACGCCGCCGAAGCCATCACCGGCCTCATCGGCCCCGGCGCTGAAATCCGCCGTGGCGAAAAACGACAGACTATCGCCCGCTTCGCCGATGCCATCGCCTGGCTGCTGGCCGAAGTCGAACGCGGCCTGACCAAGCAGCGCTACAAAGGCCTTGGCGAAATGAACCCCGAGCAGCTATGGGAAACCACGATGGACCCCGGTGTTCGCCGTTTGCTGCGCGTGCAGATTGATGATGCTATCGCTGCGGATGAAATTTTTACCACGTTGATGGGCGACAACGTGGAGCCTCGCCGGGCGTTTATTGAGGGGAATGCGCTGTATGCGCAGAATATTGATGTTTGAGATTTGTAGGATCCCACGATTGTCTAGATTTTTCCTAAAAGTCTAGATTTCGTGGGAATAAAACTTTTAGAAGGCCACCTCAACGAGGTGGCTTTTTATTTCCAGGTGCTTGCGAGTATCGACGGTCATGAAAGTGCAGGAGAAGCATGAGCGCTGGTGTTTGAGAGTCGGAGGCTCCAGGAATCACTACTGTATGGATTGTTCGCTAGTTGTTCATCTGATCCGGCATGGGGAGAGTGCTGCAAACGCGGGCCAGACTTCCGATGACCCGGCGTCCATTCCCCTGACTGAATTTGGTCTGTCTCAGGCTGACTACCTGTCGAGCACGCTGTCACCCCCGATAGAATCATTGTTTCACCGTACCTTCGCGCCAAGCAGACGGCTGCCCCGGTGATTTCGCGTTTTCCGGGGGTGCCGGCCGACGAATGGCCGATTCACGAGTTTACCTGCCTATGCCCCGAGCGCTGCAGGGGCACTACGAGTGCCGAACGGCTCGGTTGGGTGAAGGCATATTGGGGCGCAGCAGATCCGGATTATGTCGATGGGCCAGGAGCCGAGTCCTTCGCCGCGTTTTTGGGTCATGTTCAGGGGGCAGTCGACGGGCTGGCGCTGCTTGCACAACAAGGAGCAGGACAGGTTGCATTGTTCTGGCACGGACAGTTCATTCAGGCGATGCGTTGGCTGATGGGGGAGTCGGGAGTTCCTGTCAATCAAAACTTCATGAGAGTCTTTCGTCAGCTTGATCGCGCGAACCCGGTCAGAAACTGCATCAGTATTGTTGTTCGCTACGATGAACAGATGTGGAGGCTTGCGTAGGTGGCAATGCTGAGTCATCTGCTCGATAGCCTAATGACGAAAATGCAGTCAGTCCCCTCTCCGGCGCACGCAAAATGACTAAGTTATACTTAGAACCTATCCCAATAGGTGATAATCACGGTTTAGACTTGAGGAGCACAGGAAGATGTCAGCGCAGTGGGCGTTATCCGAAGCATTGTGGGAGCGAATCAAGCCGTTGCTGCCGGCCGCGCCGAGCAAGCGCCATCCATTGGGATGCCACCGTCGCCGGGTGGAGAACCGGGCGGCGATGACGGCAAT
>JAVBSY010000092.1:0-25922 GCA_031556475.1 Azoarcus sp.
CGACGATGGCGTCGTCGACGACCAATCCGATGGCGAGCACGAGCGCGAGCAGCGTCAGCGTATTGATGGAAAAGCCGAACAGGAGCATGAGGGCGAACGCGCCCACCAGCGATACCGGAATCGTCACCAGCGGCACCAGCATGGCGCGCCAGTTGCGCAGGAAGAACAGGCACACCAGCGCGACCAGCGCGACCGCTTCCCAGATGGTGGAAAACACCGCTTCGATGGAGCGGTCGATGAACACGGTGGAGTCGTTGGCGATGTCGATCCGCATGCCTTCGGGCAGTTCGGCCTCCAGCGTGGGCATCATCTTGACCAACGCGCGCTTGAGGTCGAGCGGATTGGCGGTGGATTGCTTGATGAGACCGATGGAAACCGCAGGCCGCCCCATGAAGCGCACCAGCGAACGTTCGTCCGCCGCCGCCACTTCCACATGGCCTATGTCGCCAATACGCACCGGGTAGCCGTCCGGCGTTGGCGGCTGGCGCACCACCACCGCCTCGAACTGGGCCGGCTCGGTCAGATCGGTGCGGGCGACAACGGCGAATTCACGCGCACGGCTTTCGATGCGCCCCGCAGGCAACTCCACGTTCTGCCCCCGCACGGCGTCTTCCACGTCCTGTGGCGTCAGGCCGAAAGCGGCAAGGCGGTCGCGGTCCACCCAGACCCGCATCGAATAGCGGCGCTCGCCGTACAGGCGCGCGTCGGCGGCGCCGGGCAGCGTTTGCAGCCGGGGTTTGACGATGCGGTTGGCAAAGTCGCTGACTTCCAACTGGCTGTGCTTGTCGGACGAGAACACGACCCAAACGATGGGGTTTGCGTCGGCCTCAACCTTGGCGATCACCGGCTCGTCGACATCGTCCGGCAGCCGCCGGCGCACACGCGAAACGCGGTCGCGCACGTCGGCCGCGGCGCTGTCGGCCGAACGCTCGATGCGAAAACGCACGGTGATCTGGCTGCGCTCCTGGCGGCTGATCGAGGACAACACGTCCACGCCCTCGATGCCGGCGAGCGAATCTTCCAGCGGCTTCGTGACCTGCGATTCGACGATCTCGGCGCTGGCGCCGGTGTAGGTGGTATCGACGGTAACGATGGGTTCGTCGATATTCGGATATTCCCGCACCGTGAGGCGGGACCACGACATCAACCCGATCAGCAGCAACAGCAGCGAAAGCACCGTGGCAAACACCGGACGCCGGATGCAGATGTCGGACAGGACCATCGCCGCGTGCCCTCGTCAGCCGGGCGCGGCGGGCGGCGCCGTGCCACCCGTGCCACTATTGCCCGCGCCACTTACGCCATTCATGCCGCCCATTCCGTCCCCGGGCAGCACCTTCACCGCCGCGCCGTCGCGCAGTTTGAGATGGCCGGCGGTAACGATGGCGTCGCCCGGCGCCAGCCCGGCAACGATTTCCACCCACGTGCCGCGCCGGTTGCCGGTTTTCACTTCCACCCGCTTCGCCACGCCATCCGCCACCTGATATACGAACTGGCTATTGCCCGCCGCCGGCATCAGCGCCTGCTCCGGCACCACCGCGACGTTCGGCCGCTCTTTCAGGATCAGGCGCACGCGCGCGAACATGCCAGGGCGCAGCCGGCTATCACGGTTATCCAGCTTCGCCCGCATCACCACGGAACGGCCACCGGCATCCACCAGGGGGTCGATAGCATCGACGGTGGCGGAAAAACGCTGGCCGGGCATCGCGTCGCTCGTCACCTCCAACCCCTGCCCGGGCCGGGCACGTTGCAGGTAAAGCTCCGGCAGGCGGAAATCGACCTTGAGCGTGCCGATATCCTCCAGATTCACCAGCGTATCGCCTTCCTTGACGTAATCGCCGACGCTGATGTTGCGAATGCCGACGATGCCGGCAAACGGCGCACGGATGCGCGTCTGGTCGTAGCGGGCTTCGGCCAGCGCAGTCGCCGCGCGCGCCACTTCCAGCTTGGACGAGGCTTCGTCGCGCGCGCTCTGGCTGACGAATTTGCGCGCGAACATATCCTCGGTACGGCGGTAGTTGGATTCCGACAGCGCCAGCACCGCCTTGGCCTGCTGCACCTCGGCGAACTGCACCGCCGCATCCAGTTCGACCATGATCACGCCCTTGGCCACCGGCGCGCCCTCGCGGAAGTGGATGGCGGCAATGCGTCCGGCCACCTCCGGGCGCAACACGACCGATTCGTTGGACAGCAGCGTGCCGACGGCGGTCACTTCGTCGTTCATCGGCTGCGCCACCACCGCCGTGGTTTCCACGCTCACCACCTCGGGCGCGGCCGCCGGTGCCGGCGTGCCGGCAGGCGCGCGGTTGGCGTGCCACGCGTAACCGCCCAGCGCAACGAGCACGGCAACGCTGAACAGCGGAATCAGACTACGGCGCATGGACATAGGCAGGGACTGGCCCGGTTCGATCGAAACAGCCTCAACCCACCACCGTTGCCGCTTCGCCGGGCTGGCGAACGTCGATACGGCCGACGCGGAACACCGTTTCACCCTCGGCCCGCAGCAGCGCCGCCACGGCGTCGGCCACGTCGGCACCAACCACCACCGCCATGCCGATGCCGCAGTTGAACACACGGTACATTTCCTGTGCCTCGACGTTGCCGGCTTCCTTGAGCCACTGGAACAACGGCGGCAAAGCCCAGCTCGCCGCATCGATGCGGGCAACGAGGCCGTCGCGCAGGATGCGCGGCACGTTCTCCGTGATGCCGCCGCCGGTAATGTGCGCCATCCCCTTGACCGCGCCGGGCATGGCGCGCAGCAGCGCAAGCAGCGGCTTGACGTAGATGCGCGTCGGTTCGAGCACCACGTCGCGCAAGGTGCGTCCGTGAAAATCCGCGTCCAGGTCGGGCTTCGCCAGATCGATGATCTTGCGTATCAACGAGTAGCCGTTGGAATGCGCGCCGCTGGAAGCAAGGCCGAGCACCACGTCGCCCGGCACGATCTTCGTACCGTCGATGATCTCGCTTTTTTCCACCGCGCCGACGGCAAAGCCGGCCAGATCGTACTCGCCGTCCGGGTACATACCGGGCATTTCGGCGGTTTCACCGCCGATCAGGGCGCAGCCGGCGAATTCGCAGCCGCGCGCGATGCCCTTGACCACGTCGGCGGCGGTTGCCACGTCGAGCCGGCCGCAGGCGAAATAGTCGAGGAAGAACAACGGTTCCGCCCCCTGCACCAGAATGTCGTTGACGCTCATCGCCACCAGATCCTGCCCCACCGTGTCGTGCCGGTTCCACTGAAAGGCGAGCTTGAGCTTGGTGCCGACGCCGTCGGTGCCGGACACCAGCACCGGTTCGCGGAATTTCTTCGACAACTCGAACAACGCGCCAAAGCCGCCGATACCGCCAAGCACCTCGGGACGCATCGTGCGCTTGGCGAAAGGCTTGATGCGGTCGACCAGGGCGTCGCCGGCCTCGATGTCCACGCCGGCATCGCGATAAGAAAGGGAAGGTTTCGGGGTGTTCAAGATCATTCCTCTAGCTTGCGGATTCGTGCCTGCACCAACCGGCAAACCGATGCGAGCCGCCCGGACAACTTGAGGGCATCGCGCCGACTGGCTACATTTACGGCTTTTCGCGGACCACTGGCCCGCGCTCAATCCACGATTTTACTTGATACCCACGAAAAGCGGCTGCGTACCCGTTTTGGCTCACGCGCCGGAACCGCCCGACACTGCACGAGTGCTGCCCGAAAAGCAGCGCCATGATCCCGAAAGAACATGCCCCAGCAACACGCCGATTATCCGCATGCCCTCTCCCCGCCCTTTCCCGGCGCGGGTCACCGCCTGGTGTCGCGGACATGAAGCAACTCGTCCTGCGCATTCACGCCGACGCACCGCCCACATTGGACAACTTTGTCGGCGGCGCCAATGACGAGCTGCTGGCCGCACTCCCGCTGCTGGCCGCATCCGACACCGGCACGCTGCCCTCGCCACACCTTTACCTGTGGGGCGCGCATGGCAGCGGCCGCAGCCACCTGCTGCGCGCCACTGTGGCGCAGGCCGAAGCCGCCGGCCGACCAGCCCATTACCTGTTGGCGGACGCAGTCGGCAGCGCCCTACCGGATGACGGCAACGCGCTGATCGCCATAGACGACGTCGACAGACTCGATGCCGACGCCCAGATCGCGCTTTTCAACGCTTTCAACCACGCCCGCGCCAGCGGCCAATCGCTGCTGCTCGCCGGCCCTTGCGCACCGCTTGGCCTCGCGCTGCGCGAAGATTTACGCACACGCATCGGCCAAAGCCTGATCTACGAGGTACAGCCGCTGGACGACGCCTCGCGCGCCGACATCCTCGCCGCGCTGGCCGCGCGCCGAAGCCTGCCGCTGGCCGACGAAGTCGTCACCTTTCTGCTGCGCCACGGCCGCCGCGACCTGCCCAGCCTGCTTGCCGTGCTCGACGCGCTCGACGCCGCCTCGCTCGAACACAAGCGCCCGATCACCCTGCCGTTGCTGCGCGAACTGATGCAGCACGGCCTCGACATCTAACCCCCTGCCTTGCCTGGAAAAACCATGGATCTCGTTCTGTTCGACCTCGACAACACGCTGCTCAACGGCGATTCCGATTTCGCCTGGGCCCAGTTCCTCATCGGCAAGGGCGTGCTCGACCGCGAAGTGCAGGAAGCGCGCAATATCGCTTTCTACGAGGACTACAAGGCCGGCACGCTCGACATCCACGCCTTTCTGGACTTCCAGCTCGCCCCGCTGGCTCGCCACCCGCGCGCGCAACTGGACGCCTGGCACCGCGAGTTTCTCGACGCTTCGATCCGGCCGATGATTTCCGCGCAGGCGCGCGCACTGGTCGGCGAGCACCTCGCGCGCGGCGCGCTCGTCGCTGTCGTCACCGCCACCAACAGCTTCGTTACCGGCCCCATCGCGCGCGAATTCGGCATCGCACACCTCGTCGCCACCGTTCCGGCGCAGGAAAACGGCGCCTTCACCGGCAAGGCACGCGGCACGCCGGCCTTCCGCGAAGGCAAGATCGCACGCGTCGAAGCCTGGCTGGAATCCCTCGGCCTTTACTTCGGCGGTTTCGCGCAAAGCCGGTTCTACAGCGATTCGCTCAACGACCTGCCGCTGCTCGAACGCGTCACCCACCCCATCGCGGTCGACCCTGACGACACGCTGCGCGCCCACGCCCAGCGGCAGGGCTGGCCCGTCATTTCGCTGCGCTGACCTTGGCACGCCAGCACACACCGCAACCCGCATGAACCTCAATCTCTGGCTGCTCGCCGCCTGTCAGGGGCTGTTCCTGACCAACAACGTCGCCTTCATCGCCATCAACGGTCTGGTGGGCCTGTCGATGGCCCCGCGCTCCTGGATGGCGACGCTGCCGGTCATGGGCTACGTCGTCGGCGGCGCGCTTGCCACCGGGCTGGTAGCGAAGACACAGCGGCGCTGGGGCCGGCGCGCTTCCTTCCAGATCGGCCTCGCGGTCGCGCTCGGTTCCGCGCTGCTGTGTGCGTATGCCGCCTGGTCGCGCAACTTCTGGCTGATGTGCACGGCCACGCTGATTGCCGGCTACTACAATGCCAACGCCACGCTCTACCGCTTCGCCGCGGCCGAACTGGCGCGGCCGGACTGGCGTGAAAAGGCGGTATCGGTCGTCATGGCCGGCGGTCTGGTCGGCGCGGTCATCGGTCCCAACCTCGCCAATCTGACGCGCAACTGGTTCGCCGTGCCCTTCGTCGGCGTTTATCTCACGCTGGCCGTCGTCGCCGCCGTGTCGATGACGTTGATGCGTTTCATCGACTTCCCCACTCCGCCGGCCGGCCAAGGCAGACACGGCGGCCGGCCGCTGGCGCAGATCGCGCGCCAGCCCGCTTTCATCGTCGCCGCGCTCGCCGGTGCGCTCGGCTACGGCGTCATGAATCTGCTGATGGCAGCCACGCCCATTGCGATGGACGTATGCGGCCTGCCCTTCGACAACACCGCGCTGGTGCTCGAATGGCACGTGATCGGCATGTTCGCTCCTGGTTTTTTCACCGGCCACCTGATCCGCCGCTTCGGTGCCGTGCCCATCATGGCCGTGGGCGTGCTGCTCAACGCCGGCTGTATCGCGGTCGCACTGTCCGGCGTCGATCTGCACCGATTCCTCGCCGCGCTGTTCCTGCTCGGCATCGGCTGGAATTTCCTGTTCACCGGCAGCTCCACATTGTCGCTATCGACCTACACGCAGGAAGAAAAAGACCGCGCCCAGGGCGCGCTCAACTTCTGCGTATTCGCCACGCTGGCGCTTTCTTCCTTTGCCTCCGGCGTGCGGGTGACGACGCAAGGCTGGCAGTTGCTGAACATCGGCTCGCTGGTGCCGGTGCTCGCGGTCGGCGTCCTGCTGGTCTGGTTCGCGCGCCTGCGCCGCGCGGAGCGCACTTCTGCCTGAAAACCGGCCCGGGCACATTCAGCCGAGTTGAACGGAACCGAGGAACAAAAATGAGGAACGCAAACGATTTGAATGAAAACGGCACGGCCCGCCGTCTCGAAGACGAAAGGCCGTGCCGCTTCCAGGCGAACAGCTCAAATCGGGTTTAAAGCAGTTCCTTCGGAATATTGCCGCCGTTTTCCGCGAGTTTGCGCAGCACCGTCTTGTGCAGCCACATGTTCATCTGCGCGGAATCGCCCATTTTGTCGGCGGGGCAGCCGAGTTCCGTCGCCAGGCCTTTGCGGGCGTCGAGGCTGCTGTCCAGCCCGAGCAGCTTGAGCAGATCGACGATCGACACCTTCCAGTTCAGCTTCTGCGGATTGGCGGCGGCCAGGCCTTCCAGCTTGGTGACCACATCGACCGGCGAGATCGCGGCCACGCCGGGAGCGGGCGCCGCCGGAGCGGATGGTGCGGCGGAAGGCGCAGCGGCGGTTGCCGTGGGCGCGGGGGCCGCGGCGGCGCCGGCTTGCACCGCGCTCTTGCCGAATCCCAGTTTTTCAAGAATGGTGCTGAACAGACCCATTTCAGACTCCTTTGCGAGTGAAAGAAAACATCCGGTCTTTTACCATACACCGCCCCTTCGTAAGCGACCAGCATTTATCGGTGGCCTGGCGGCAAAACGGCACGGACCTCCTGCTTGTTTCCTGCCGATCGGCAAACTGCCCAACCCAAGCAACATGGGCACCGGCGCTTCCACTCATGACACGTCACGGAAAGAAGGCCGGAGCGTATCGGTTATGATGCGGCATTTATGTCGCATGCTCCCCATTCACCGATGATCCGCAAGCTGTTGCGCAAAGTTTTCCGCCGTACCACACCCTCCCCGCGCCACGAGCCAGCGCTGATTCCGGTCGGCCAGCACGGCATCCGCCGCGAGCAGTTGTCGCCGGCCGCGCGCAAGGTGTGCACCGCCTTGCAGGAAAAGGGCTACAAGGCTTTCGTCGTCGGCGGTGCGGTGCGCGATCTGCTGATCGGCCACCCGCCCAAGGACTACGACGTGGCCACCAACGCCACGCCGGAAGAAGTACGCGCGCTGTTCCGCCGCTCGCGCATCATCGGCCGCCGCTTCAAGATCGTGCATGTGCTGAGCGGGGCGGAAACGATCGGAGTATCCACCTTCCGCGCCATTCGGGACGCGGAACCCGACGAGCACGGCCGCGTGCTGCGCGACAACGTGTTCGGCTCGCAGGAAGAGGACGCCACCCGGCGCGACTTCACCGCCAATGCGCTGTATTACGACCCGAGCACCGAAACCGTGGTCGATTATCACCACGGCGTCGCCGATATCCGGCAGAAAACCCTGCGCATGATCGGAGAACCGCGTGCCCGCTATCGCGAGGATCCGGTGCGGATGCTGCGCGCGGTGCGTCTTGGCGCAAAACTCGGCCTGGTCATCGACCCGGCCGCGCGCGCGCCGATCCGCGACATGGCCGTGCTGCTGGAAAACGTGCCGGCGGCACGCCTGTTCGACGAGATGCTGAAGCTGCTGTTTTCCGGCCACGCGGTAAAGTGCCTGAAGCAGTTGCGCGAAGAGGGGCTGCACCACGGTCTGCTGCCGCTGCTCGACGTCATCCTCGAACAACCGCTGGGCGAGCGTTTCGTCTGGCTGTCGCTGGAAAACACCGACGAGCGCGTGCGCCAGGACAAGCCGGTATCGCCCGGGTTTCTCTTCGCCACGCTGCTGTGGCACGAGGTGCTGGCCAACTGGGAAACGAAGAAACGCGCCGGAGAGCACAGCCAGCCGGCACTGTTCACGGCGATGGATGAAGTGCTCGACGCCCAGGCGGGCAAGCTCGCCATCACCCGCCGCATCGTCGGCGACATCAAGGAAATCTGGGCACTGCAACCGCGCTTCGACAAACGCGGCGGGAAAATGCCCTACCGCCTGATCGAACAACCGCGCTACCGTGCCGCCTGGGATTTTCTCCGCCTGCGCGCGCAATCGGGCGAAATCCCGGCGGACGTACCGCAATGGTGGGACGACTTCGCCCATGCCGGTCACGACGAACGCGAAGCCCTGATCCGTCAGGCTCCCGCCGACGACGACGCGGCGAAAAAACGCCGGCGCCGGCGGCGAAAGCCGAACGGGGGTAGCACGAACGGCGCGGCGCCAAGCGAAGCTGCATGACAACCCCTGCACCGGCGCGCGCTTCGACGGTGCGGGCCTACGTCGCTTTCGGCGCGAACCTCGGCGATCCGGCCGCCGCGCTCGTTTCCACGCTCGAGCACCTCGCCGCGCTGCCGGCCACCCGCGTCATCGCCTGTTCCTCACGCTACCGCAGCGCACCGGTCGGCGTGAGCGGGCAACCGGACTACATCAACGCGGTGGTCGCGCTCGATACCGGTCTTTCGCCACGCGCCCTGCTCGACGCCCTGCTCGATTTCGAACGCCAGGGCGGCCGTGTACGCGAGCACCACGGCGGCCGCAACGCGCCACGCCCCCTGGACCTCGATCTGTTGCTATACGGCGACACCGTACTGAACGAACCGGGCCTCGAAATACCGCACCCGCGCATGCACCTGCGCGCCTTCGTGCTCCAGCCCTTGGTCGAAATCGCGCCCGACGCGACGATTCCCGGCCACGGCCCCGCCGCCGCCCTGCTTGCCGGCGTGGCCGATCAAACCATCACCCGCCTCTGATCCGACGCCACGCACCATGCCCACATCGCTGCAAGCCATCCCGATCTGGCTACAAACGGCGCTGCTGCTCTCCGCCTCCAACGTTTTCATGACCTTCGCCTGGTACGGCCACCTGAAGAATCTGCAGTCGCGCGCCTGGTACGTCGCCGCGCTGGTCAGTTGGGGCATCGCGCTGTTCGAATACCTGCTGCAGGTACCGGCAAACCGCATCGGCGCCACCGCGCTCGATCTGGGGCAACTCAAGATCATGCAGGAAGTCATCACGCTGCTGGTGTTCGTTCCTTTCGCCGTGCTGTACATGAAACAACCACTGAAGCTTGACTACCTTTGGGCCGCCTTGTGTATGCTTGGCGCGGTCTATTTCATCTTCCGCAGCTAGCCGAGGGGATTACCTATGTTCGACAACGCACGCTACATCGTCGTCGAAGGACCTATCGGCGCGGGCAAGACATCGCTCGCCCACCGGCTGGCCGAACGCCTGCCGGCACAAAGCCTTTTCGAGCAACCCGAGGCCAATCCTTTCCTTGGCCGCTTTTACCAGCACACCGGGCGCTGGGCGCTGCCAACGCAGCTCTCCTTTCTGTTCCAGCGCATCGACCAGCTCGCCGGGCTCGATGCAGGCGTGCAGGGGACGCGCGTGGTATCGGATTTCCTGCTCGAAAAAGACCCGCTGTTCGCCAGCCTCAACCTGACCGGCGACGAACTTGCCCTTTACCATCGCATCTTCGACGCAATGAAGCCGGCCGCGCTCCCCCGGCCGGATCTGGTGATCTATCTCGAAGCCAAACCGGATGCGCTGATGGAACGCATCCACCGCCGCAACATGGAAGCCGAGCGCCGAATCACCGAACACTATCTGGAACGCGTCGCCGAACGCTACGCGCGCTTCTTCTTCCAATACGACGCCGCGCCGCTGTTCGTTGTCGATACCGGCGTACTCAACCCGGTCGACAATGAAGAGGATTTCGAGCTGCTGCTCGACCGCTTGCGAAGCATGCGCGGCCATCGGGAGTTTTTCGGCTACGCGGGGTAATCCAGCAGCGTCCCCACGCCCCGACCTCACCCCGGCCTGTGTCGCATGCAACTTGTGCATTGCGCGCAGTTGGGGAAAACTTCCGCTCCCGCACAGGAATTTCCCATGAGCTATCTCCAGGACGACAAGCCCATCACCCTTTTCGAGCTTGGCAAGATGCGCGCCGAAGGCCGCAAGATCGCCATGCTCACCTGTTACGACGCGAGCTTTGCCGCGCTCATCGAACGCGCCGGCGTGGATATGGCGCTGGTGGGCGATTCGCTCGGCAACGTGCTGCAAGGGCAAAAATCGACGCTGCCGGTCACGCTCGAACACATGGCCTACCACACCGAAAGCGTCGTGCGCGGCAGCCAGCGCATGTTCGTCGTTACCGACATGCCTTTCGGCAGCTACCAGGAAAGCCCGGATCAAGCCATGCGCAACGCCGCCCGGCTCATGGCGGCCGGCGCGCAGATGGTGAAACTGGAAGGCGGCGATTTCATGGCCGAAACGGTGCGCTTCCTGGTCGAGCGCGGCGTACCGGTATGCGCCCACATCGGCCTCACGCCGCAATCGGTGCACCAGCTCGGCGGCTACCGCGTACAAGGCCGCAACGCCACCGACGCGGCACGGCTGAAAAACGACGCTCTCGCGCTGGAACAGGCCGGCGCGGCCTTGATGGTGATGGAAATGGTGCCCGCCGTGCTGGCGCAGGACATCACCGCCATGCTGACGACGATGGCCACCATCGGCATCGGCGCGGGCCCGGACTGCAACGGCCAGGTGCTGGTGCTGCACGACATGCTCGGCATTTATCCTGGCAAGAAGGCGCGCTTCGTCAAGAACTTCATGGCCGGTGCGGCCAGCATCGAAGAAGCCGTCGCCCGCTACGTTGCCAATGTGCGCGACGGCAGCTTTCCCGCCGCCGAACACTGCTATTGATTTCCAGCGACCCGTTACCGCTGCCTGCCCCCGTCACTCAATCCTATCGCTCGACGCCAAGCGACCCTCGCGTTCCCGCCATGCAGATCCACACCACCATCGAAAGCCTGCGTGCCGCTCGCGCCAGTGCCGGCAAAGTCGCCCTCGTACCCACCATGGGCAATCTGCATGACGGCCATATCGCGCTGATGCGCCAGGCCGGCGAGCGCGCAAACAGCGTCGTCGCCAGCATCTTCGTGAACCGGCTGCAATTCGGCCCGACGGAGGATTTCGACAAATACCCGCGTACCTTCGCCGCCGATTGCGACAGGCTGCGCGCGGCCGGCGTGGCTCACCTGTTCGCCCCCGACGAGGCGGCGATGTACCCGCAACCCCAGCGCTACCACGTTGCGCCGGCGCCGGAGCAGGTTTCCATTCTCGAAGGGGAGTTCCGCCCCGGCCACTTCGGCGGCGTCGCCACCGTCGTGCTGAAACTGCTCAACATCGTACAGCCCGACGTCGCACTGTTCGGCAAGAAGGACTACCAGCAGTTCATGGTGATATCCAACCTGGTGCGGGAGTTCGCCCTGCCCGTCGAAGTGCGCGCAGGCGAAACCATCCGTGCCGACGACGGCCTCGCGCTGTCCTCGCGCAACGGTTATCTGTCCGCCACCGAGCGCACCGAAGCGCCGCGGCTGTATCGCCTGCTGGATCGCATCCGCAGCGCGGTGCGCGGTGGACAGCGGGACTTTGCCGCGCTGGAAGCCGAGGCGATGGCGGAACTCGTCCATCACGACTGGGAGCCCGATTACGTCGCCATCCGCCGCCGCACCGACTTGCAACCGCCGGCCAATGCCGACGATCCGCTGGCCAATTCGCTCGTCGTGCTCGCCGCCGCCCGAGTGGGTCAGACCCGGCTGATCGACAACCTGGAAATCTGAACCAATCCGGGCCGCAACGTCGTTCACCACACTCGCGCACCCGGCGCGATGCGGTAATAATGCCGGCATCGTGGTCGAACATGCGCCACGGCATGCCATTCGATTCACCCGCGTACCACTCGCCCCCATCGACCCTCACCCGACCATGAGCCAGCAAACCGGAAGCGGCGAACGCCGCAATCACCTCAGCGTCGCGCAGGCGCAAAGCGCCATCCTCGAGCACGTATCGCCCGTGGCCGGCTGGGAGCGTGTCGCCGTGCGCGCCGCGCTCGGGCGCGTGCTGGCGCGCGACGTCATCGCGCCGTACAACGTGCCCGCGCACGACAACTCGGCGATGGATGGCTATGCCGTGCGCGCGGCCGATCTCGCCGCTGGCACCGACACCACCCTTGCCGTGGTCGGCACCGCGCTGGCCGGCAAGCCTTTTTCCGGCCTCGCCGGCCACGGTCAGGCAGTACGCATCATGACCGGGGCGGCGATTCCGCGCGGCGCCGATACCATCGTCGTACAAGAGGAAACCCGCCGCGACGGCGATAACGTGGTGATTGCCCCCGGACAACGGCCCGGCCAGAATCTGCGCCGCGCGGGCGAAGACCTGGCGGTGGGCGCCGTCGCGCTCGCCGCCGGTACGCGCTGCGGCCCAACGGAACTGGGGCTGATCGCCTCGCTCGGCATTGCCGAGGTGGCGGTGCACCGGCGCTTGCGCGTGGCATTTTTTTCCACTGGCGACGAAATTGCCTCCATCGGCCAGCCGCTCGCGCCCGGCCAGGTTTACGACAGCAACCGCTACACCCTTTTCGGCGCACTGTCCCACCTCGGCTGCGAACTGTTCGACCTGGGCGTCATCGCCGACGACCCTGCCACGCTCGAAGCCGCCTTTGCCGACGCAGCGCAGATCGCCGACGTCATCATTACCAGCGGCGGCGTCTCCGTCGGCGAAGCCGACTTCATCCGCGACATGACGGCGCGCATGGGCGAGGTCGCATTCTGGAAAATCGACATCAAACCCGGCCGCCCGATGGCTTTCGGCCGCATCGGCGACGCTTTCCTGTTCGGCCTGCCGGGCAACCCGGTGGCGGTCCTGGTGACGTTCTATCAGTTCGTGCAGGCTGCGCTGCTGAAGATGATGGGCACCGATCCGCTGCCCGAGCCGCAACTGTTCGAGGCCGTCTGCGCCGACGCGATTCGCAAACGCCCCGGCCGGCGCGAGTTCATGCGCGGAAAGCTGACACGACGCGATGGCCGGCTGCATGTCGGCCTTGCCGGCGCACAAGGCTCCGGCGTGCTCAGTTCGATGTCGGCGGCGGACTGTTTCATCGTGCTGTCGGAAGCCACTGGCGACGTACACGCGGGCGACACGGTGCTGATCCAACCATTCGACGGACTCATTTAAGCTTAATTATTTAGGCCCACTCATTTAAGCCCACTCACTTAAGCCAAACTCCATGACTCAGGACGCACTCAAACGGGCCGCGGCGCTGGCCGCGCTCGATGACGTTACCGACGGCATCATCGTCGGCGTCGGCACCGGCTCGACGGTCAACCATTTCATCGACGGCCTCGCCACGATCAAATCGCGCATCCGCGGCGCGGTGTCCAGTTCCGAAGCCAGCGCTGCGCGGCTGGCCGCGCACGGCATCGCGCTGTTCGATCTCAACGAGGTAGAGGAACTGCCGCTTTATGTCGATGGCGCCGACGAAATCGACGGCGGCTTCGCCATGATCAAGGGCGGCGGCGGCGCACTGACGCGGGAAAAGATCGTCGCCGCGGTATCGCGCCGCTTCATCTGCATCTGCGACGCCAGCAAGCGCGTCGCTACGCTTGGCCGCTTTCCGCTGCCAGTCGAAGTCATTCCGATGGCGCGCGCCCACGTCGCCCGCGAACTCATTGCACTCGGCGGCCAGCCGCGCCTGCGCGAAAGCTTCGTGACCGACAATGGCAACCTGATTCTCGATGTGCATGGCCTGTCGATCGATGCTCCGGCCGCGCTGGAGGCGAACATCAACCAGATCGTCGGCGTCGTCACCAACGGCTTGTTCGCCCGGCGCGGCGCCGATACCCTGCTGCTTGCCGGCACGGGCGGCGTGGAACGCCTCGAACGCCCCCGCGCGTGAGCCTTATATCACCGCACGTGAAACAAAACCTTAACCCTGGTGTGCTAACCTGCACCGTCCGTGAATAGCAGCATGACCCCATAGCGGCGTGACCAAGATGAGCGAACATACTCACAAGCAATTCGATACCGAACTCGAAGCGATCCGCTCCGGCGTATTGCAAATGGGCGGGCTGGTGGAAACCCAGGTCGCCAACGCGCTGGAAGGTTTCAAGACCGGCAACCTTGGTCTGCTGGAGCGGGTAGTCGACGGCGACCATCGCATCAACCTGCTGGAAGTCGAACTCGACGAGGCCTGCCAGCACATCATCGCCAAACGCCAGCCGGCTGCGGTGGACCTGCGGCTGGTGATGACGGTGATCAAGTCGATCGCGGACCTGGAACGCATCGGCGACGAGGCGAAAAAAATCGCCAAGGCGGGCAAGCGCCTGCATTCGGGCGACGCGCCCTTTGTGCCGCGCATCGAGCTGGGTTACACCGCCGGCCTCGCGCTGGACATGCTGCGCAGCGCGCTCGACAGCTTTGCGCGCGCCGATATTTCCAACGCGTCGGCCATCGCGGATCAGGACGATGAGGTGGATAGCAGCTTCAAGGGCATCATGCGCCAGCTCATCACCTTCATGATGGAAGACCCGCGCACGATCTCGACCAGCCTCGAAGTGCTGTTCATCGCCAAATCGATCGAGCGCATCGGCGATCACGCCAAGAACATTTCGGAATACGTCGTTTTCCTGGTGCAGGGACGCGACGTACGATATTCGAAATCGGCACAGATCATAGCGAGAAAGAACTGAGCCCTGGGCCGAAGGCTTCGGCCCAGAACACTACCTGTATCCCCAAAGGCACCTCGGGTTTGATCGAAATCGACAACCGGAACGATGCGGTGTCGGATTTTGGTTTGTAGCCGGGCTGGCAAGCGCGCTCAACCCTGCGCCGGCAAATTCGACAGCCAGAAGAAAACATTCGGAATGTCCTGCGGGCCTTCTGGCATGCGGATGGTGAGCGTGTCCTGTTTGGCCTCAAGCCCGATCAGTTGGTCCGACAAGGTTCGAACACCGGCCCTTACGCGGCTTCGCCAAGCTGCGCGAGATGGCCGGCGAAATCAGTACCTTCACCGCCGGCATTGATCGTGTCGAAGTAATCGTGCCAGCCTGATTCCGCGATACCCGAGATAAGGGCTTCAAGCGCGGCATCATCAGAGCAACGCCACACTGCGAAAAATGTCTGTGCCGCAGAATGCAGCCTGGATCGATCGACCTTGCCCAAGGCGATCGGCTCCACACCGAGCGCTGACAGCGCCGGCATAGCGGAACCGACTGCAGCGAAAAAGTGCTGACGTTCTTTTTGAGAGAGCGCCAGCCACGCCGGCTTCGCGGTATAGAGTTCGGTCAGATAGTGAGCCATGTTCTGCCTCCGTGTCAGTGTTGATAGTCAGAGCGATCGGAGTGCACGCCGGCAAATGCGTGCTGTAGCAGGGGTCGGGCTTTCGGTTGACCAGCGGGCACATAGAGCCTGAACCCAATCCGGGCGGTCCTTGCCGGCATCGTTCAGCCAGTTGCCGATCGAATCCTGCACATACTTGGCCGGATCGGCACGCAGCGGTTCGATAACGGTGAGAGCGAGTTCGGGGTGTTGCCGCAGCGCGGCGATATGGGCGCACCAGACACCACGCGGCCGGATCGCTTCCGAGGCGAAACGACGAACACGCTCGGATGGGTCGGTAGCCCAATCGGCCGCCAGCAAACCAATCGCTTTCTCCAGTTCGGCGGCGAGGCGTGGGCGAACGGCCATCCAAGCCCATTCACGCACTCCGAAATGCGGATCGTCGGCATAGGGCCGAATAGCTGCGAGCCGTCGGGCAAGGTTCGCTTCCTCGGCAGCACCGATCATGAAGCAAGCCCAGCCCCGCGCCGTGTCCGATGGGTGGCGCGCGAGCTTTTCCAAAGCGGGAAAACCTATTCTCTTCGCGACCAGACTGGCGGCCAACGGCATTCGCCGGGAGATGCCGACCGATGCGGCCTGCTTCATCGCGGCCAGGGCATCATCACCGATCTCCGGCAGGACATTGCCCATGAGCGCCGCAAAATCGATCGCAAGGCATTCGGTCAATGTTGCAGTTTCTGCGCCAGCATTGAGCTGCGCAAGACGATCGCCCGCTATGTCCTTGACACCGCGCCCGCGGGCTTTACCCTCGCTCATGGCCGCGCGCCCTGCTCGCCTTGTTGCTCCTCGCCGGTATCGAGGTTTCGCCAGATACGTTGCAAAAGCATGTGGAACGTCTGGCGCTCATCGGTGGTGAATCCCGCAAAGAGCGAGGCGATCCATGCGCTATGTTCGTCGAGCAGATTGCGCGCTGTCTTCCGCCCAAGCCCTGTCAGCACGACAGCGATCTTCCGCCGATCATCGAGACCGGAGCGTCGAGTGACGAATCCGTCGCGCTCGAGTCCATCGAGAAGCCCGGTGATCGTGGCGCGTGTCACGCCTGCCCTATCGGCCAGTTCATGAGGCGACAAACCGCCGGGTCGCTCATGTAGAAGGAACAAGAGCACGAACTTTCCTTCCGAAAGCCGGAATGGCGCAAGCCGGGCGGCGCAATCCCTGTCAATCGCGCTGGCAAGCGCCAGCATTTCGAAGCAAGCACGCATATTGCCCGTCTCGGCGGCAGTTCTACGTTCAGCTCTCTCCAGCAAGGCCAGGTGTTTTTGTTCCAGCATCTTTATACGCCGGCATATAATACGTCGCCTAATAATAACATCGTCAACGCACCGATCTTGTCGGCTGCTTTCGTTCAGTTACATTGATCGCGCAGTAGATGCGCCTACACCGGGGCGAGTTCGGGTGACATTCTCATGCGCCGGCGTTTCCCCTTCATGAGGGTCAGGCGCGCATTTGTGTGCCGGCCTGCTTCTGTGCCGGTAAAGGCATCTCCCAAACCTCAACAGTCAAAAAATGTCTGTCTCGGTCGAAGTCTGCCCCAGGCAAGGGGACAAGAAAAACGGAACGAACCAAACAGGCCGTTCCGTTTTTCTCAACGCGCTTGCGCTGATTTCCTGGTGACTTTCTTCGCCGTCGCGCCGAATCACTGCCCCGTCGGCACGTAACCGCTGACCTGATCGGCGCCTCCGCCGAAGAAATGCTTTTCCATCTGCTCGGCCAGGTACTTGCGTGCCCGCGCGTCCATCAGATTGAGCCGGTTCTCGTTGATCAGCATGGTCTGATACTTGACCCACTGCTGCCACGCTTCCTTCGACACATTGGCAAAGATCCGCTTGCCCAACTCTCCCGGCACCGGCGGTAAATCGAGCCCCTCCGCCTCCCGGCCGAGCTTCACGCAATTGACCATGCGAGTCATATTTCCATCCTTTTCAACGATGCGGTTCATACACGCGAAAGCGATATTCTAGTGCAGCCATCGACTGCCTGCCTGCACGGGTAACGCACTCACTCAAGTCGCCGGAGCCGCCGGCGTTGCCATGCCATCGGCGTATGGCCGCGCCACCGTCCAGCGATTGCGCCCACCGTTCTTGGAACGGTACATGGCTTCATCGGCGGCGGCGATCAATTCTTCGCCCCCATCGGCGTGCATCGGATAGAGCGCAATGCCGATGCTTGCCGTAACCCCAGCCGCCTCGCCCTCGAACGTGAAACGCAGAGCACCGACGCCCTCGACAAGACGGCTCGCCAGTTCCGACAGTTCCCGTTCGTTCGTGCTCGATACCAGCACGCAGAATTCGTCGCCGCCCACGCGGAAGAACATTTCGTTGCGGCGGATGATACGCCCCACCCCTTCGGCCAATTTGACCAACACCTCGTCCCCCGCCTGATGGCCGAAACGGTCGTTGATCGGCTTGAAGCCATCGAGGTCGATCGCCACCAGCCCGACCTGAACACCCCCGTGGCGCTTGGCCTCGGCCAACTGGCGCTCCAGTTCCTCATGGAAGCGGCGGCGGTTGTAGAGATTCGTCAGCGGATCCCGCTCGGCCAGGGCCACGAGTTGCTCGGCGATACGGTGCTGCTCGGTGACATCCTCGTAAATCCACACCCGGCCGATGCCGCCCCGCCCTTCTCCGCCCGCAACGACCGCCGACACGTCGGTAATGATGCGGCCGTCCTTGAGGCGGGTTTCGTGCGGCTCGCTCGCCACCGCGCTGGATTCGAGCACGGCGCGAATATGGGCGATCAGTTCGTCGGGGGACTCGACCAATGGCAGCACCCGGCTTTGCAATACGACGTCGCGAAAACCGATCGGACTCTCCTCCGGGCCGTGACCCCATATCTCCAACACCGCACGGTTGAAATAGAGCACGCGGTGGTCGCGGTCGATGAACAGAATACCGAGCCGGATCAAGTTGAGCAGCGCCGCCATACGCTGGCGCTCGTCGTTGCTGCGCGACAGGTAATGCTCGCGCAGCGCCTGGGCACGGCGCAGTTCGGCCACCGTTTCGAGCAGTTTGTATTCGGTTTCCTTGCGCGCCTGGATGTCCTCGGCGGACATGCGCACGCCGACCAACACGCCGCCATCGTCCAGAATCTGCCGCCAACGGCACGCCACCCAACCCGAGCCCCCATCGCGACGCGCCAAACGCATTTCGAAGTGCTGCTCGCCACCGCTTTCGAGCACCTGCGTGGCCGCCTGCAGGCAATAGCGGCGGTCGGATTCGTGCACCAGAAGCGCGATCGCGTTATCCGCGGCCAGGCAGTCCTCCGGCGTATGGCCGGTAAGCCGTTCGATCGACGGCGTGATCCAGGACAGACGCCCCTGGGTATCGAACAAGGCCTCGACACCGTAGATCCCCTCGGCCACCTGTCGCAGCAGCGCCATGCGGCGGGCTGCCACATCGATCTGCTGCAGCGGCTGGGAACGCCCGCCGACACTCTCCAGAACACTGATCCGGCCAATGGCGCCGGCATCGTACAAAGACGCCACCTTGACCAGCAGCCGCTCCTCTTCCCTGGAGCGCGAGTGCGCCTGAGCCTGCAGATGCCGGCGTGTGCACATCGTGACAAGCATACCGATCAGCAGCGCGCACAAAACGATCATTGGCCACGCCGGCTGCAGCCACTCCCCGGCCGCCAGCGCCAGCACGATGGCCACGAAGGCGCCGATGCCCACATAGAGAGTGGTCAAGGACGACCACGGCGACAGTCTCAATCCGTCCTCCCCGGCGAACTGCGACGAGCGCCCGCGATGGAAAGTAACAATCCGAACCTCATAAGGCCTTCACGAACACCTTGGAACGACGTTGCAGGTTATAGAGCTCGCGCTTCTGGCGCGGCAGCGCCTCGGGACCGATTTCGCTGAAACCGCGCTCGCGAAACCAATGCGCGGTACGGGTGGTGAGAACGAACAGGCGTTCGAGCCGTTGCGCCCGTGCGCGTTGCTCAATACGGCGCAAAAGCTGATCGCCCAAGCCGCTGCGACGATATTCGGGCATCACTGCGAGGCAGGCCAGCTCGGCGGCGTTATCCTCGCTGAACGGATAGAGCGCGGCGCAGCCGACAAGCATGCCGTCGTATTCGACAACGGTGAAACGCTCGATCTCCTGCTCCAGCAGTTCGCGTCCGCGCCGTACCAGCGTACCGTCGGCCTCCATCGGCGAAATCAGCATGACCAATGCGGCCACGTCGTCGATGCCGGCCTCGCGCAGGCGGAACAGCGGATCGCGTGCAACCACGGTGCCGACGCCGGCATGGGTGAAAAACTCCAGCAACAGCCCGCCATCCTTGTCGCGGTCGAGCAGATGGCTGCGCGCCACGCCCTGGCGCACCGCGCGAATGGCGCACGGCAGGTAGAGGTGCAGGTCTTCGGTCATGCCCTCGCCGCTTTCCAGCTTGCGCTGCGCCTCGTCGGCGGTCACGGAGTCGATCAACTTGCCGTCGCCGTCGAGCAGGCCCGGCGCATCGCACAGGTAGATCAGCTTTTCCGCCTTCAGCGCCACGGCTACCGCCTCGGCGACTTCTTCCATGCACATGTTGAAAATTTCGCCGGCGGGCGATACGCCCAGAGGCGTGATCAGTACCACGTTCTGCTGGTCCAGATCGGCATTGATCTCCTCGGCAATCACCTTGCGCACGGCGCCGGTGAACTGGAAATCGATGCCGTCGACTACGCCGATCGGACGCGCGGTGATGAAATTGCCCCCGGTCACACGTATGTAACCGCCCGCCATCGGCGTATTGGGCAGGCCCTGGGACAGCAGCGCCTCGACTTCGAAACGGGTGACCGCCATCGCCGCCTTGACGCTTTCGAGCGTGGCGGAATCGGTTACGCGCACACCGTTGTGAAAACGCGCCTCGAGACCACGGCGGGCCACTTCCTCGTCGATCTGCGGCCGCGCGCCATGTACCAGCACAAGGCGGATACCGAGTGCGGCGAGCAGATTGCAGTCGTAGGCGAGGCTTTGCGCACGCTCTCCCGCCGCGACCTCGCCGCCGAAGCCGACAACGAATGTCTTGCCGCGAAAGGCATGGATATAGGGCGCCGCCCCGCGCACCCAGGCAACAAACTGCGCGGGAGAAGCGGCATCGTCAGCCACCGGAACAGCGGGGGAGGAATCGGCTTTCAAATGTTCTCCAAACGAAACATCCGACGACGGATCGAATCGCCCCACAACAGCCATCGGGTCAATGTCATAAGTAGGAAATTCTATCGGATATGGTCAAGTTGTAGGCATTCCGCCTCGCCGATGAATTGCAACAATTCGGCGGCGCTCCACCTCGTTCCTGACAATGCCAACGGCAAGGACGATCAGGAAAAATCCCCCCAGACCGTCTGCAATGCCGCCAATGCCGCCAGCCCGGCCGTTTCGGTGCGCAAGACACGCGGCCCAAAGCGAAGACCGATGCAGCCCGCCGCCCGGCAAAGCGCCAGTTCGTCCTCGCTCCAGCCGCCTTCCGGCCCGATCAGCAGGTAAAGCACGCCTTCCGGTCGAACCAGCCCCGCCACACCATGCTCGCCACCCGGCATCAGCACGAATTTCGCTACGTCGCGGTGTGCCGCCAACCAGGCAGCCAGCGTCGCCACCGGCACAATCTCGGGCACCCGGTTGCGGCCGCATTGCTCGCATGCGGCAATGGCGACCTGCCGCCAGTGCTCGCGGCGCTTTTCCGCCCGTTCCCCATGCAGCTTCAGAACCGAACGCTCCGCCGCCAGCGGCACAACGCCGGCCACACCCAGCTCCACGGCTTTCTGCACGATCCAGTCCATTTTGTCGCCACCGGCCAACCCTTGGACGAGAACGACTGCCAGCGGCGATTCCCGCTCCACCGCATCGTACTCTTCGATCACGGCGAAACCGGTCTTGCCGCGCAGCGCCAGGCGCGCCCGCGCCTCGCCGCCGTGGCCGTCGAACAACACCACGGCATCGCCCTCACGCAACCGCAGTACGCGAAAAGCATGGTGGGCAATGGCATCGGGCAGGGAGAGTTCTCCCTGTGCGGGCAAGCGTTCGGCAAGGTAAAAACGCGGCGGCATTCTCGTTGGCCTGTTCGGAACGTGTTGAACGTGTTAATTCATCGGCGTCATCGGCGGCGATACCGCTGCATCGCCGGACCGGCGGCCCTGCACATGAGCCGCGCGGCAAACTTTTCCCAATGTACGCTCACGGTGGGGAAAAGGGGGATGGCCCGGCTGCTCTTTCGTCAATCGCCATGAGATCATGTATAACCCATAAATATGCTCGCATTTTACCGGGAGCCCCGCTTATGGTGTCCTTGACCACCCCTTTGTGCGATTTTGGCTGGCCCGCACCGGCTTTCGACCTGCCGGGAACGGACGGAAAACGTCATACGCTGGCGTCGGCCCGCGGCCCAAAGGGTTTGCTGGTGATGTTCATCTGCAATCACTGCCCTTACGTGAAGGCGGTCATCGAACGCATCGTGCGCGACACGCGCGAATTGGCGTCACTGGGCATCGGCAGCATCGCCATCATGTCCAACGACCCGGCCGACTACCCCGAGGACGACTGGGACAACATGGTGCGCATCGCGCGTGAATTCGATTTCCCCTTTCCCTACGTGCTGGACGAAAGCCAACAGGTGGCAAAGGCTTATAGCGCCATCTGCACGCCTGACTTCTTCGGTTTCGACGCCACGCTCGGCCTGCAGTATCGCGGCCGGCTCGACGCCACCGGGCGCGGCCCGGCCACCGCGGAAGGGCGGCGCGAATTGTTCGAGGCGATGCAACGAGTCGCCGCCGGCGAAGGCGGGCCGCCAGAGCAGATACCGAGCATCGGCTGCTCGATCAAGTGGCGCAACGCCCAGACATGACGACCGCCGCAGCCCGACTCGCCCGCGTCCGCGCGCTCGAATCCCTCGTCCGTGATGTTGCCCGCGCGGAAATCCTGCCCCGCTACCTGAAATCGGCGCGCAACCATAAGGCCGACGGCTCTCTCTTCACCGAAGCCGACATCGAATCCCAGCGCTGCTTCAGCGCGGCGTTGCCGCAACTCATCCCCGGCCCGGTACTGGGCGAGGAGATGAGCGCCGAGGCACAAGCCCGCCTGTGGAGCGAAGGGCGCGGCGGACTATGGTGCATCGACCCCATCGACGGCACCACCAACTTCGCCAACGGCATTCCCTTTTTTTGCGTGTCGATCGCTTATCTGATCGACCATAAGCCGCGTTTCGGCGTGGTCTACAACCCGATCACCGACGAATCCTTCTATGCTGCCCACGGTGCCGGCGCCTTTCTCAACGGTGTAGAGTTACCCCTGCGCCCCACTGCAACCCGTTTGCGCGACGCGGTAGCCGGCGTCGACTTCAAGCGTATCAGCCACCACCTTGGCGATGAACTGGCGGTACGCCCGCCGTATTACTCGCAACGCAATTTCGGCTCCAGCGCGCTCGAATGGTGCTTCGTCGCCGCCGGTCGGCTGGACGTCTACCTGCACGGCGGCCAGATGTTGTGGGATTACGCCGCCGGCCACCTGATCCTGCTCGAAGCAGGTGGCCAGGCGGCCGCACTCGACGGAGGCGAGTTGATGGCGGGGCCGGCGGTCAAACGCGGCGTGGTCGCCGCCGCAAGCCCCGGCCTGTACACCCAGTGGCGGGCCTGGTTGCAAGCACACTCCTGAATCGACCGCGCCGGTCGCAAGGCAGTTTCGTTGCAGCACACAGCCTCGTATCATCGGCCAGCCGATAACCCTACTTTGCTCACGGAAATAATCATGTCCCAACCTTCGACTGCGGATGACCCCATCCTCGAACGTCGGCACCACCACCGTGTCCGCGAGATTTTTGCCGAAGCATACACGTTGATCCTGCCTTTTTTCTCCGCCGAAAACCGCTGGGCCAACCTCACACTGGACCACCTCGCCTATCGAATCGTGCGGGAACACTACCCGGAGCTGTCGTCCGACGAAGTGCATGTGCTCGTCGTCGCCGTCAAGCGCGTACATGCCGACGGCGGCCTGCCCTCCGACTGACTTTTTCACGCACCTTCACCCACTCGCGCACACGGAGCCCTCTATGTCCATGAAACATCCAGTCATTGCCGTCACCGGGTCGTCCGGCGCCGGCACCACGACGGTCAAGGACACCTTCGAGGCCATTTTTCACCGCGAGAACGTGAATGCCGCGATCATCGAGGGCGATAGCTTTCACCGCTATACCCGCGACGAAATGCAGACGCTCAACGACGCGGCCGACCGCGAAGGGCGCCCTGCCATCAGCCATTTCGGACCGGATGCGAACCTGCTCGAAGACCTCGAAAACCTGTTCCGCGCCTACGGCGATTCCGCGACAGGGCGACGGCGTGCCTATATCCACAGCGAAGCCCAGGCGATGCACTACAACCTGCCGATGGGCACCTTCACCACCTGGGAAGATTTGCCGGTAGGCACCGATGGCCTGTTCTACGAAGGGCTGCACGGCGCCTTTCTTTCCGACAGCGTAAACACCGCCCGCCACGTCGACCTGCTCATCGGCGTAGTGCCGACGATCAATCTCGAATGGATCCAGAAGCTGCACCGCGACACCCGGGTGCGCGGCTATTCCGCCGAGGCGGTACAGGACACCATCCTGCGCCGCATGCATGACTACGTGCATTACATCGTGCCGCAGTTCTCCCATACCCACATCAACTTCCAGCGCGTGCCGGTGGTGGATACCTCCAATCCTTTCATCGCCCGCGACGTGCCGACGCTGGACGAATCCATGGTGGTGATCCGTTTCAAGGATCCGCGCGGAGTGGATTTTCCCTATCTGCTGCAAATGATTCCCGGCGCGTTCATGAGCCGTGCCAATACCATCGTCATTCCCGGCGGCCGCCTCGACCTTGCGATGCAACTCATCCTCACGCCGCTGATCTGGAAGTTGATGGAGCACCGCCGGCAGTGGGTCTGATTCGACAACGGATTCGAAGACCGGGCAGTGCTCCCAAAGTGCAGTACACAAAGCCGGTTCACCCTCCGGACCAACCATTCAGCATTTTCCGATCGTAACGCCCCCTATCAACGATGGGCTGATTTCGGCGATAATGCCGCCTTTTTCCAGCCGCCCCTTCGGTTTCGAGAAAATCATGTCGTCGCCCAGAAACACTCAGCTCCCGGTCTTCAACCCTGTCACCGGCGCTATCCGTGCCCTGGCGATGGACGCGGTACAACAAGCAAACTCCGGCCACCCCGGCGCGCCGATGGGCATGGCCGAAATCGCCGAAGTGCTGTGGCGGCGCCATCTCAAGCACAACCCTGCCAATCCCGGGTGGGCCGACCGCGACCGTTTCGTTCTCAGTAACGGCCACGGCTCGATGCTGCTCTACGCACTGCTCCATCTCACCGGCTACGATCTGCCGATCGACGAACTCAAGCGTTTTCGCCAGCTTCACAGCAAAACGCCCGGCCACCCGGAATACGGCTACGCCCCCGGCATCGAAACCACCACCGGCCCGCTCGGCCAGGGCATCGCCAACGCCATCGGTATGGCGCTGGCGGAAAGACTGCTGGCCGCCGAGTTCAACCGGCCGGGCCACGACATCGTCGACCACTACACCTACGCCTTCGTCGGCGATGGCTGCCTGATGGAGGGCATCTCACACGAAGCCTGCTCGTTGGCCGGCACATGGGGGCTGTCGAAGCTGATCGTCCTTTACGACGACAACAACATTTCCATCGACGGCCATGTGGAAGGCTGGTTCACCGACGATACGCCGAAGCGTTTCGAGGCCTACGGCTGGCATGTCATCCGCGACGTGCAAGGCCACGACCCAGCCGCGATCGACGCCGCCATCCAGGCTGCCAAAGCCGAACACGCCAAGCCGACACTGATCTGCTGCAAGACCGTGATCGGCGCGGGCAGCCCGGCCAAGCAAGGTGGCCACGACGTACATGGCGCCCCGCTCGGTACCGCCGAAATCGGCGCCGCCCGCGCCTATATCGGCTGGAACCACCCGCCATTCGAGATTCCCGCCGACGTTTACGCGGCCTGGGACGCACGCGCCACGGGTGCCACCCGCGAGCGCGAGTGGAATATCCGCTTCGACGCCTATGCCGCCGCGCACCCGGAACTCGCCGCCGAATTCAAACGCCGCGCGGCCAGTGCGTTGCCCGCCGACTGGCCGCGCCATGTCGATGCGGTCGTGGCGGAAGTCGCCGCCAAGGCCGAAACCATCGCCACCCGCAAGGCAAGCCAGAACAGTATCGAAGCCTATGCTCTGAAGCTACCGGAACTGCTCGGCGGCTCCGCCGATCTGGCCGGTTCCAACCTCACGCTATGGTCCGGCTCTAAGAGTGTCGGCCCCACCGGCGGCGGCAACTACATTCACTATGGCGTGCGCGAGTTCGGCATGGCCGCGATCGCCAACGGCGTCGCGCTGCATCGCGGCCTGATCCCCTACACCGCCACCTTCCTGATGTTCAGCGAATACGCCCGCAATGCCTTGC
>JAVBSY010000153.1:0-10646 GCA_031556475.1 Azoarcus sp.
CCGTGCGCCCAAAGGGCTTCTCCCGGGACGATGCCTCGGGAAATCGGCGGCAAAAAGGCACTTCTTGTATCGCATCGGGAAAAACTGGTTCCGATCAGATAAATCGCCCCGTCGGTCCAAGCTTGATCAGAGATTCCCTAACGGTTCCTCCGATGAAGGCGATACCCGTAATAGTTGGGGTTGACCTTCCAGTCAAGCTACCTATGGAAAAATTGTTTGTTACTGTTAGTTATAAATTTGGTGAAGAAAAATTAATGGGGCTTCGCTTCTATCCTTCATTAAGCAAGGCGGCCAACCGTGAGTTACAAAAGGGCGCTGCGAGATAACCCCTCGCCAGCGTGTGGCGTAGCAAGCGTAGGGTCAATGCCATTAAGTTAGCATAACTCTGTTATAAAACAGATGGTTGTGAGCAAGCGTAGGGTGGGCAAAGCAAAGCGTGCCCACGCGGAAACGTATTCTACTCCCCGAATTTTCCGGTAAAGCTTTCCAAAGCGCCTGCCCAATCCGTCGAAAAAATGCCGCGCTGAACGTCACGATGGAAAGAGGAATAGGGCCAATCCTTGACCTGCTTCACCAACCCATGTTTGACGGGATTGCAGTAAACGTATTCCACGTGCCGCGACAGGTCAGCCTCGTCGCGAATCTGGTGTTCCCAGTACCGCCGCTGCCAAAGCCCCTTTTCACGCTTGGCCATTTTGCTCCGGCTTCGCTCCGACGCCGCTGGCAACCCTGATGAAAAGCCCCTTTTTATGTTCTGCCAGCGTATGGCGTAGTTGCCGTCGTGAGGAGGCAATGTCCAAAGGGCATGAAGATGGTCAGGAAGTATGCAGATTGCGACTGTTTCGAAAGGCCATTTGGCAGTGGTGTTCCGATAGGCACGACGCAGTCTGTCGATCTCGGTCACGAGCAAGCCAGCCTGCCGATTTGCCAATGCAACCGTGAAAAAATAAGTGCCTCCAGGGATAAAGCTTCGCCGATAGTGTGACATGGGTGCATCATATAGTGCTCAGGTCTATCCTGCGTGGGCACGGCCTGACGGCCTTAGCCCACCCTACGTTTGCTGCGTATTGCAGTCATGGCTCACGTCGAAGAGTACGTAATGCGGTCTAACACCGTGTCGCAAGCAGCGTGCCCTTGAGCGCGGCGAGCGGAACGTCCCCCGCTCGCCCGCACATACCGCCCTACGCCGTCACTTCACCGCAAACCGCACAGTAGCCGTCGGCTTACCCGGCAGCATCACCGCCGCCACGATTTTCGCGTTGGTAGTTTTGAACGCGCCTCTCGCTTCCAGATATCCGCCGGCGGGTTTGAGTTCGACCTCCTGTTTTTCCGTGCCCGACAGGATCGTGACCTTCGCTGCCGCCTGCGACAGGTCGACGGCCTTGCCGTGGTCGCGGACGTGCAACTGGATCACGTCGTGGTGTGCAACCAACTCGTAGTCGACGTCCTTGACCTCGGTCACGATGCCGCCGTGCAGTGGTTCGTGGTCGTGCGCATGGGCGTGGCTGTCGGCGGCCTGGGTCAGGGTGGAAAGGCTCAGGAGGGTGGCGGCGGCAAGCAGGCGAATGGTGAGCATGGGTTGTCCTTTCAGGGTGGTTGAAATGGGGAAGGGGATGCGGAAGGAGGGTGGAGGCTTCATAGCGCGCCGGCCTCGCGGTCGGCCATCAGGCGTTCGGCGTCCGCGCGCCCGAACAGCCAGAACATCGCCGGGGTCAGGAAGGTGTCGAGCAGCGTGGAGCTGATCAGGCCCGAGAAGATCACCACGGCTACCGGATGCAGGATCTCGGTGCCCGGCCGCTCCGCCTCGAACAGCAGCGGCGCGAGCGCGAAGGCTGTCACCAGCGCGGTCATCAGCACCGGAGAAAGGCGTTCCAGCGAGCCGCGCAGGATCATGGCGTGGTCGAAGGATTCGCCCTCCATGCGCATCAGGTTGAGGTAGTGGCTGACCTTGAGGATGCCGTTGCGCACCGAGATGCCGGCAAGCGTGATGAAGCCCACCAGCGCCGCGACCGACAGCGGCTGGCCGGAGAGCCACAGCCCGATCACCGCGCCGACCAGCGCCAGCGGGATGTTGGCCATGATCAGCACCGACAGGCGCACCGACTTGTAGCGGCTGAACAGCACCGTGAACATCAGCAGCAGCGACATGACGGAGAGCGCGCCGACCAGGCGCGAGGCTTCCTCCTGGGCCTGGAACTGCCCGCCCAGGGTGACGAAGTAGCCCTCTGGCAGCGGCGTTTCGGCGACCACCCTGCGGATGTCCTCGACGATGTCGGAGAGTGCGCGGCCCTGCGCGTTGGCGGAGATGACGATGCGCCGCTTGCCGTCGTCGCGGCTGATCTGGTTGGGGCCGTCGCTGTCCTCGATGCTGGCGATGCGCGCGAGCGGTATGCGGCCGTTCGGCGTCTCGATCAGCATCCGGTTCAGGCCGTCGATCGAGCGCGCGGCGTCGGGCACGCGCACGACGAGCGCGAAGCGCTTCCCGCCCTCGACGATCTGCGCCACCTTCTTGCCTTCGACGAGGCTTTGCAGCGCCGTCAGTATCTGCGGTATCGGCACGCCGTACTGCGCCGCCGCCGCGTGGTCTACGCGAACCTTGATCTGCGGCGCCAGCACCTGCTTTTCTATCTCCAGGTCGGCAACGCCGGGAATGCCGGCAAGCCTGCCGCGCAGCACGACGGCCTGCCCGCGCAGCGTGTCGAGGTCTTCGCCGAAGAGCTTGATCGCGATCTGCGAGCGCACGCCGGACAGCATGTGGTCAATGCGGTGCGAGATCGGCTGGCCGATGGCGATGGCCGCCGGCAGGTTGACCAGCCGCGCGCGGATGTCGGCGGCGATCTCGTCGGCCGAGCGGGTCAGCTCCGAGGCGGGCTTGATGCCCACGTCCAACTCGCTCACATGCACGCCCTCGGCATGCTCGTCCAGCTCGGCGCGGCCGCTGCGCCGGCCGACGTGGACGACCTCCGGCACCTGGCTCACCAGCACCTCGGCCTGCGCGGCCAGGGCCGACGATTCGGCCAGCGTCACCCCCGGATTGAGCCGCAGGCCGATCAGCAGCGTGCCTTCGTTGAACGGCGGCAGGAAGGTCTTCGGGAAGAAGGGCACCGCCGCCATCGCGCCCACCACGGCGACGATGCCGAAGGCGAGCGCCGCGCGGGGGTGGTTGAGCACCGTTTGCAGGCTGCGCCGGTAGCCCGCCTTCAGCCACGCCAGCAGCCGCGTGTCGCCGTGGTCGAGCGATTTCATGCGCGGCAGCAGGTAGAAGGCGAGTACCGGGGTCACGGTGACCGACACCACCAGCGAGGCCAGCGTCGATACGATGAAGGCGACGCCGAGCGGCGTGAACAGGCGGCCTTCCATGCCCGGCAGCGCGAACAGCGGCAGGAACACCAGCACGATGATGAGCGTGGCGTAGAGGATCGCCGAACGCACTTCCATCGTCGCGTGGGCCACCAGCTCGATCGGGTGCAGCCTGCCCCCGGGGTGTTTCGCCCGGTCTTCCTTGAGGCGGCGCAACACGTTCTCGACCCCGACCACCGCGTCATCGACGAGGCCGCCGATGGCGATGGCGAGGCCGCCCAGCGTCATCGTGTTGATCGACAGCCCGTAGTACTTGAACACCAGCGCGGTCATGAAGATCGATACCGGAATCGCCGTCAGCGCGATCACAGTCGGCCGCAGCGTGCCGAGAAAAAAGAACAGCGTGATGGCGACGAACACCGAGGCGCCGATCAGCTTGCCCTGCAGCGTGTCGATCGAGGCTTCGATGAAGCTGGCCTGGCGGAACGTCACCTTGGGGGCTTCCATGCCGGGCGGCAGCGAGGTCTTGAGCGTATCCAGCGCCGCTTCGATCGTCCGCGTCAGTTGGATGGTGTCCGCCGTCGGCTGCTTCTGGATGCCGAGGATCACCGCCGGCTTGCCTTCGAAGCCTGCGTCGCCGCGCTTCACCGCCGGCGCGAAAACCACTTCGGCGATCTGCCGCAGCAGCACCGGCTGGCCATTGCGCGCCGTCAGCGCGAGGTTGCGCAGATCATCCAGGCGCGAACTCCAGCCCAGGTTGCGAATCAGGTATTCACGGCCGTTCAGTTCCAGGAAGCCGCCCGAGGTATTTGATGCGTAACCCCCGAGCGCACTCTCCAACTGCTCGACCGAAACGCCCAGTTCCGCCATGCGCACGGTATCCGGCTGCACCTGGAACTGGCGCACCTCGCCGCCTATCGGAATCACCTGGGCGACGCCGGCTACCGCCATCAGGCGTGGGCGCAGCACCCAGTCGGCGTATTCGCGCACCTGCATCGGTGAGATTTTCGCCGTGTCGATCGGAATCGCGATCTGCATGATCTCGCCCATCACCGAGCTGACCGGCCCCATGCGCGGCACGACGCCGGGCGGCAGCCCTTCCTCCATCGCCGACAGGCGCTCGGCGACCATCTGCCGGGCACGGAAGATTTCGGTCGACCAGTCGAAGGCCACATAGATGAAGGACAGGCCGGCGCTGGAGGTCGAGCGCACGCTCTCGACGCCCGGCAGGCCGTTCATCGTCGTTTCCAGGGGGAAGGTAATGAGCTGTTCCACCTCCTCGGCGGCCATGCCGCCGGCTTCCGTCATCACGGTAACGGTCGGCTTGTTCAGATCGGGAAAAACATCCACCGGCGTTCGCGACAGCGTGAACGCCCCATAGGCCATCAGCACCATACTGGCGATGATCACCAGCAGCCGGTTGGCGAGGCTGTTGTCGAGCAACCACTTGAACATGTGTCGCCCCCCGTGTCAGCGGATCTGGTTGATCAGCGTGGCGCCGCGCACGACGACCCGCTCATCGGCCGCGAGGCCATTGGTCACCGCGACGCTGGCGCCGTCCAGCGGCTCCACCGTCACCGTGCGCGGCTCGAAGCGCTCCGGCGCCGTCTTTACCCACACCACGGTCTGGTTCGCCGGGTTCTTCATCAGCGCGGCGGCGGGCAGGCCGACGCCGGGCAGCGTCTGCCGCGTCGCCATGAACACCTTCACCGGCTGCCCGACCGCCAGCGCCGCCAGCGCCTCGCCCTCGGCGCGGAAAGTGAGCGGCAGCGCCTGATCGCGCAGCACGCGCGCAACGCCGAGCAGTTGCAGCGGCACGCGGCGCTCGCCGACGGCGAGCACGGCGCTGGCGATATCCCCGGCGCCGACCGGATCGAAGCTCACCGCCTCCACCAGCAGGCGGCGCGGATCGACGATCTCGAACAGCGTCTCGCGCGCCTCCACCACCTGGCCGGCAATGACGTTGGTCGAGGCGATCACGCCATCCACCGGCGCGCGCAACTGCTCGTTGGCGACGGCGGCCTCGGCTTCCTCGATGGTTTTGCGCGGAACCGTGTCCTCCAGCTCGCGCAGCCGCCGCAGGCGGCTCTCGGCCAGGGAGCGGCTGTCGCGCCCCCCAGCTTCCGGGGTCACGTAGGCCAGCACCTCGCCTTTCTTCACCCGCTGGCCGGGCAGGGGGAAGCCGCCGGGCGCGGCGGTCACGCGGCCGGCGGCCAGCGCCTGCACCTTGCCGCCGGCATTCGGGTCCATCACCACCTTGCCGGTCAGTTCGAGGCTGCGCGGCAGCTCATCGGCAACGGCGGGCAGGGTGCGCACGCCAATCTGGCGCTGTGCCGGCTTGGGCAGGAAAACGCTGCCGTCCGGCTGCCGTTTGGGGCCGTTGCCGCTGGCGGCCGGTGGCGCGTCGCCGTGGTCGTGCCCGTCGCCGGCGCGGGCCGGCGTGGCGATCAGCGATGCGGTCAGCGCGAGCGCCAGCGCGGCGGCGGTAAACGAATGTTTTGGGGACTTCATGCCGCACCTCCGGTGGTCTGAGTACGGTTGCCGCCACGGAAAAGCCGCGCCGTGCCGTAAAGGGCCGCGAGCGCGGCCAGCGCCGCGCCCACCCAGGTGGCGTATGCCTGCCAGCCGCTTAGGGAACTGGAACCTGCGGCGGTCGGATGGTCGTCTTCCTCGTGCACATCCAGCTCGCCGGTCAGCAGATCGCTCTCCTCTCCCGCGATCAGCGTGAAGACGAGGGCATGGACGCCCGGATGCCCCAGCTGCGCGAGCAGCGTCGCGTCAGTGAGTGAATACGCGCCGTGCTCGGCCTCGAATGGCGCATCGGCCGAGCGGCCATCCAGTTCGACCGACAGCGTGGCGCCCAGCACCGGCTCGTTGGTGTCGGCGCGGTCGATCAGCACCGCCAACTCGCCGTTTTCCAGGCGTCCCACGAGCTCGAAAGCATCGGAGGTGGCGGTTACCGACGGTGCCGCGATGCCGGTCTGGGCGGCTGGCGTTTCGTCGTGATTGCCTGCGGCCAGGGCCGTCGAAGGGAGGAGTGGGAGCAGCAGGGTCAGGCAGCCGATGGCGGCCCATGTGTTCAGTCGGGCGTTCGGCGATGTATTCAGCCGGGTGTTCGAATTTCGCATGAAATTTTCCAATGAATTGTCCGGGGGCTCAGTACTGCTCGGGGAGCAGGCCGAGCGTCTGGCGCAGGGCGGAAACCGTGGCGGCGTGGTCGATGCGCGCGCGCGCGGCCTGGCGTTCGGCCTCGCTCGCTTCCAGCTCGATGCGCAGGCGCGTGGGCAGGTCGGTTTCGCCGAGACGGAAGGAACGCTCGAAAAAACCGCGCGACTCGGCCGCCAGCCGGGAACGCTGTTCGGCGGCCGTGCGCAGCGCTGTCGCGGTTTCGAGCCGCAGGCGCGCGGTGTCGAGATCGGCCGCGAGGCGTTCGCGCTCCAGGCGCAGCGACTCCTCCGCCTCGATCGCCTCGGCACGCGCGAGCCCGACCTTGGCGCGGTGGCGCTCCGCCGCGCCGAACGGAATGCGCACGCCCACCGTGATGGAGCGGTCCCACGATTCGCCGGATGCGCTTCGCTCGTGCGTGGTCTGCAGCGTCAGCTCGGGGTTTGCGCGGGTCTGCACGTTGGCGAGGTCGGAGTTGCGGCGGGCGACCTCGGCGCGGTCGAACAACTCGGCGAGCGCGGGGTGGTTCGTCGTGGCGCTATCGGCGGGGGCGGAGCCGGTCGAGGGGGGCGGGGTTGGAGAGGGGAGTGCCGGCAACGCTTCGGCAACGGCGGCGGCGCGCTCGTCCGGCAAGCGGCCGGTCAGCGCGCGCAACTGTTGCGCGGCGCCGCCGAGTTCGGCCCTCGCTTCGGCGAGCGCCGCTTCCGCCGTGGCGAGCGCGCCATCGGCCTGATGCTGGTCCGCGCGCGCCATATCGCCGGCCCGCACGCGCTTGGCCACGTCGTCGGCGAGGCGCTTGGCGTTCGCCAGGCGGTCCTGCGCCAGCGCCGCATCGCCGCGTGCGCGCTGCCATGCCCACCAGGCGTCGCGCACGAGCGCTGCGGTGCGCAGCCGCGCAGTGTCGGCGCGGCTTTCCTCCGCCCTGGCCTCGGCCTCGGCAAGGGCGCCCGCGCGGTCGCGCTCGCCGGGAAGCCACAGCGGCAGCGCGATGCCTGCCACGTACTCGCGGTTGCCGTCGTTGCCAGTCGCGCGATCGCTCTTGCCCGAAAGCTCCAGCGCCGGTGCCTCCACCAGCCAGCTCGCGGCGGCCTGCCGGCGCGCGTCCGCCGCATCGCGGCGGGCCGCGAGGGATTGCGCCTCGGGTTGCCGCGCCCAGGCGGCAGTGAAGGACTGCCCGAGCGTGGCGAGTTCCTCGCCGGGCGCCGTGGGCGGCGTCTGTGCGCTTGCGCTGGCGGCCGGCAACTGTGCGGCCAACAGCGCAGCCGCGCACAGCAGCACGGGAAAGCGGCGCAGCCGGTGCGCATGGGGCCGGCGGGCGCGGTTGTGTTCGTTTCGATCCATCCGATTCTCCAAGAAACTGAAGGCGTGCGCGTTGCACGCGGGAAAATCGGCGAGGCACGCCTTACGCAGGCGCGAGCGGGAACCGTGGCGTGTTCTGGCCTATGGCACGGACGCAGAAACTGCGAGCGCGGGAGGCGTGCGTGCGGAGTGTGGCCGCTGGCTGGTTCGGAAGACCTCGCCGATCAGGCGAGGGCGTACCAGTTGGGGCGCTCGGGGCGAGCGGCAGGAGCGGAAGCGGGCGGAGTCGGGTGAAAACCCACGGCCGTGGAAACCGTAGCGACGGTGATCGGTTTGATCGGGGTGGTCAGCGCAGCGGCGCACCCTGCATGGCAGGCGCCGCAGTCGTGGTCGTTGGCACCGGGGAGCTTGGTGTTCTCCGTGCAGGAACCCTCTGCCACCTTGCCGTCCGCCGCCGGCTTGGCCTGCGCCTGTCCGCCGTGGCAGGAATGTTCATGATGGCCGAAGTGCGCTGCGCCCGGCCCCGTCTCATGCTGGCAATAACGCGCCGCCACCGCCACGGAGAACTGGAGCGGCAGCAACACGAGCATGAGGAAGGCAACAAACTTGCGCATGGCGGCGGATTTTAGCACCAGACCGGCAATCGTGAAGTTTCGGTGGGGCCGGAGGCGGAGCAAGGTCAGAGCATATCAACGAGATTATGAACAGCACGTTGGCATTCAGCTACTCGCTCTGCATTGATCTGGACCTGGTGTCCGTGGACTGTATGGTAGCCACTGCGGAGCTGAGATAAAGGGCATCCTAAATGTGCGGATACAACACCTGCGGTATTAAAGTCACGCAGCGCGATTGAATACATCTTCCTAAATTCCTCAAGAGAGTTGGCGTGGTGTCCTCGGTTTGTGAAGTAAGCAGGGTAATTGCAGTAGTTATGAAATAGAGCATCCGCTGTTGCGTCAGATAAGGCGCTAAATGCGCTTGCGGCGCCATCGTATTGGGTTAGCCTATTTCCTACGATGGTATGTATTTGGGGCGCTGGCATTTGATGCTGCGCTGCCTTAACAGCATAGGTCCAAGAGCCATAAATGGGGTGAGGTGGGTTTTGACCGTGCAAAAGAATAAACATTGCATTTGTCGCAACTCGGGACGAATCATCCGCATTAACTGGAACAATAAGTTTGTCACCCGCAGATATAGCTAGTTCTGTGTAGATGGAGAAGCTCGGATTGGTGTCGATAAATACAGCAACATCTTTTTGAGGGGATTTCTCCGAAAATGAAGCAATTAGGCCCCTGAAAATTTGGTGTACCCATTTCCACGGTTGGATTGCTGGAGTGAGCGCAGGGGCGTTTGCTGCACCAGAGATGGCAGGTGCCATTGGCTCTAAGTTGCCATCGCCACACATTAAGCCGAGATTATTTGGCATCTTGTTATTGACCGTACTTACCTGTACAAGAAAATCCAAAGGGTTCGGCAGGGGGGCTCCAGGACCACCAGCAATTACAGTGCTTAGGTACCCGACTACGGAGCGGGGGATAGGTTCTGTGCAAAGAGTAAGGACGTATTCTTCGCCAATCGTTCCACCCCCTAGAAGCATCATGCTCGAATTAGCTTGGGGGCAGAGGTCAATAACTAAGACCATCTTGTCAGGGTTTAACTCAGCATAGCGAGATGCTAAGTGAAAAGAAATAGTGCTTTTCCCCACACCACCTTTATTATTCCAAATTACATAACGGTCAATGGTTCTCATTTATCCACTCCCCTATGCTCGCCAAAGATGGCCTGCCGAGTATAGCTGCTTGGAATACTTAAATGACACTGGTTGTATCACTCGACAAGGTAATTGTGCGAATCTGCCCCCAGCTTAAGCAATTGAGCGTGGTAAAGACCAGAGGTGACTACGGGCCTTGACACCTCCTTTACGTGGCATTGGTGTAGCGGAACTCAGGACGCCCGATGCCCGGGCAACTCCTTGAGCGCGTCGATGCGCGCGGCGTGGATACGCTCGGGAATGTGCGCCTTGTCGGCGCAGGCGCGCGCGATCGCACCGGCATCGACGCCGCGCACGGCGGCGAGCGCGGCTTGCCAATGCGCGGCGGGGGGCCAGGGGGTGTTCGCCGTGTCGGTATCATTACCGTCGCTGGTGCGGTTGCCACGGCCCAGGTGGTCGCAGGCGCAGGCGTCGAGCATCAGCAAAAAACGTTCGGGACGCCGCAGCGCGTCGCAGCGTTCCAGTATCTTCACCACGGTGGCCGGGCGCAGTTCGGCGATGCGGGCGAGCGTGCCGTGCTCGCGCGCCACCAGCACGGCGAGGTCGCGGCATTCGGCGGGGGCCTTGAGCCGTTCGGAAACCGTGCGCGCGTGTTCCGCGCCGCGTTCCTCGTGGCCGTAGTGGTGCGGCAGGATGTCCGCCGGCGTGTCGCCCTTGCCCAGGTCGTGCAGCAGGCAGGCCCAGCGTACCGGTAGCGGCTGCGCGCGGGCGGCGGCCTGGTCGATGACCATCATGACGTGTTCGCCGGTGTCGATTTCCGGGTGGTACGCGGCCGGTTGCGGAATGCCGAACAGGCGGTCGAGTTCCGGCAGCAGGCGGGCCAGCGCGCCGCATTCGCGCAGCACGCGGAACATGCGCGAGGGGCGGGCTTCCATGAGCCCGCGCGCCAGTTCCTGCCATACGCGTTCGGGTACGAGGTGGTCGACTTCGCCAGCGGCGACCATGCCGCGCATCAGCGCCAGGGTTTCGCCGGCCACGGTGAAGTCGTGAAAGCGCGCGGCGAAGCGGGCCAGGCGCAGGATGCGCACGGGGTCTTCGGCAAAGGCGGGGCCGACGTGGCGGAACAGCCGCCGTTCGAGATCGTCGCGGCCGCCGTAGGGGTCGATGAGCG
>JAVBSY010000027.1:0-108302 GCA_031556475.1 Azoarcus sp.
CCAAGCCCTGCCCCACCTGCGGCGGCGCGGGCCAGGTGCGCATGCAGCAAGGCTTTTTCTCCATTCAGCAAACCTGCCCGAAATGCCACGGCAGCGGCCGCATCATTCCCGATCCGTGCTCGAGTTGCGGCGGCGCCGGACGGGTGAAAAAGCAGAAGACGCTGGAAGTGAAGATTCCCGCCGGTATCGACGAAGGCATGCGCCTGCGCCATGCCGGGCATGGCGAACCGGGCGTCAATGGCGGCCCGCCGGGCGATCTCTACGTCGAAATCCACATCCGCCAGCATTCGGTGTTCCAGCGCGATCACGACGACCTGCACTGCGAGATGCCGATCAGCTTCACCACCGCCGCCCTCGGCGGCGAAATCGAAATCCCGACACTCGACGGCATGGCGCGGCTCAAGATTCCCGCCGAAACACAGAGCGGGCGCGTGTTCCGCCTGCGCGGCAAGGGCATCAAGAACGTCCGCAACCAGGCTCATGGCGACCTCATGTGCCACGTTGTAGTGGAAACGCCGGTCAATCTCACCGATCGCCAAAAGGAACTGTTGCGCGAATTCGAAGACGAATCGAGCGGCGACGCCGGCCGCCACAACCCGAAAGCCAAATCCTGGATGGACAAGGTTCGCGACTTTTTTGCCACTTGAACCCAAGCCCAACGGCCCGGACGACTGGCATCGCCGGGCCTGAATCGATCGTGCAGCCCTCCTCATCAGCGTAAGGACTCACCATGCCTGAGCGCCTCACCCGACTGTTTGGCATCAAACTGCCGATCATCCAGGCGCCCATGCTTGGCGTCTCGACGCCGCGTTTGGCCGCCGCCGTCTGCGAAGCCGGTGGACTGGGCTCGATCGCCGTCAGCGGCAGCACCGCCGAACAGGCGCGCGCGTCGATTCGCGAATTGCGCGGGCTGACCGCCAAACCGTTCAACGTCAACCTGTTCTGCCACCGCCCGGCGCTTGCGGACGCCGCGCGCGAAACCGCCTGGCTGGATTACCTGCGGCCCCTGTTTGCGGAATTCGACGCCGTACCGCCAACGCAACTGCGCAACATCTATCCCAGTTTCCTGGAAAACCCGGACTTGTTGCCGATGCTGTTGGAGGAACGGCCGGCAGTGGTCAGTTTTCACTTCGGCGCGCCACCAAAAGAACAAGTGCAAGCTTTGCAGGGCACCGGTATCCGGGTGGCCGCTACCGCCACCACACCGGATGAAGCGGCCTTGCTGGAAGCGGCCGGCGTGGATGCGCTGGTGGCGCAAGGCTTCGAGGCTGGCGGCCATCGCGGCGTGTTCGCGCCGGAACAAGGCGATGCCGCGCTTGGCACCCTTGCCCTGGTACGCCTGCTCGCCGCGCGGGGCACGCTGCCGGTCATCGCGGCGGGCGGCATCATGGATGGAGCCGGAATTCGCGCTGCGTTGGAACTGGGCGCCAGCGCGGTACAGATGGGCACGGCCTTCGTTCTTTGCCCGGAATCCTCGGCCAACGCGGCCTACCGGGAAGCGTTGAAAAGCCTGCGCGCCACCCGCACAGCCATAACCCGGACGATGTCGGGACGCGACGCACGCGGCCTGCCCAATCGCCTATTCCTCGATCCAGCCACACCGGACATGCCGCCGCTGCCGGACTATCCGCTGGTCTATGACGCCACCAAAGCCCTGCAAGCCGCCGCACAGGCCAAGGGTTGCAACGATTTCTCCGCCCAATGGGCAGGACAAGGCGCGGCACTGGCGAGAGAAATGCCTGCTGCGGAGCTGATGCGCACTCTCGCAAAAGAATGGCGCGGTTCCTGAGTGCGCCGACGCCTCATCCTTCGAGCCGTTTTCGCGTAGGAACCTGAGCGGCACTATGGAAAAAATATTCCCGCTATACTGCGGCCTGGAGACGGCGGCTCAAAAAACGCAGCGCACTGCGTGTAAAACATAAAACGAACCATAGGGAAACCCTCCCTGGCTCGTGCGCGGGATGCGGCCACTGCGGAAACAATCATCCGCCCTGAATTCCGGAGACCGCATGAAATTACTACGCACCCTGGCGGCTGCCGCCATATCGGCCGTCGTATCGTTTTCCGCCATTCCCGGCCTCGCCCAGCAGGGCGTCACCACCGACACCATAACGCTCGGGCATTCCGGCCCCAGTTCCGGCCCACTGGCCGAATTGGGCAAGGAATATCTCTCCGGTGCCATCCTCTATTTCGACCAGGTCAACGCCAATGGCGGCATACATGGCCGTCGTATCGGCGTTGCCGCCCTCGACGACGCCTACGATCCCGAACGGGCAGCGGAAAACGTGCGCAGACTCATCGACGAACAGCGGGTTTTCGCTCTTTTTGGCTGCTTTGGCACGGGCCCCGGCCAGAAGATGATCCCGATTGCCAGTACTTCGAAAATTCCTTTCTTCGCTCCCTACACGGGTGCCGATGCGCTACGCGAACCGCTCAATCCCTATGTGTTCCACGTTCGCGCCTCATACCGGCAGGAAATCGAAAAAATCGTCGAACACCTGGCCAAGCTCAGCGTGCGGGCCATCGCCGTCGTTCACCATACCGACCCTTTCGGCCAGGCCGGTCTCGACGCCGCCACCAACGCGCTGGCTCAACACGGCTTGACGCCCGCCGCGGTCATTCCCATCTCGCCCAGCGGCAACGATGCCACCGAGGCCGCAAGCAAGATAACCGCAGCCCACCCGGCCGCAGTCATCATGATTACCGCGGGAAACAGTTCGGTCGCGCTTCTGCGCGCTTTGCGCCAGACCGACGAACGGCCGATGCTTTTCGGCCTGTCGGTAATCGGCAGCCGGCAAATCATCAGTGATCTTGGCGAGAACGCGCACGGCCTCGCCATTGCTCAAGTCGTGCCGTCGCCATTCAGGCTCGATTACCCGATCGTGCGCAATTACCGCCGCGCGGCGGACAAAACCGCCCAGCCTTATTCCTATCCCGCGCTGGAAGGCTATCTTGCCGCGTATGCCTTTGCCGAAGCCCTGCGCCGTGCCGGCCGCGACCTCGATCGCGACCGCTTGCGCAACGCACTGGATAGCCTGAGTGGATGGGACGCGGGGGGACTACGATTCCATTTCTCGCCGCGCCGTCACGATGCGCTCGACTACGTCGACCTGACGGTAATCAGCCACGGCCGCTTTGCCAACTGACCGGCCGACCCGGCGGGCACCGCCGCTTTGTACTCAAGCGCGCCGCCAGTTGGTTCCTGTGGCAGTGTCTTCAAGCACGACGCCGGCGGCGAGCAAATCGGTCCGGATACGGTCGGCTTCCGCGTAGTTTTTCCCTTTTTTCGCTGCCGCGCGCTCCTCGATCAAGCGTTCGATTTCTGCTGCCTGAAGCCCATCCTGGCTAGGGGCGCCCGCTTGCAGAAAGGCCTGCGGGTCGCGTTCGAGCAGGCCGAGCACGCCGCCAAGCGCACGCAGTTGCACGGCAAGCGTATCCGAAGTGCTGCGATTGACCTCATTGGCCAGGTCGAACAGCACCGCAACCGCCTCGGCGGTGTTGAAATCGTCGTTCATCGCCGCCTTGAAACGCTGCGCATGCGCTTCATCCCAATCCACCGTGGCGATCCTGCTTTCCGACGGCACATTTTTCAGCGCGGTGTACAGGCGCGTCAACGCATGGCGCGCGTCGTCCAGGTGGGCATCGGAATAATTCAATGGGCTACGGTAGTGGGCACGCAGGATGAAAAAGCGCACCACCTCGGCATCGTAGCGCTGAAGCACATCGCGGATGGTGAAGAAATTGCCCAGGGACTTGGACATTTTCTCGTTGTCGACGCGCACGAATCCGTTGTGCATCCAGTAATTGACGAAGGTGCCACCATGCGCGCCTTCCGACTGGGCAATTTCGTTCTCATGATGAGGAAACTGCAAATCCTGCCCGCCGCCATGAATGTCGAAATGCGTACCGAGCAGATCGGAACTCATCGCCGAGCACTCGATATGCCAACCCGGACGCCCGTCGCCCCAGGGAGAGGCCCATTTCGCCTCGGCCGGTTCTTCCGCCTTGGCGTGCTTCCACAGCACGAAGTCGAGCGGATCGTTTTTCTCCCCGGCGATTTCCACACGCTCCCCTGCACGCAGTTCGTCGAGCGACTTGCCCGACAGCCGGCCATAGCCTGGAAACTTACGCACCGAGTAGCAGACGTCACGGTTGGCGGCAACGTAAGCCAATCCCTTGGCGTGCAGACGCTCGATCAGGCTCTGCATGCCATTAACATAATCGGTGGCGCGCGGCTCATGATCCGGCGGGAGCACACCGAGCGCAGCGGCATCCTCGTGCATGGCGGCGATGAAGCGATCGGTCAGCTCACGCAGCGTTTCGCCGTTTTCCTGCGCGCGGCGGATGATCTTGTCGTCGATATCGGTGATATTGCGCACGTAGGTCACGGCGTAGCCGCTTGCCCGCAGCCAGCGCGCCACCATGTCGAACACCACCATCACACGGGCATGGCCGAGGTGGCAATAGTCATACACCGTCATGCCACACACGTACATCCGCACCTTGCCTGCGTCGATGGGGCGGAAATCCTGCTTGCCGCGGGAAAGCGAGTTGTAGATCGAGAGCATGGACCGTCAGTTCGAAAGACTCGCGGCCGGCGAACCGTATCGGCATCGGCCACGCCACGTAAAGCATAAAAAAACAGAACCCGCAGGTTCCGCCTTGTTTGTTGTTCAGCTTACTTCCGCCCCACCTCACCAGCTCCGCTTTTACCCATTCTGCGTTTTTTGCAGGCAAGGCCGATTGTGAGAGATCGGGGGTCTTGGTAAAATGCTCTGTTTAGTCAGTTGGCACATTCCCTGAGAGTCCACGCAGTATAACATATGAGAATCTGCCTCTCCTCGGCCTTGGGCGCACTGGCGCTGCTCATAAGCGCCTCCTCCGTATCCGCGGCTGAAAGCGTCGCAGAAATACAGTCCCTGCTCCGCCAAGGCAAGCCCGCCGAAGCGCTGGCGCAGGCCGATAGCCTGACCGGCAAGAACGCAGGCAATTCGCAGGCGCGCCTCCTCAAGGGTGTTGCCCTGGCCGAAATGGGCCGCGCGGACGAAGCCATCGCGGTTTTCGTCAAGCTGACACAGGACTTTCCCTCGCTGCCCGAGCCGTACAACAACCTTGCCGTGCTCTACGCCCGGCAAAACCAGTACGACAAGGCACGCAGCACCTTGGAAGCGGCCATTCGCACACACCCGAGTTACGCCGTCGCCCATCAAAACCTGGGGGATCTCTATGCGCAACTGGCCAACCAGGCCTACGGCAAGGCGCTACAGATCGACAACGCCCGTGGCGGGCCACCGCAGTCCCAACTGGCGCTGATCACCGAGATTGCCCCCGCCTCCCGCCCGCTGACGATTGCGGCAAACACCGCCCCGCCCCCTGCGCCTCCCGAGCCCCCCGCCGTGCCGGTCATCAAGCCGGTAGAGAAAACCCCGCCGGCGGAGAAAATCCCGCCCGTGGCGGTCGTCCCGCCACCGCCACCACCACCGCCACCACCTCCTCCTCCGCCCGCACAAACGGCGCCGACACCGGAATCGATCCAGCCTGCCGCGCCGGCAAGTTCGGCAAAGCCTCCTGCGCCTCCCCCCTCCATGACGGCGGAAACCGCAAGCGCCGACAGCGCCGTGCTGCAAGCCGCGAAAGATTGGGCGAAAGCCTGGTCCGCCAAGGATGTGAAGGCGTATCTGTCATACTACGACCGCGATTTCGACGTGCCGGACAAACGCTCCCGCCAGGATTGGGAACGCGAACGCGAACAGCGAATCGGCAGAGGCGGTCCGATTTCGGTGGAGTTGGAAAACCCACGTGTCACCATCGACGGTGATCGTGCTACCGTGCGTTTCCGCCAGCACTATCGTTCTTCCGGTTTCAACGGTTCGACGGCGAAAACATTGGAATTCGTTCGCCGGGGCGAACGCTGGCGCATTTATCGCGAACTGATCGGCAATTGAGAGGCTGCGCTTGGGTGTTCGAACCTATTTCCTTGCTTATGCAAAAGGGCTGTTTCTTGCCCTGGCTCTAACCTGGCTGGCGCCATTGTCCGCATGGGCCGCGCCGTCGGACCGGCGGGTATCCGATGCCGGGCCGGAAGCGGCATTGCAAGTCATTTTCGGCGAGATCGAAGCCAACCGCCTCGACGCCGCGCTCGACCGTACCGAAGCCTTGCTCCAGGCCTACCCCAAATTCCGCCTCGCCCACCTGATCAAGGGCGATCTGCTGCTGGCGCGCGCGCGCCCGCTATCGGCCTTCGGCAATGCCAACGGATCGCCGCAGGAACTCGAAGACCTGCGCGAGGAAGCGCGTGCACGCCTGCTCGCTTACCGCGACCGCCCCCCGCAGGACTACGTGCCGCGCTATCTGCTGCAAATGGGCACGGAACAGCGTTATGCGATCGTGGTCGACACCCGGCGCGCGCGTCTCTACGTTTATCGCAATGACGACGGCAAACCGCGTTTCGTGGCCGATTTCTACGCCAGCCACGGCAAAGCCGGCGCGGACAAGGTTCGCGAAGGCGACAACCGCACGCCCCTTGGCGTCTACCACGTCACTTCCTTCATCTCTCCCGCGCGCCTGCCCGACCTCTACGGCAGCGGCGCCTTCCCCATCAATTATCCGAACGACTGGGACAAACGCCTCGGCCGTACCGGCCACGGGATCTGGCTGCACGGTACGCCGAGCGACACATACTCCCGGCCGCCGAAGGCCTCCGAAGGCTGTGTCGTCCTGACCAATCCCGACCTCCTCAACCTGGCGACCTACATCGAGCCGGGCCTGACGCCGGTCATCATCAGCAACGACATCGAATGGCTGTCGCTCGACGATTGGCAGTCCCAGCGCACCAGCCTGAACGAAGCCATCGAGATCTGGCGGCGCGACTGGGAAAGTCTCGACGTCGAACGCTACCTGTCTCATTACTCGCGCGATTTTCGCAGCGACAGCCTGGATTACGCCGGTTGGTCCGCGCAGAAGCGGCGTGTGGCCGACAACCGCAGTTGGATCAAGGTCGGTGTCGACAAACTCAGCATGTTCCGTAATCCCGGCAAAGACGACCTGGTGGTCGTTACTTTCGAACAGGAATACCGTAGCGACGGCCACGTCGACAAAATGCGCAAGCGCCAGTACTGGAAACGCGAAAACGACCGCTGGCGGATCGCTTTCGAAGGCGCGGCCTGAACTTCCCCACTTCCCCGTAATACCTTTCATACCTTCCGATGGAGACAACATGAAACGCCTGTTAGCCTTTTTCGCACTGTTCGCTTGCCTCAGCACGGTTGCGGCAGCCAATCCTTATGTCGAACTGCAGACCAACCAGGGCAACATCGTCATCGAACTGTACGAAAAGGAAGCGCCCAAAACGGTCGCCAACTTCCTCCAGTACGTCAAGGAAGGCCATTACAACGGCACTATCTTCCATCGCGTCATCAGCGGTTTCATGATCCAGGGCGGCGGCTTCGATGCCGACATGCAGCAGAAACCCACCCGCGAGCCGATTGAAAACGAGGCAAAGAACGGTCTGAAAAACGAAATCGGTACGCTCGCGATGGCGCGTACCCAGGCACCGCATTCGGCCAGTTCCCAGTTTTTCATCAACATCGCAAACAACGGCTTTCTCGATTACCCGGGACGGGACGGCTGGGGCTACGCCGTATTCGGCAAAGTGGTGAGCGGCATGGATGTCGTCGATAAAATCGCCGCCGTCCCGACCCGCAACGCTGGTTCTCACCAAAATGTGCCCGCCGAGCCGGTCGTGATCCGCGCGGCGAACATCATGAAAGTGGCGCCCGCGCCCTCTCCCGCCGCGGCGAGCAAACCCTGATCATTCTTCCGCATCTACAAGGAATCACCTTCATGGCAGTCAAGCTGCACACCAATTTTGGCGTCATCACTCTTGAGCTGGACGCGGAAAAAGCGCCGGTCACGGTCGAAAATTTCCTTGCCTACGCCCAGGCCGGACATTACGACAACACCATTTTCCACCGCGTCATCGACGGCTTCATGATCCAGGGCGGTGGCTTCGAGCCCGGCATGACGCAAAAGGCAACGCGCGATCCGATCAAGAACGAAGCCGACAATGGCCTCAAGAACGAACGCGGCACCGTCGCCATGGCCCGCACCCAGGCGCCGCATTCGGCCTCCTCGCAGTTCTTCATCAACGTCGCTGACAATGATTTTCTCAACCATCGCTCGCCCGACGCGCAGGGCTGGGGTTATTGCGTGTTCGGCAAAGTCAGCGACGGTTTCGACGTGGTCGATGCCATCCGCGCCGTCAAGACCGGCTCCAGCGGTTTTCACCAGGATGTTCCGCGCGAGGATGTAATCATCGAGCGCGCTGAAGTTGTCTGACGCACCACCGGTCGGCAATGCCGTAGCGCCGATGCCGACGCCTTCCACGGCGTCGCCATCGGCGTTATTCATTGCCGATCTGCATCTTTGCGACGAACGACCCGATACGGTCGAGGTTTTTCTCTCTTTCCTGCGTGGCCCGGCGGCAAACGCCGGCAGCCTATGGATTCTTGGCGATCTGTTCGAATATTGGGCCGGCGACGACGACATCGACGCGCCGCTGCATCGCCGCCTGTGTGACGCTCTTCATGCGCTTGCCGGTCGCGGCGTGGCCATCTCCTTCATGCACGGCAACCGCGATTTCCTGATTGGCGATGAATTTGCCCGTGCAGCGGGCCTGCGCCTTCTTCCCGATCCCTTCGATATCGTCATGAACGGTCGCCGACTGTTGCTCAGCCACGGCGACGCCTTGTGTACCGACGACCACGCTTATCAGGCCTATCGCCGACAGGTACGCGATCCCGACTGGCAAGCGGGTTTTCGCGCCCTGCCTTTGTCCGAGCGCAAGACGATCATCGAATCATTGCGGCTGCGCAGCGAAGCCGCCAAACAGACCAAGCCGATGACGATCATGGACGTCAATACGGACACGGTCGTCGCGCTGCTGCGAACCCATTGCCTGCCAACGCTGATTCACGGCCACACGCACCGCCCTGCGCGCCATGAACATGAAGTGGACGGTCGGATCTGCGAACGCTGGGTGTTGGCCGATTGGCACGATGACGGCATCGCGCCTTACCTCGAATTCACCAACGGCCAACTGACGCCACGCGAGTGGCGAGCAACATAAGCTTCCCGTCCGGCTGAAACGGGCACGCCACCGCGCGCCCCAAATTGCCGCCGAAACCGGATCAGATCGCCAAACCGCGTGCGAGATCGGCCTTGAGATCCTCCACTGCCTCGAGCCCGACCGCGAGGCGCAGCAAACCATCGCCAATCCCCGCTGCCGCACGGGCTTCGGGCGTGATCCGGCCGTGCGTGGTCGTCGCCGGATGAGTAATGGTGCTCTTTGTATCACCCAGGTTGGCCGTGATCGAAATCATGCGCGTCGCATCGACCACACGCCATGCCGCCTCTCGCCCGCCTTCGACCTCGAAGCTGAGGATCGCTCCACCGCTTTCCTGCTGACGCAGGGCCAGCGCGTGCTGTGGATGAGACGGCAAACCGGGGTAGTGAACCCGCACGACACCCGGCTGTGCTTCCAACCAGCTCGCCAGGGCCAGCGCGCCGGCCGATTGCGCCTGCATGCGGATACGCAAGGTTTCCAAACCCTTGAGAATCACCCAGGCATTGAAGGGCGACAGCGTGGGGCCGGCGGTACGGAGAAACTTGAACACTTCCTCGGTCACGGCGCGCGCGCCCAGCACCGCGCCACCCAGCACCCGCCCCTGGCCATCGAGGTATTTCGTCGCCGAATGCACCACTACATCGGCGCCCAACGCCAGCGGACGCTGTAATGCCGGCGTACAAAAGCAGTTATCCACCGCGAGCAACGCCCCGGCTTCGTGGGCAATGGCCGCCAACGCAGCGATATCCACCACCTCGGTCAGCGGGTTGGATGGCGTTTCGACGAAAAACAATTTCGTGCGTGGCGTTGCCGCCGCCCGGTAGGCATCGAGATCGGTTGCCGGAACGAAGGTGGTGACGATACCGAATTTCGCCATGATGCCGCCCAGCAGTTGCTGCGTGGCGCCGAACAGCCCGCGCGAAGCGACGATGTGATCGCCCGCCTGCAACATCGCCATGATCAGCGACATGATGGCCGACATGCCCGACGCGGTGGCGATGCAGGCTTCCGCCCCTTCCAGCGCGGCAAGCCGTGTCTGAAACGCGCTCACGGTCGGGTTGGAGAAGCGGGCATAGACGTTGCCTTCCTCCTCGCCGGAAAAACGTGCCGCCGCCTGTGCGGCATTATCGAAGACGAAGCTGGAAGTCAGGTACAGCGCTTCGGCATGCTCGTTGAACTGGCTGCGCTCGATGCCGGAACGCACCGCCAGGGTATCGAAAGAAAAATCGTTCATGCGCGTACCCGTCAGTCCGAATGGGCAACGAGATTGAGGTCCAACTGTCCTTCCTCGCCGTCTTCGCCCATGCCGGTTTTTTCCTCGCCACGCTGGTTCTCGACACCCGACAGGTATTCGGCAGTGATGTCGCCGGTGATGTAACAACCGTCGAAGCACGAGGTCTCGAAAAAGTTGATCGCCGGATTGACCGCCCGAACCGCCGCCTTCAGATCGTCGATATCCTGATAGATCAGCCCGTCCGCGCCGATTTCGGCGCAGATTTCCGCTTCGTCGCGATCGGATGCGATCAGCTCGGCGCGTGTCGGCATATCGATGCCATAAACATTGGCATAGCGCACCGGCGGCGCCGCCGAGGCCAGATACACCTTCACCGCGCCAGCCTCGCGCGCCATGGTGACGATTTCCTTGCTCGTCGTGCCGCGCACGATTGAATCGTCCACCAGCAGAACGCTCTTGCCGATGAATTCCTGGCGGATGGTGTTGAGCTTCTGGCGCACCGATTTACGCCGCTTGGCCTGCCCCGGCATGATGAAGGTGCGCCCGATATAACGGTTTTTGACGAAGCCTTCGCGGTAGGGCAGACCAAGCCGATGGGCCATTTCCATTGCCGCCGGGCGGCTGGAATCGGGTATCGGAATCACCACGTCCACCGCCGTGTGGGGCAACGTGCGTTTCATCTTCTCGGCCAGGAATTCGCCCATCTTGACGCGAGAATCGTAGACCGAAATGCCATCGATGATGGAGTCCGGCCGCGCCAGATATACGAACTCGAACATGCACGGCGCCTCGGTCGTCTTTTCGGCGCATTGGCGGCTGCGGAAATGGCCGGCGGTATCGATCAGCACCGCCTCGCCCGGCGCCACGTCGCGCAGCAGCTTGAAGCCAAGTACGTCGAGCGCGACCGATTCCGAGGCCACCATCCATTCGGTACCGCCAGCCACATCGTTGCGGCCGATCACCAGGGGACGAATGCCGTAAGGGTCGCGAAACGCCAGCAGACCGTAGCCCGCGATCATCACCACCGCCGCATAGGCGCCGCGACAGCGCCGATGTACCCCGGCCACGGCACGGAATACCACCTCTTCGTCGAGCCGCAGACCATTGCACGCCGCCTGCAACTCGTGGGCAAAGACGTTGAGCAGCACCTCCGAATCGGAGTTGGTATTGATGTGGCGCAGATCGGCGAGAAACATCTCGCGCTTGAGTTCTTCCGAGTTGGTCAGGTTGCCGTTATGCGCGAGCAACAGACCGAACGGCGAGTTGACGTAGAAAGGCTGCGCCTCGGCGGCGTTGTACGCCGATCCGGCGGTGGGATAGCGAACGTGGGCGATGCCCCAATTACCTTCCAGGTTGCGCATGTTGCGCGTGCGGAACACGTCGCGCACCAATCCGGGGCCCTTGTGCATATGAAAACGGCCGCCCTCGGCGGTGACGATACCCGCCGCATCCTGTCCGCGGTGCTGAAGAACCTGCAGCCCGTCGTACAGCAACTGATTGACCGGCGTTGTCGCAACGACTCCAAGAATTCCACACATGAAAACCTGCCTATCTGAAACGAATTTTGCTTGCCACCGCATCCGGCAGCCACGGTTTGGCGGCGATCACTGCCGTTTCGAGTGGCGGCGCGAACAAAGCGTTCGCCCACCAGGGCTCCCGCGCCACACCGATCAACCCACCCAGCAACACCACCACGAAAGCAATCGCCAAACCACGCGCAAGACCGAAAAACGCGCCGAACAAACGATCCGCCGCGCCCAATCCGATCGCGCGCAATATTTCGCGCAGCAGAAAGCGCAGCAGGGCGGCCACAATCAGCACGGCCACGAAAATCAATGCAAAGCCGGCAACATGCCGCCATGCCGGGTCGACAATCTGCCCATGGAGCAAATCCGCAGCCACCCCGGCGTAGCGCCAGGCCGCAAGCAACGCCACTACCCAGGCCACCAGCGACATGACTTCGCTTACCAATCCTCGCCACATGCCAACCACGGCGGACAAGGCGAGCACAGTCAAAAACAGATAATCGAAAACCGTCATGGCTGCCGTCAACGCGGCATGATCGCGCTGCTGTGCCCTTGCGCCTTGAGTCTGGCCGCAGCCTTTTCCGCTTCCTCGCGACTGCTGAAAGGCCCGATGCGCACACGGACTACGGTGTTGACCTTCTCAGTGTAGGCGGCAAAACCTTTTTTCTTGAGTTCATCGCTGATCGCAGCGGCTTTCGCCGGATCGCCGAAAGCGCCTATCTGCAAGACAAAAGCCGTGCTGCCGCTGGAAGCCGGCGTTTGGGCGCCATCCAAAATGCTCTGAGCGCGCGCTGCCTCCCGGTCGCGTTCGGGGGTGCTGGCTGGCGGCGTGGGCGTGGCGACGGCCGGTTTGGGCGGGGCCGGCGTGGTTTGCGGGGGTGTCGTACCTGTCGCCGCAGGTGGCTGGGATGAAGGCCGCGAAGGGGGCGGCGTTGAAGATGGAGGCGCAACCGTTTGCCCTGGAGGCTCTTCCTGCGGCGACGCAACGGGTTGCGGCTCTTCTTCCGGCGCACGACCGGCGTTCGGCTGCACACCGGCGCTTCCATCGCGATCGGGAATCGTGACCTGGATATCCTGGCTGGGCGAGCGTGGCTCCTCTTCCATCATCATCGGCAATACGATGGCCGCCAGCAGTGCCAACGCGGCAGCGCCGACGAGACGCCTGCGCGCGCGCTTCTTGATTTCGAGGTTGTCTGCGTCACTCACCCGATAACCTCTTCAGTGCCGTTCCGCGCGGACAACCGCGAGCACGTCCGCCACAGTGAGAAAGGAACCAAAAACGGTGATTCTATCACCCTCGCCAGCCCTTTTCCGCGCCGCGGAAAAGGCCTCGGCTGGCGAACCGAAGCAGTGAATGCCTTCATCCACGCCCGCCGCGCTCAAACGCTGCGCCAACGCTTCGGCACTCAATCCACGAGGGCCTGGCAGGCTGGCAAGCAGCCAGTGATCGACACGTTCCCGCATCAGTGCCACCACGCCTTCCACATCTTTGTCGCCAAGCATGCCGAACACCGCCCAAGTCTGCGGATAAAACCCCATATTGGACAGATTGTCGGCCAGCACGCCAGCCGCCTGCGGATTGTGGGCAACGTCGAGCACCACTGCGGGCTTGCCCGGCAGCACCTGGAAGCGGCCGGGAACATCGACAAGCATCAGCCCCTGGCGAATCGCCTGCATCGATACCGGAATGCGTTCGCGCAAGGTATCGAGCGCGGTCAGCGTCGTCGCCGCATTCAGCAATTGATTGGCGCCGCGCAATGCCGGATAGGCCAAGCCGCCGCGCCGGCTCAACGGGCCGCTGGCCGGCGGCGCGGCATAGCGCCAGTAGCCCCACTGCTGGCGATCGCCGCCAAAGCCGAAATCACGCCCGCTGACCCACAAGCGCGCACCGATCGCGTCAGCATGGGCAAGCAAGGAAGCGGGAGGCTGAGGATCGCCACAGATCGCCGGACGGCCGGCGCGAAAAATGCCCGCTTTTTCGAAACCGATGCTGTCGCGGTCGTTACCGAGCCAATCCATGTGGTCCATTGCCACGCCGGTTACGATGGCGCAATCGGCATCGATGGCGTTCACCGCATCCAGGCGGCCGCCGAGCCCGACTTCGAGGATGATCACGTCCAGCGCGGCCACGCGGAATACCGCCCAGGCGGCCAGTGTGCCGTGCTCGAAATAAGTGAGCGGCGTATCGCCGCGCGCCCGCTCCACCTCCTCGAATGCAGCAGCGAGGCAGGCATCGTCGGCATCGCGACCATTGATGCGCACGCGCTCGTTGTAACGCAGCAAATGCGGCGAGGTATAGCAACCGACACGGTAGCCTTCGGCGAGCAGAATCGCCTCCAGCATCGCACACGTGGAACCTTTGCCGTTGGTACCGCCCACGGTGATGACCACCGACGTGGGATCCGCACCGAGCGCCGCGCGCACGGCCTGCACACGGTCCAGGCCGAGGCGGATCTTTTCTCCTCCGTGGCGGCGCTCCAGCAAGGCAAGCCAATCATCCAGTGCACGCACCTGGGGCGCGATCTGTCGGGGCATCTTGGAATCCCAACCCGTCAAGCGTTGACCGAAGGTTGGCGGCTCAACAGGGTAAGCAGGCTGGTGATCTGTTCGCGCATCTCGCGGCGATCGACGATCATGTCGATCGCACCTTTTTCGAGCAGGAACTCGGAGCGCTGAAACCCCTCGGGCAGGGTTTCGCGCACCGTCTGCTCGATGACCCGCGGACCGGCAAAACCGATCAACGCGCCGGGTTCGGCGATCACCACGTCGCTCACGAACGCGAAACTGGCTGATACGCCTCCCATCGTCGGATCGGTCAGGATGGTAAGGAAAGGCAGCTTGCGCTGCGCAAGTTGGGTGATCGCGGCGGTGGTCTTGGCCATCTGCATCAGCGAAAACAGGCCTTCCTGCATACGTGCGCCGCCGGTGGCGGTAATGCAGATGAAGGGCAGGCGCTGTTCCAGCGCAACCCGCACGCCACGCACGAAACGCTCGCCGACCACGGAACCCATCGAACCGCCGAGAAAATCGAATTCGAAGCACGCGACCACGACCGGCACGGTAAGAATCGCTCCCTGCATGACGACCATCGCATCGGCCTCGCCGGTATCGGCACTGGCAGTGGACAGACGCTCGGGATAGCGTCGGGAGTCCTTGAACTTCAGCGGGTCGACCGGCACGACTTCGGTACCGATGTCGAACCGCCCTTCCGCGTCGAGCAGCAGGTCGAGACGCGCACGCGCGCGCAAACGCTGATGATGCCCACATTTGGGGCAGACGCTCTGGTTGCTTTCGAGATCCGAACGGTAGAGCACCGCCTCGCAAGACGGACATTTGCTCCACAGCCCTTCGGGAATGGATTTATTGCGCGTGGCCGACTCGTTGCGATTGATACGGGGCGGCAGCAGTTTCTGGAGCCAGCTCATCAAAATGCTCCTGTAGCGGTATCGAAGGCATCCAATGCACTGCGAATACCTGTGAGAAAAGCGGTGACGTTGGCAACAGCCTGCTCGCGCGGGCTGCGTTCGATTTCTTCGATGATGCGGCTGCCGATGACCACCGCATCGGCCACGGCACCGATGCGACAGGCGCTGTCGGCATCCCGGATGCCGAAACCCACCCCTACCGGCATGCCGACGGCAGCGCGAATCTGCGGGATGCGCCGCGCCACTTCGTCGAAATCGAGATTCGCGGAACCTGTCACGCCTTTCAGGGAGACGTAATAGATGTAGCCGCTACCGGCACGCGCCACGTCGGCAAAACGCTGCTCGGTCGAGGTCGGCGCGAGCAGGAAAATGGGATCGAGGCCGCCGGCACGAGCGGCCGCGGCAAAATCGAAACATTCCTCCGGCGGATAATCCACGACCAGCACGCCATCGACACCGGCTGCCACTGCATCGGTGATGAAGGCTGCCGTACCCATCGCTTCGATAGGATTGGCGTAACCCATCAGCACCACCGGAGTATCGGCGTTTTCCCGGCGGAAATCGCGCACGATACCAAGCACTTTGCGCAGGCTCATGCCTTGCGCCAAGGCACGCTCCGACGCGCGCTGAATGGTGGGGCCGTCGGCCATCGGGTCGGAAAACGGCACGCCCACCTCGATGATGTCGGCACCGCCCGCCACAAGACCGTGCATCAACGGCACGGTCAATGCCGGATCGGGATCTCCGGCGGTAATGAAAGGAATCAGTGCTCTTCGGCGAGCTGCTTGCAGTCGCTGGAAGGTAGTCTGTATTTTCGACATAGATTTTTTGTTGGGGACCTCGCAGGACGGCCCAAAGCGCGGGTAACTTAGAACTGGATGCCAGAACGCTCGGCGACCGTGTGCATGTCCTTGTCACCACGGCCGGAGAGATTGACGAGCAAAAGGCGGTCTCGCGGCAAAGTCGGTGCGAGTTTTGCCGCGTAGGCCAACGCATGCGACGACTCCAACGCCGGAATGATGCCTTCGAAACGGCACAGATCGTGGAAAGCCTGCAGGGCTTCGGCATCGGTGACGGCGACGTAGTCGGCACGGCCGCTGTCTTTGAGCCAGGCGTGCTCGGGGCCGACACCGGGGTAGTCGAGCCCGGCGGAAATGGAATGCGTTTCGATGATCTGGCCGTCCTCATCCTGCATCAGGTAGGTACGGTTGCCGTGCAACACGCCGACTCCGGCATCCGCCGTCAGGGGCGCCGCATGGCGGCCGCTGTCGATGCCATCGCCCGCCGCCTCCACACCGACGAGCTTGACGCCGTCGACGCCGATATACGGGTGAAAAATGCCGATCGCGTTGGAGCCACCGCCTACGCAGGCGATGACGTAATCCGGCTGACGTCCCGCCAGCTCAGGCATCTGCGTCAGACACTCCTTGCCGATCACGGTCTGGAAGTCGCGCACCATCAGGGGATAGGGATGCGGACCGGCCACCGTGCCAATGATGTAAAACGTGTTGGCGACGTTCGTCACCCAATCGCGCATGGCTTCGTTCAGGGCGTCCTTGAGCGTTCTCGACCCCGAGTCCACCGGTACGACCGTCGCGCCCAGGAGCTTCATGCGGTAAACGTTGGCCGCCTGGCGCTTGACGTCTTCCGACCCCATGTAAACCACGCACTCCAGACCGTAACGTGCGGCGATGGTCGCGGTGGCGACACCATGCTGGCCAGCACCCGTTTCGGCAATGACGCGCGGCTTGCCCATGCGGCGGGCCAGCAGCGCCTGGCCGATGCAATTGTTCACCTTGTGCGCGCCGGTGTGGTTGAGGTCTTCCCGCTTCAGGTAAATCTGCGCGCCGCCGAGCACATCCGACCAGTGCCTGGCGTGATAGATCGGGCTTGGGCGGCCGACGTAATGCCTGAGTTCGTATTCGTACTCGGCGATGAAAGCGGGATCCTTGCTGCATGCCGCATAGGCCTGCCGCAGTTCGTCCAGCGCGGAAATCAGCGTCTCGGCAACGAAGACGCCCCCATAAGGACCAAAATGCCCCCGTTCATCGGGGAATGAATAAGGCGCGTCAGCCACCTGCATGTCGAACTCCAGCAATGAACGCGGCGATTTTTTCCGCGTCCTTGATCCCTTTTGCAGCTTCAACGCCGCTGGATACATCCACCGCCCACGGGCGGACACGGCGAACCGCCTCGCCGACATTATCGGGGTCGAGCCCACCGGAAAGAATGATCGGCCGATCGAATTCAGCAGGAATCATGGACCAATCGAAAGTCTGCCCACCGCCGCCGTAACCATCGACAAAAGCATCGAGCAAAATACCCCGTGCGCCAGGATGGGAAAGCGAGAATTTTAGCAGATCGACTCCAGGGCGCATCCGCGCCGCCCGAATCCACGGCAACCCGTAACGTGAACACTGCGCTTCGCTTTCGTCACCGTGAAACTGCAGAAGCTGCAGAGGCGCCGCGGAAAGTACGCTGGAGATGAAGGCAGGATCGGCATTGACGAACAGGCCGACGGCGGTAACGAAAGGCGGCAACAGACCGGCCAGTTGCGCCGCCCGTCCAGGCGAAATGTTGCGCGGGCTTGGCGGATAAAACACGAAACCGATCGCATCGGCCCCGGCGGATACCGCCGCGCGCACATCTTCGGGCCGCGTCAGGCCGCATATCTTGATCCAGGTACGAGACATTCAACTGAGGGGAAAGTGAGGCAGCGCGATGATACGCCCATCGTCCGGCAGCAACCAGCTTGCCGAATAACTCACGCCGCACAGATACAAGCCGTCCGGCGCGAAAGTCGGCGCGGTTCGGCTGCGTTCGCCGCTTGCCAGTATCTCGGCCAGCCATGCCGGCGGGTAATGGCCCTTGCCGACATAGACAAGCGCGCCGACGAGGTTGCGTACCATGTGATGAAGGAAACCGTTGGCGCGAAAGTCGAACAGCAGATAATCGCCGTCGCGTGCGACGTTTGCCTCGTACATATACCGTATGGGCGTCTTGGATTGACACCGCGCCGAACGGAAAGTCGAGAAATCGTGCTTGCCGACAAGGCAGGCTGCCGCCTCCGCCATCTTTTCCACATCCAGGGGCACATGGAACCACCCGACCCTGCCCGCCAATAATGCAGGACGGACTGGCGAATTGAACAAAACGTAGCGATAACGCCGCTCCACGGCGCAAAAGCGTGCATGGAAACGCGGATCGACCTCGGTGGACCAACGCACGGCAACCGCGGGGGGAAGATGGCGGTTGACTCCACGAACCCAGGCCGACAACGGCCGCTCGGCATTCGTGTCGAAATGAACGACTTGAACCGTGGCATGAACGCCGGTATCGGTACGTCCCGCGCAATGCGTACGCACCATTTCGCCAGCCACCGAAGCCAGGGCGCGTTCCAGTACATCCTGCACGGTACGGCCATGTTCCTGGCTTTGCCAGCCTTCGAAGCGATCTCCGGCATATTCGACGCCGAGCGCGACTCTTACCATGATTGGTCAATCGTAATGATCAAGGCGGCAAACAGCCGGTAGCGCATAGCGCAACATATACACCCAGCGCCCCCAATGCCGCCATTGCGAGCACCCTCTCCTGCCAGCCGAACGGTTCCAGGCGCAGGTGCAACGGCGCATCGGCAACACTTTCGTCACCTGTCAGCCAATACCGCCAATCCTGCTTGTGTTCCACAGCGGCGTCATCGACATAACGCAGCACCAGCAACAAGCGCAACGCCAAGCGGTCTACAGCGATGCCGATCACCGCCAAAGGCCGGCAAAGCGCGTAGAGACCACTGACGAGACGATCGGCGGACAAGCGTTCAAGCAGCGCCGCTACGATACAAACCACCGCCAGCAAACGCCCGCTGTGGATCAGCGCCAGCGCCAATCCCTCCTTGCTGGGACTCAATACCGACCAGGAAGCGAATACCGCCTCGCCCGGCGTAAACCACGCGAAGAGAATGAAAATCGCGGCGAGCAGAAAACGAATTCGCCGCGCCATCCGCCACAACCTTGCCGGTGCCAGACACAAGCCCAAAAGTGCGTAACAGGCCACCGCGATCCCTAACCAGGGCACAGCCAGGAATTGGACCGACACGATGCCAATCAAGCAAAAAAAGAGGATCAGGCCCGAATGCATGAAAAGAAAACAAACCGCCGCGGAGACAATTCTCCGCGGCGGTTCATATCAGTTGAAACGATCGATGGATCAGCCGAGCCTGTCGAGCATCGCGCGCGCATCCGCCTGTTGCTTGGATGAACCTTCGCGCATAACCTCGTCAAGCAACTCCCGCGCGCCTTCCGTATCGCCCATTTCTTCGTAGGCACGGGCCAATTCAAGCTTGGTGTCGACTTCGTTGGAGTCGCCATCAGCCTCGCCGATATCCGCGGAAGCATCGCGATCGCGTGAAGACGAGGAAATCGGAGCGGCATCGATATCGTGATCGGAGCCGAAATCGAGCAGGCCACCATCCAGATTGCTTCTCTCCAGATCGATCACCATGTCGTTGGTAGGACGCCCTACCCCGATGTCGGAATCGACAACGGTCGCGCTCATATCGAAATCGTCCAGCTCCGCATCCTTACTCGTGGCGAAATCGGGCAAATCGAAAGTCAAACCGTTGTCCGCAGCACCGGCCGGACTCCCCTCGCTGCCCATAACCGCTATGGTGCCGCCGCCTCCACCGCCTCCGCGGGAGGAATCGACCACCTCTCCGCGTCCGGATTTCGGCATCGCAGGCTTGGGCGGAGGCACGGGCTCAGGCGCCACTGCCTCGGGTGTCTCATCGTCACCGTCGCCGATATCGAGATCAAGTACCAGATCGGAGGAACGGACAGCCGCTTCTTCGATGGGTAACGCAGCAGGTTTGGCAGCAGGCTTGGGCGGCGGAGCAGATTTCACCGGCTCCGGTGCGGAACCATCGTCGAGGTCAAGATCGAAATCCAGCGACAGGGCATCGCCGCCGCCGGACGGCGATCTGGCAGTCGTCGTGCCTACGACAACCGGCTGCACGACGTTCTCATACTGCCCCGGATCGCTTGGCAATGCCCCCGGCATCGCCCAGGTATCTTTCAGTTGGGAGTTGCTCGCCTCGACCACCGGCGCGGATGTCGTGAAATTGAGGTCGGAAAGAGATGTTCCCGACGTATCTTTTTCTACCAATCCACTTTTGGGCGACAACGGTGCATCGTTTTTCGCGGCGGCAGCCGCCATGGCCGCCGCAACCGTGCCGACCCCTGCCGTCATCGGCCCTTGCTCCATTTTCGGCGCTTCGGTCCGATCAGGCTCCTGACCCTTTCGGCCTCCATACAGCGGATTCTCAGGGTCGAGCTTCTGCCCCATCGCCGCGGCCTTTTCCCAATCCGCTCCGGCCCCGCCGGTGCGGGCATAAAACTCGCTGGCGATCGCCTCGAACTGCTTGGTGTTCTTGCGCTGTGCGTAGACTTCCAACAACTTCAGATGAATCGCGGCACGGCTCGGGTCCGCCTTGAGCGCGTCGAGAAGGATTTCCTCGGCTTGCGCATCGCGCCCATAAGCCATGTAGACATCCGCCTCGGCAACAGGGTCGACACCTTCGTCGGCATCGATAGCGGAAAGACCCGACTGGCTGAAGTCAGTGTGAATGATGCTGCTGTTACTGCTCGTATCGACGCTTTGTCCGCCCGTCGAACCGAACACACCACTGCTTTCAGGCGGAAACTCGCTTATCAACGCGCTATTTTCGTTAACAGCGCCAGATGCTCTGCGACGCTGCCAAGAGCGATAACCGAAATATCCCAGCAACAGCGCAAGAACGCCTCCAATACCGCCGAGCATCTTCGCATCGAGAAAGTCCAGGAAACCGGGTTCCGGCTCGGGCGGCGGCGGTGGGGCAACGGGCTTCTTCCTTGGCGGCGGAGCAGGTGGCTCCGGCGGCGGCGGAGGCTCTGCGGTGGGCGGCGGAGTGACAGACTCGGTCGATGGGGCGGGTGGAGGCTCAACCGCAGTTGGCGGCGTTTGCTTCGGCTCCTGCATGTCAGGTGTCGGCGGTACCACCGTCGGAGGAGGAGCAGGAGGCGCAGCATCACTGGTCGCCGGCTGCGGAGCCTTTCCCATGCTTTGGCTCTTCAACTCAGCCAGTTTCTTCAGATCCTCGATGTTACGTTCCAACTCCGACACGCGCGATTTCGCATCGGCCAGTGCTTTGTCGCGTGCGACGAGGTCTTCTTCAAGCGCTCGAATCCGATTTTCCGCATCCTTGTTGGCCGATGCACCACCCTTTTTCCCGGAACCCGTTGCCGAGCGCGAAACCTGGACCTGGTCCTTGGATTCAGTTGCCGGCTGTGTTTCCTCGACGCGCGGCACGATACGCCCGGTGCTACCTTGATCAACCGGTGTCGCTGCGTCCGCGACGGGGCTTTGCTTGGTCGCGGCTGCCGCCAGGCTACGGCGGTAGCTCTGGAAATCGGCGGAATGAGCGATCACCTCGCGCCGGGCCTCGGCCGTATCGATGCTCTTCATCGCTTCGGCCGACGGCACCTTCATGATGGCGCCAGCGCGTAAACGGTTGATGTTCTTGTTGCTGAAGGCTTCCGGATTTTCCCTGTACAGCGCGATCAAGGCCTGATCCAGGGTGACGCCTTCGGGGCGATTCGCATCGGCGATGCGGCGCAACGTATCGCCGCGCTGCGTGGTGTAGGAACCGTCCGCGGCCGTTGCCGTGGGTGCTGTCGTGGCTCTTTCCGCGCGGGGCGGCATTGCCGTTTCAGGCGCGCTACGCGGCGCCGTTACGATGGCGGGCGCTTCTGCCTGGGCAGCCTTGGGCCGGGCGATTTCGAGATCGACCGGGTCCAGCAGGAAGACGTATTCACGCGCCAAACGACCGGAAGCCCAATCCAGCTCGATGAGCAGATTGACGACAGGGTCGTTGATGGGCTTATCACTGCTCAGCTTCAGAACCGGGCGTGGACCGCGGCTATCGAGGCTGACGCGTACGCTGGCGACGGAAGCCGCGTAAGGAATATTCGCCTGGCGGAAAGCGTCGACCGATGCGATTCTCGCAATAAGCGACTGTAATTCCTGCGTGCTGGCACTGATTTGTATTTCCGCTTTGAGCGGCTGGCCGAGTCCGCTCATCACATTGATCTGTCCCAATCCGGCAGCCTGGCTGACGGAGGACAAGGAGGTGATCGCGACTGCGATCAGGGACGCTTTGATCGACTTTTTCATCATTCTGTCTTCAAACCCCTTCCCTCAGCAGCACTAATTCTGTCAAGGGACATAACTTCATGGACTTGGGGTAGTAATCTAGCATTTCCTTGAAGATCATGCAGCAATTCTTTCTGATAAAAGACTTTTTTCTTGTAGCAGAAATAATACGCATATGCCAGTCGCGAACTCACTCTGAATTACCCTTCGATCAAAATACGCAACATGCGGCGCAGCGGCTCCGCCGCCCCCCACAAAAGCTGATCGCCGACAGTGAAAGCGCCGAGATAATCCGGCCCCATGGCCAGTTTGCGCAGTCGTCCTACCGGTACGGTGAGCTTGCCGGTTACCGCGGCAGGCGTAAGCTCTCGCTCGGTCACTTCCCGCTCGTTCGGTATCACTTTCACCCAATCGTTGGCGGTCGCGATGATTTCGTTCACCTCGTCGAGCGGTACATCCTTCTTCAACTTGATCGTCAGGCCCTGGGAGTGGCAACGCATGGCACCGATGCGCACACACAGACCGTCGATCGGGATGCTGCCGGCGCTGCGGAACGCAGGCTTGCCGAGAATCTTGTTGCATTCCGCACCGCCTTTCCATTCCTCTTTCGATTGGCCGTACTCGGACGGTACGTCGATCCAGGGAATCAGGCTGCCCGCCAACGGCGTATTACGGAAATTGCTCTTCGGAAAAGAATCGCTGCGCAGGGTTTCGGCAACTTTGCGATCGATTCCGAGAATGGCCGAAGCCGGATCTGCAAGCAGGTCGGCAACCGATGAGTGGATAACGCCCATCTGCGCGATCAACTCGCGCATGTTCTGTGCGCCGGCACCGGAGGCGGCCTGATAAGTCATCGCCGACACCCACTCGACCAGATCGTGCTTGAACAGCCCGCCTATGCCCATCAGCATCAGCGATACGGTGCAATTGCCGCCGATCCAATCGCGCCCGCCCTTGGCCAGGGCATTGTCGATGACATGGCGATTGACCGGATCGAGAACGATCACCGCATCGTCCGCCATGCGCAAGGCGCTGGCGGCATCGATCCAGTGGCCTTTCCAGCCAGCCGCGCGCAGCTTCGGATACACCTCCTTGGTGTAATCGCCGCCCTGGCAGGTAACGACGATATCGCACGTTTTCAGCATATCGACGTTCGCCGCATCCTGTAACGGCAGGGCCGCGTCCTTGCCGCCGAACGAAGGCGCCTTGCCACCCGCTGCCGACGTGGAGAAATACACCGGCTCGATATGGGCGAAATCCTTTTCGTCCTCCATGCGCTGCATCAGCACGGAACCGACCATGCCACGCCAACCGACCAGACCCACTCTTTTCATTTCACTTCCCCAGCTTCTCTCATTCATCCATTACAGCGCCGCCAGCACCGCGTCGCCCATTTCCACCGTGCCGACTTTTCTCGTTCCCGGCTCGTAGATGTCGCCGGTTCGATAACCCTGCGCCAATACTTTCTTCACCGCTTTTTCGATACGTTGCGCGGCCCCCTCCTGATTGAAGGTGTAGCGCATCATCATTGCCGCCGAAAGAATCGTGGCCAACGGATTGGCAATATTCTTTCCCGCGATATCGGGCGCCGAGCCGTGCGACGGCTCATACAGCCCTTTCTGGTTCGCATCCAGCGAAGCCGACGGCAGCATGCCGATCGAGCCGGTCAGCATCGATGCCTCGTCCGACAGAATATCGCCGAACATATTACCGGTGACCATCACGTCGAACTGTTTCGGATTGCGCACCAACTGCATCGCGGCGTTATCCACCAGCATGTGCGAAAGTTCGACGCCAGGGTAATCCCGCGCCATTTCGTCGGCAATATCACGCCACAACTGCGTGCATTCGAGCACGTTCATTTTATCCACCGAACACAGCTTGCGGCCGCGCTTCATCGCCGCCTCGAACGCGACGCGCAGGATGCGGCGGATTTCGTATTCGGCGTAGATCATCGTGTTCCAACCCACACGCTGGCGCTCGCCATTGACTTCGCGCACTTCCACGCCACGCGGCTGGCCGAAATAGATGTCGCCGGTCAATTCGCGCACGATCAGAATGTCGAGGCCGGACACCACTTCCGGTTTCAATGACGAGGCATTGGCAAGCTCCGGGTACAGGATGGCCGGACGCAGATTGGCGAACAGACCCAGATCCTTGCGAATGCCGAGTAAACCACGCTCGGGACGCTGCTCGCGCGGCAGACCATCCCACTTCGGCCCGCCGACGGCGCCGAGCAATACGGCATCGGCCTCGCGAGCCAGTTTTTGCGTGGCCTCCGGGTAAGGATTGCCCGTTGCATCCACCGCGCAGCCGCCAAGCAACGCTTCTTCCATTTCAAATTCGAGATCGAGTGCCCGCAGCACACGGACGGCCTGCGACATGATTTCCGGGCCGATTCCGTCGCCCGGCAACACACAGATTTTCATTCTTTCATTTCTCCTTATTGCCCGTGCCCTTATTGCCCGTGCCATACCAACTCAGGCTCCATCCAGGCGCAATAACCGGATCAGGCAAAATAGTAAGGATGCTCGGCGCGCCGCTTTTCCTCGAACGCGCGAATCTTGTCGGCATGGCGCAACGTCAAGCCGATATCGTCCCAACCGTTGATCAGGCATTCCTTGCGGAACGGATCGATCTCGAAAGGAATCGCATGGCCGTCGGGACGCGTTACTTTCTGAGTCGGCAAATCGATTTCCAGGGAATACCCCGGGCTGTGCTCCACCAGGCCGAACAGCGCATCGAGTTCGGGTTTGGATAATACGATGGGCAACACGCCGTTCTTGAAGCAATTGTTGAAAAAGATATCGGCAAAGGACTCGGCGAGAATGGCGCGGAAGCCATAATCCAACAGCGCCCACGGCGCATGTTCCCGGCTCGAACCACAACCGAAGTTGGCTCGCGTGAGCAGAATCGAAGCGCCTTGATCGCGGGCCTGATTGAGCACGAAATTGGGATTCAAGGGCCGGGCGCTGTTGTCCATGCCTGGTTCGCCACGGTCCATGTATCGCCATTCGTCGAACGCGTTGGGACCGAATCCGGAACGCTTGATCGACTTGAGGAATTGCTTCGGAATGATGGCGTCGGTATCGACATTGCTGCGATCGAGCGGCGCTGCCAGACCCTTCAAGGTCGTGAATTTCTGCATGTTCAGTTTTCCTTCGGCCGAAGATCAGAGAATGTCGCGCACGTCGGCGAAATGCCCGGCGATCGCGGCAGCCGCGGCCATTGCCGGGCTGACCAGATGGGTTCGCCCGCCCGCGCCTTGCCGCCCTTCGAAATTGCGGTTCGACGTCGAAGCGCAACGCTCGCCCGGCTCCAGCCTGTCGGCATTCATCGCCAGACACATCGAACAGCCCGGCTCGCGCCATTCAAAACCGGCGGCAAGAAAGATCTTGTCCAGCCCTTCCTGCTCGGCCTGGCGCTTCACCAGTCCCGACCCTGGGACGACCAGCACCTGACGCACGTTGTCGGCCTTGCGGCGGCCTTTTGCCACCACGGCGGCCTGGCGCAAATCCTCGATGCGCGAATTGGTGCAGGAGCCGATGAAAACCTTGTCGATATTGATTCCCTTGATCGGCAGGTTGGGCGCCAGACCCATGTACTGCAAAGCCCGCTCCATACCCTCGCGCTTGACCGGATCTTTCTCCCTGAACGGATCGGGAACCGCCCCGTCGATGCCGAGCACCATTTCCGGCGAGGTCCCCCATGTGACTTGCGGCAGGATGCGCTCGCCCTGCAACTCCACGACCTTGTCGAAACGCGCGCCGTCGTCCGAACGCAAGGTGCGCCAATAGGCCGCTGCGCGATCCCAATCGCTGCCGCGCGGCGAGAAAGGCCGGCCCTTGAGGTAATCGATGGTGGTTTCATCCACCGCGACGAAGCCCATGCGCGCGCCCGCTTCGATGGCCATGTTGCACACGGTCATGCGCCCTTCCATCGACAAACCGCGCATTACCGAACCGCCGAACTCGATGGCGTAGCCGGTACCGCCGGCGGTACCGATAAGGCCGATGATCGCCAGCGCCACATCCTTGGCGCCCACGCCCTTGCCAAGACGGCCATTGACGCTCACCAGCATGGTCTTGGAACGTTTCTGGATCAGGCATTGCGTCGCCATGACGTGTTCGACTTCGGACGTGCCGATACCGTGCGCCAGACAGCCGAAAGCGCCATGCGTGGAAGTATGGGAGTCACCGCAGACGACGGTCATGCCAGGCAGCGTGGCACCGTTTTCCGGTCCGATCACATGCACGATGCCTTGACGCTCATGCTTGAACGGAAAATAAGCCAGTGCGCCAACGGCGCGGATATTCGCATCCAGGGTTTCCACCTGCTGGCGCGACACCGGATCGAGGATGCCCTGCTCCCAATGATCGGTCGGCGTATTGTGATCGGCAGTGGCAACGATGGACGACACCCGCCACGGCTTGCGACCGGCCAGCTTGAGCCCTTCGAAAGCCTGCGGACTGGTGACCTCATGGACCAGATGGCGGTCGATATAGATCAGCGCCGTGCCGTCGGCTTCCTGATGGACGACATGACTCGACCACAATTTTTCATACAGCGTTTGCGCTTCCATCCAATGCATTCCACAGCGGAGAAAAGGTTTCGATTATTTCACACGGCGCCAGCTATGAGTAGCGAACGCCATCAATGCATGCCGCGCCGCGCCTGCTCGTACAACGGCATGACTTTCGCCGCGTATTCGGCGAGATCCTTCTGCCGGTCGGCATGCGCCGGGTGGGTGGATAGCCATTGCGGCGGCGCGCCATCCGACACGGCGGCCATTTTGTTCCACAGGCTCACCGCCGCGCGCGGATCGTAGCCGGCGCGGGCGGCAAGCTCGACGCCGATGCGGTCCGCCTCGGTTTCGTGCTGGCGCGAGTTGGGCAACTCGAACGTCACCTTGGCGACCGAGCCCATCAAATCCTGCGCTCCCTGGCCGACGCCAAGCAGCGCGCCGACGATCGAAACACCCAGCCCCGTCGCCATCGATTGGGAAACGCGCTCGCGGGCATGTTCGCGCAAAGCGTGCGAGATTTCATGCCCCATCACCGCGGCAAGCTCATCGTCGGTCAGCTTGAGCCGATCGATCAGGCCGGTATAGACCGCGATCTTTCCGCCCGCCATGCACCAGGCATTCAGCTCGTCGGAGGAAATCACATTGACCTCCCACTTCCAGGTCGTGGCGTCGGCACGGAAAACACCGGTCTGCGCCACCAGGCGATCGGCGATCTGTCGCACCCGTTTCACCTGAGCGGGATTCTGGTTGAGTTCGTCGTCGCGCCTCGCCGCGGCGATCACTTTCTGATATTCCTGTTTCGACGCTTGCTCCACTTCCTGCGACGAAACCATCATCATCTGCGTGCGTTCGACGCCAACCGCACCCCCGCCCGTGGTCTGCACCGTCTGACAAGCAACGACGACACCCAAGACCAACGCGGCAGACAACGATCTTCTGCCCCAGATTTTCCTCATGCCTGCCCATCCTTTCCAAAAGAGCGATCTTGCCCGCTGCCCGGCGTCTCCTGCCAGCCGATGAGCAGCCACATAAAACCCGCCAATGCGAAAACGGCGCCAAGCGTAAACGTCCACGCGGCCCCGATGGTGTCCCAGGTATAGCCGCTGATCAAGCCACCCAGCATACCGCCGGCACCAAACGACAGACTCCCGTAGAGCGCCTGCCCTCTCGACTGCAGCTTGCCCGGAAACCACTGGTTGACCACCGCGATCGCCGCCGCGTGATACGCGCCGAACGTCATGCCGTGCAAAGCCTGCGCGGCGGCCAACAAGATCAGGCTGCCCACGCCCCAACCGGTGATGACGAAACGGATCGCCGCGCACACGAAAGCAGCCAGCAAGATAGCGCGCAACGAAAACCGCCGCATCAATCGCGGCATCAGCAGGAAGAACAAAATCTCGGCCAACACGCCAAACGCCCACAGGCCGCCAACCGTTCCTTTATCGTAGCCGTGGTCGACCAACAGAATGGAAAAGAAAACATAGAACGCGCCATGCGCGGCCGACATCAGAAAACACGCTCCAAGCAACGCCCGCACTTCGGGGCGGCGCAAGGTATCGCCAAGGCTTGCACTCGCCTGCCGAGGCGGTGACTGCGGTGCTTCCGGCACGTGTAGCGCGCACGCGAAAATACCGGCAAGAATGACGAGCACGGCCCACAGCACGGCATCGATCGGCAGAGAATCCAGCGCACGGCCCAAGCCAAGCACCGCACCGATGAAACCGACCGATCCCCACACGCGAATGCGCCCGTAGTGATGCCCTCGCCCACCCAAATGGGCAAAGGTGATGCTTTCCACCAAGGGCAGCGCGGCGCTCCAGAAAAAAGCCATCAGCGCCATGCCGACAAAAACGCCGCCGAACCGGGTGGTGAAGAAGAACACAGAAAAACCGACCAGACTCATCAACGCCGACAGGCGCACGATCCGCACCCGCTGGCCGGAGTATTCCGCCAGCCACCCCCATGCGTTGGGGCCCAGCACACGCATGACCTGCATCAGCGACATCAACACGGCGATATCCGCCGCGGAGAAACGCAGGGACTGAAGGTAAAGCGTGAAATACGGGGAAAACGCGCCGACGAAGGCGAAGTAGCAGAAGTAGTAAGCCGACAGACGCCAATAGGGAAACATGAGCTGACCGCACTTCGGACGCCAGGCGCGCATGCAAGAGCACGCTACGCCTTTTCTGTCACTCCGTTCTTCTTATGTGCGTGAAGGCGACGGTACCGCCTGAACACCTCCGGGCGCCAACCCGGCGATACGCGGCGTTGCCGTGGTGACGCCGCCGCACTGTGCGCGATGACGCAAGGCATGGTCGATCAGCACCAGGGCCAGCATCGCTTCGGCAATCGGCGTAGCGCGAATGCCCACACAAGGATCGTGGCGGCCATGCGTGGCGACCGTGACCGGCATTCCTTCGCGATCGATGGAGCGGCGTTCCAGGCGAATGCTGGAGGTCGGCTTGATCGCCATGCCGACCACGATGTCCTGTCCGGTCGAAATACCGCCGAGCACGCCACCGGCGCTGTTCGCAAGGAAACCTTCGGGCGTCAGTTCGTCGCCATGTTCCGAGCCACGCTGAGCAATGGAGGCGAAGCCTGCACCGATCTCGACACCTTTGACCGCGTTGATGCCCATCATCGCATGGGCAATATCGGCATCCAGTCGATCATAGACCGGCTCGCCCCAGCCGACCGGCACGCCGCTTGCGACCACATTGATGCGCGCACCGATGGAATCGCCTGATTTGCGCAGATCGTCCATGAAGCGTTCGAGTTCGGCGACGATGCCGGCATTCGGCACGAAAAAGGGATTGCACTCGACCTCGTCCCAAGATTCGAACGGCACGACGATCGGCCCCAATTGAGCCATATAGGCGCGGATGACAATGCCGAATTCACGCGTCAACCACTGCTTGGCGATCGCGCCAGCAGCCACGCGTACCGCCGTTTCGCGCGCGGACGAACGCCCCCCGCCACGGTAATCGCGGATTCCGTATTTCTGCCAGTAGGTGTAATCGGCATGCCCCGGGCGGAACGTGTCGGCAATGTCGCCATAGTCGCGCGAGCGTTGATCCTGGTTACGGATCAGCAAAGCGATGGGTGTTCCCGTGGTGACGCCTTCGAATACGCCGGAAAGAATCTCCACCTCGTCCGTTTCGTGCCGCTGGGTAACGTGGCGGGAGGTACCCGGCTTGCGGCGATCGAGCTCGCGCTGGATATCGGCCACGTCGAGCGGCAAGCCGGGAGGGCAGCCATCCACCACGCAACCGATTGCGGGGCCGTGAGACTCGCCAAAGGATGTAACGCAAAACGACGTGCCGAAGGTATTACCGGACATAGAAAATCCGTCGGAATAAAAAGGCCATGGGAAAGAGAAAAACCAGCAGGAAAAAGCGGGCGGTATAGGGGCCGGGGTAGGCCGCCGGAGTGTAGCACGGCCCTCCATTCCGCCCACCCCGCACCATTTCAGAGGAAAAAATCTTCCAGCCGCTCGAACACTTCATGCCCTGCTCCATGCTTGCGCACGAACAGTACGTCCTCCAGTTTTTCGACTTGCCGCACCATCTGCTCCAGGCGCTGGTCCTCGAACACCAGCAACCAGATACGGCTGCAACGCCCATCGGCAACCGGCATGCACAAAATACCTTCGACGTTGAAGGCACGGCGGGAAAAAAGATTGCAGATATGGCTCATCACGCCGGGGTGGTTATTGACGTCCAGCTCCAGCACCACCTTGGCAAAACCCGTCTGCTGCGGCAGCGGGTCGGCAACTTGTTCGATCATGTTTTCAGCCTCCGATCATCTCGGTATTGGCCGCACCCGGCGGCACCATGGGATAGACAAACTGCTCACGGTCGATGGAAGCATGGATCAAACAAGGCCCCGGCGCCGTCAAGGCCTGGGCGAGCACCGCGCGCGGATTGGCCACCGTATCGAGATCCACCGCGGCCACGCCGAAACCTTCCGCGATCTTGATGAAATCGGGCGCCCCCCGATACTTCGACGCGAACACGCGTTTGCCGTAAAACAGGTTCTGCTGCTGGTATACCAAACCGAGCGAGTTGTTGTTCATCAAGACGATTTTGACGTTCAAGCCCTCCTCGGCCAACGTCGCCAACTCCTGAATGTTCATCATCAAGCTGCCGTCGCCGGAAAAGCACACCACCGTGCGCGTCGGTTCGGCCAATGCCGCACCCATCGCCGCCGGCATGCCAAACCCCATCGTTCCCAGACCGCCGGAGGTAAACCATTGGCGCGGCCGGCGGAAAGGGTAAGCCTGGGCAACCCACATCTGGTGCTGCCCGACATCGGTGGTAATGATCGCATCGTCGTCGAGCGCGGAGGCCACCGCGTGAATAAGGCCGTAGTGGCTGCGCGGATCGTCCTGCCCGGGCAACTGCATCGGGAAACGGCCTTTCAAGCTTTCGACATGGGACAACCAGCGCTTGCGCAACGTGACCTTGATGCGCGGCAACAACGCTTCCAGCGCCACACCCACGTCGGCATGAATGGCAACGTGCGCGGCCTTGATTTTATGCAACTCGGAACGATCGACATCGATGTGGATGATTTTCGCGTTGGCGCAAAATTGCGCCGCCTTGCCGATCGCGCGATCATCGAAGCGCGCACCGACGCAAACGATCAAATCGGCCTCTTCGAGCACAAAATTGGTATAGCGTGCGCCATGCATGCCGAGCATGCCGATCGATAACGGATGATCGACCGGCATTGCGCCCAGGCCCATCAAGGTCATCGTCGTCGGCATGCTGCTTTGTTCCGCGAGCGTCACCGCCAACGCAGCGGAGCCCGATTGCACCACCCCGCCGCCGAGATAAAGCACAGGCTGCTCGGCTTCGTTGATCATCCTCGCAGCCGTCTCGATCGCCGCGAAATCGAGCGCCGGTGGCGCATAAGGCGTGGCCGGCGGTGGAAACTCGGCAAAGTCGACGCGCTGGTTCTGCACATCCTTGGGCACATCCACCAACACCGGGCCAGGCCGGCCCGACATGGCGATACGAAACGCCTCCGGAATCACCTCCAACAACTCCTGCGCCGAACGCACAAGAAAATTGTGCTTGGTGATCGGCACCGTCATACCGTAGATATCGACCTCCTGGAAAGCATCGGTACCGATCATCGACAACGGCACCTGGCCGGTAATCGCCACCAACGGAATCGAATCCAGACAGGCGTCGGCGATCGCGGTAACGAGATTGGTCGCGCCCGGGCCACTGGAAGCAAAGCAGACCTCCGGCCGTCCCGACACCCGGGCCATGCCTTGTGCCATGAAGCCCGCGCCCTGCTCGTGGCGAGCCAGTACGTGATGGATGATTTCGCTGCCGGACAATGCGTCATAGAGCGGCAAAATAGCGCCACCCGGAATGCCGGCAATGGTGCGAACGCCTTGCCGTTCGAGAAGGCGCACAATCAATTGCGCGCCGGTCATCTGATGCATGTGTTTCTCCTTGGGTTGCATTGCAGCGGCTTAACCGGCGGCGCAAAAAACTAAACCCCCGCCGGCTTTGCGCGCCGGCGGGGGTTTCAGGATTTGTTCGTTTGCCTTGTTTCCCGATCCGCTACGACGCGCTACTGCCTACGCCTACTACTACGCGTACCAGCAGGAAAACAGCGGAAGCGGAAACAGAACGGGTCATGGCTCTATGGACCTACTCAGGTGGGCGAATAGTAATCACGAATCCTTCCCGCACACAAGATTTTTTTGCATTGCGGCAACCCGCGATTCCTCAATCCGGGTTTTCTCGTCAAGCATCCCGGACCGTCGTCCCGGCAACCTCAGTCTGAGAGTCGCGCAATGCGCGACGCAGGATTTTGCCGACATTGGTTTTCGGCAGTGCATCACGAAATTCCACCTTCTGCGGCATCTTGTAGCGGGTCAGGTTCTTTCGGCAAAAAGCGATCAACTCCGCCTCGGTCAGACTCTCGTCCTTCTTCACCACGAAAACCTTGATCGCCTCGCCGCTATATTCATCCGGCACGCCAATCACGGCAACCTCGAGCACGCCCGGGTGGCCGGCAATCACGTCCTCGACTTCGTTCGGGTAGACGTTGAAACCGGATACGAGAATCATGTCCTTCTTGCGATCGACGAGACGGATAAACCCCCGCTCGTCCATGGTCGCGATGTCGCCGGTGCGGAAAAATCCGTCCGGTGTGAATGCGCGCGCGCTTTCCTCCGGATGGTTCCAATAACCACGGCAAACCTGGGGACCGCGCACGCAAAGCTCGCCGCGCTGCCCGAGGGGCATTTCGGCGTTGTTGTCGTCGCGAATGCTGACTTCGGTGGACGGTATCGGCACACCGATCGTATGGTTGAATTCGGCCAGATCGAGTGGATTCATCGTCACCGCCGGCGACGTTTCGGTCAAACCGTATGCCTCGATCAACGGCTTGCCCGTCACCTTCTTCCATTTTTCCGCTACCGCCTGCTGCACAGCCATGCCTCCCCCCAACGCAATATGCAGCATGGAAAAATCCAGCTTGGCGAAATCGGGATGATTGAGCAGCGCATTGAACAGCGTATTCACCCCGGTGATGCTGGTGAAACGATATTTGGCCAGTTCTTTGACAAAACCGGGGATATCGCGCGGATTGACGATCAATAGATTGGTGGCGCCGATCTTGAAAAAAGTCAGGCAATTCGCAGTCAACGAAAATATATGGTAAAGCGGCAGCGCGGTAACGATGATCTCTTCGCCATCATGCAAAAAAGGATGTATCCACGCATACGCCTGCTGCAAATTGGCGATGATGTTGCCATGCGTCAGCATGGCGCCTTTCGCCCTTCCGGTCGTTCCGCCCGTGTATTGCAGATAGGCGATATCGTCATGGCCAATCTGCACTGGCCGCAGCGTATGCGCGGCTCCGCGCCTGAGAGCAGCGGCAAAATCCACCGCTCCCGGCAAGTTCCAGGCCGGTACCATTTTCTTGACACGGCGAACGACAAAATCGACCACCGCACGTTTGGGAAAACCGAGCATCTCACCCAGACTGGTGACGATCACATGTTTGATCGGCAACTTGTCGCAAACCTGCTGCAGCGTACAGGCAAAATTCTCGAGAATGACAATCGCGTCGATGCCCGCGTCCCGCAACTGGTTCTCAAGCTCGCGCGCGGTATAAAGCGGATTGACGTTGACGACGATGCAACCGGCTCGCAACGCCCCGAACATCGCTATCGGGTACTGCAACAGATTGGGCATCATCAGTGCGACACGCGCACCTTTCGGCAGTTTCAGATCGCCCTGGAGAAACGCGGCAAAACGCGTCGACAACACACCGATTTCCGCATAGCTGATCTGCTTGCCCATGCTGACATAGGCGGCGCGATCGCCGAAACGCTTCACCCCGCGCTCGAACAAATCGCCGATGGAACCGAATTCGTTGACGTCGATTTCCGCGGGTATACCGCTCGGGTAGTTCCGCAGCCAGATTTTCTCCACGTTCCCCCTCCTCCCAATTGGACGGGAACCGGACGGCGAACGCTGCTTCACGCCCCCTTTTGCATGGCGTCATGAACAGCATATAACCACCAGACTCCAAGCCCACGCGCGCATCCGTCTCGGCGGATGTCACCCCATGCCGCCACAGGATCCCAAGCAGGCACAGGCGGCAAATCTCTTTTTTATGCCGATGGTGCTTATTCTTGCTGCTCGCACTCCTCGGCGGGCCAATTGCGAATATAGTTTTTCAACATGCGATTTTCAAAGCTCTGCTCTTCGAGCACGGCTTTGGCGACATCGTGAAAACTGACGACGCCAAGAAGAACGTTGCCTTCCATGACCGGCATGTAGCGTTGATGATGATCGACCATCAGCCGCCGCAACTCATCCATCTCCATGCCTGGTACGGCGATTTCCGGCTCCTTGAGCATGACCTGCGATACCGGCGCGGCCGCCCACGCCGAACCATGCGCGCGAACCGCCCGCAATACCTCGCGGAAGGTCAATATTCCCGCCATGTGGCCGTGCTCGAACACGACCAGCGACCCCACATCCTGCTCGGTCATGATTTCCACCGCGTCACCCAGGCTCTTGTTGGATGCGATGGTGTAAAGCACCTTGCCTTTGATCGAGAGAACCTCGCTCACCAACATATTTATCCCCTTGGTCTATCCAGTGCTAAGGCAATGGGTCATGTTAGAACATTGCGCCAGGAGCGGGAAGACAATAGCCACGGGTATCACGGCCCAGAGGCGCGCATCCCGGGCCGCTCAACGCTTGAGCTGATCCAGCTTGTTCTTGACATTAGCCCATTCGTCCGCATCCGGTAGCGGTTCCTTGCGCTCGACAATCGGCTTCCACCCGCGCGCAAGCTCTGCGTTGAGCGCGATGAAATGCTGCTGATTGGTAGGGACGTCGTCCTCGGCATAAATGGCTTCGACCGGGCATTCGGCAACGCACAACGAGCAATCGATACACTCGTCGGGGTCGATCGCGAGGAAGTTCTCCCCTTCGCGGAAACAATCCACCGGACAAACGTCCACACAATCTGTGTATTTGCAACGGATACAGGATTCAGTCACGACGTAAGCCATGATCGCACGCTCCTAATACGAGAACATCCGGCCTGCACGCCAGCAAGATAGCCAGCGGCAACATGATGATGCAGTTTAGCAATTTGCATTTCCGCCACGCTCGTCAGATATTTTCTTGACGTGGGCCGCGCCATAGCATAACTTTCTAGAAACTTTCTTCCGGGGCAGGTTTCATCTTGCCCTGCTAAGCCGGTTCACGGCACTTTCCCGTTCAAAGACAAAGATCCAAGACCTTCACCCTGTTGTGAGGAACTATGAGTGAGCATATCCATTATGTGACCGACGGCAGCTTCGCATCCGACGTGCTGCAATCGCAAACACCTGTACTCGTCGATTATTGGGCCGAATGGTGCGGCCCGTGCAAGATGATCGCACCGCTTCTCGATGAGCTTGCCCAGGAATACGCAGGCAAGCTCAGGGTAGTCAAGCTGAACATCGACGAAAACCAAGAAACGCCCGCCAAATATGGTATTCGCGGCATTCCGACCCTGATGCTTTTCAAGGGCGGCAATGTCGAAGCCACCAAAGTTGGTGCCCTTTCCAAATCTCAACTGACTTCCTTCATTGACAGCAATATCTAAGCCGGAATCGAGTCCGGCCCGTTCTCGTGGAGCCCGCACCCGCCGCAGAGGTGCGCGCTACCGCGACGGTAATTCCCCCCAGAACAACCAATCCGAAAACGACGTGTTCGACATCGAACTGTCGCAGGAGGAAGGTTCGTCCACATCCGCCGAATCCACCGCCGCTGCGGCCATGCATCTCTCGGAACTGAAGTCGAAGCATGTCAGCGAACTGTTGGAAATGGCGATTTCCAACGACATCGAGGGCGCAAACCGGCTGCGCAAGCAGGAGCTGGTTTTTGCCCTGCTGAAAAACAGGGCCAAGAAAGGCGAGCCGATATACGGCGACGGCGCGCTCGAAGTGCTGCCCGACGGTTTCGGCTTCCTGCGTTCGCCCGATATTTCTTATCTGGCCGGCACCGACGATATTTATGTATCGCCTTCGCAGATTCGCCGCTTCAACCTGCACACGGGCGACACCATCGAGGGTGAGATCCGCACCCCAAAGGATGGCGAGCGCTACTTCGCGCTGGTCAAGCTGGACAAGATCAACGGCCGTCCGCCCGAAGAGTGCAAGCACAAGATCCTGTTCGAGAACCTCACGCCACTGCACCCGCAGGAGTGCCTGAAGCTCGAACGCGATATTCGCGGCGAAGAAAATGTGACCAGCCGCATCATCGACATGATCGCGCCCATCGGCAAAGGCCAGCGCGGCCTTCTCGTCGCCCCGCCGAAAAGCGGTAAAACGGTCATGCTGCAGCACATCGCTCACGCGATAACGACGAACCATCCCGATGTGGCCGTCATCGTGCTGTTGATCGACGAGCGTCCCGAAGAAGTGACCGAAATGCAGCGCTCGGTCAAGGGTGAGGTCGTGGCATCCACCTTCGACGAGCCGGCTTCACGCCATGTCCAGGTCGCGGAAATGGTGATCGAGAAGGCCAAGCGCCTGACCGAGCACAAAAGGGACGTCGTCATTCTGCTCGACTCGCTGACCCGCCTTGCCCGCGCCTACAACACGGTTGTGCCTGCATCCGGCAAAGTGCTCACAGGCGGGGTCGACGCCAATGCGCTGCAAAAGCCCAAACGCTTTTTCGGTGCCGCGAGAAACATCGAGGAAGGCGGGTCGCTCACCATCATCGCCACCGCGCTGATCGACACCGGCAGCCGCATGGACGATGTGATCTACGAGGAATTCAAGGGCACCGGCAACATGGAGTTGCACCTGGACCGCCGCATGGCGGAAAAACGGGTGTATCCGGCCATCAACGTCAACCGCTCGGGAACACGGCGCGAAGAATTGTTGATGAAGCCGGACGTGCTGCAAAAGGTCTGGATTCTGCGCAAGCTGCTGTACGGCATGGATGACATCGACGCGATGGAGTTTCTCCTCGACAAGATCAAGGCGACCAAGGGCAACGCCGAATTCTTCGACGCGATGCGCCGCGGTTGACTCCGTACGGCCACAAGCCAGGCATCCGCGAGCCGAACACCGGCTCGAACCGAACCGCGTCCCAAAGGCTCAACCCGAAAAATCACCGTCTGGGTTTCATACGATGATCATCCAGACGGTGAAATCCGGGGCTGCAGAGCCCCAGCCACATTTTGCACGCGAAGCCTCTTTTTTTGTTCCATGCACCCGGCGCGATAGCGGCCTGATCGCTTATCCGTGACAAACGCACGAACTGGCGCGCTCTTCAACGGCCAAGCCAAAACCTAGCCCCATCCCTGGCCCTATAATCGTGGAAATTCGCAAGAGGGTTTCCCGATGTCCCAGCTTCGCTTTGAAGGCTCCCCTTCCTACGTCGCAACACCCGATCTCATGCTCGCGGTCAATGCGGCGATTCGCCTGCAAAGACCGCTGCTGATCAAGGGCGAACCGGGCACAGGCAAGACGATGCTCGCGGAAGAGGTCGCCGCCGCGCTCGGCCTGCCGCTACTGCAATGGCACATCAAGTCCACCACCAAGGCGCAGCAGGGCTTGTACGAATACGACGCGGTATCGCGCCTGCGCGACTCCCAACTTGGCGACAGCCGCGTCGGGGACATCGCCAACTACATCGTCAAGGGCGTGCTGTGGCAGGCATTCGAGGCCGACACGCCAAGCGTGGTGCTGATCGACGAAATCGACAAAGCCGACATCGAATTTCCCAACGATCTGTTGCGCGAACTGGATCGCATGGAGTTCTATGTCTATGAGACACGGCAACTGATCCGCGCCCGCCATCGCCCGCTCGTTTTCATCACATCGAACAACGAAAAAGAACTCCCAGACGCATTCCTGCGCCGCTGCTTCTTCCACTACATCCGCTTTCCCGACCGCGATGCGATGCAGCGCATCGTCGACGTCCACTTTCCCAATATCCGCAAGGACTTGCTGGCTGAGGCGCTGGAAGTGTTTTTCGGCCTGCGCGACATTCCCGGCCTGAAGAAAAAACCCTCGACCTCGGAGTTGATCGACTGGCTGAAACTGTTGCTCGCCGAAGATATCCCCGCCGAGGCACTACGCTCCCAGGACAACAAGGCCGCCATTCCGCCGCTGCACGGCGCGCTGCTCAAGAACGAGCAGGACGTGCATCTGTTCGAACGGCTGGTGTTCATGGCCCGACACAACCGGTGATGAAGGAGGCATTTCCATCGTGCTGGCAAAACTCCTGGCTTTTTTCAAGAACCTGCTGAGCGGACAAGCCGCGACAGACGCGCGAGACGACGAAGCCGCATATAAAACACTCAACCAGCAAGCACCGCTACGGCAAACAATAACGGCGAACGAAGCGGAACAATCCGGCAACACCTTTCTTTGCCGTGAAACAGTGCTCGGCCGCGATCAGCGTATTGCGGGTTACCAGTTCATGCTTCAGGAAGCGACGCGCGACCGCATCCGCAGCGGCAGCCGCCGAATTCGCCATGTTTACGCCGAAGTGCTCGTTCTTACGCTCATTCGCGCCAATATCGAGCGCCTGCTCGGCCATCGGCTCGCCTTCCTGGATGTACCGAGTTCATTTCTCAACCACCCGTGCCTGAGTGGCTTGCCCCCGAAAAACACCGTTCTCGTCGTGGAACACCTGGACGACGACGCCCCGCCCGACGACGAACTGCTTGCCGCGGTCGGCCGCCTGCGCGCCGCGGGGTTTCGCATCGCCATTCCAGACCCGACCATCGTTACCACCTGCGAACCGCTACTGCCTCAGGCGGACATCGTGTTCGCACAGGTCGCCGCCTCCAATCCGGAACACTTGCACCGCCTCATCAAATACCTTGCCGGCCTGCCGAAACCCGTCACCCTGCTCATGCGCAATCTGCCTGGACAGGAAGATTTCCATTTCTGTTTTCAGCTAGGCGCGCACCTGTTCCAGGGCCCCTTCATCACCCGGCGCGAAGACTGGCAAGAAAAACCGTTTGGTCCCAACGCCGCGCGCCTGACCACGCTGCTGAGCCGGTTGCGCGAAAACACCGACACCACCGAACTGGTCGAATGGCTCAAGCACGACGCGGCTCTTTCCCTGCGTTTGCTGCGCTACATCAACTCGGCCGCAAGCGGCTTGAGGTCGCCCGTCACATCGATCGAGCACGCCTTGGTCATGCTCGGGCGCAACAGGCTGCGCCGCTGGCTGATTCTGCTGCTGTGCACGACGGATCGAAATTCGCCACGTGCTTCCGCCATGCTTGAAAACGCGCTGGTGCGTGCCAGGATGATGGAAACCATGGTGCGTGGACGCCCACAGGAAGAAACCGATGCACTGTTCCTCACCGGCCTCGTATCGTTGATCGACATCGTGCTCGAAGTACCGATGAGCCGTGCCGTTTCCATCCTGGCCGTACCGGCCGAAATCGAAGCCGCCGTGCTGCGCAACGAAGGGCCGTACGCGGCACTGTTGCAACTTGCTGCCGCCTGCGAGAGTACGGGCAATGACGATCTGGCCCAGGCGGCCGAGCGCTGCGGCGTAACCCCGACCGCGGCCACGATGTGCCACCTCGACGCGCTCGCCTGGGCGCTCTCTTTCGAGGAATAGCCGACCCGCACCATGCTGATCGATTTCTTCCTGCACCTGAAAGCACGCAAACTACCCGTATCGACGCGGGAGTTTCTCACTTTGCTCGAAGGTTTGCGCGGGCAGATCTGCGGTCACTCCATCGACGAATTCTACTTTTGGGCACGCACCAGCCTGATCAAGGACGAATCGCTTTACGATCGCTTCGATCAAGCATTTGGCGAGTATTTCAAGGGGATTACCGAGGTGCCGGGCCTCGATCTGGATATCCCCGAGGAATGGCTGCGCGCCGCCGCGCGCAAGCACCTTTCCGCGGCGGAACGAGCCAGGTTGGAAAAGCTCGGCTGGGACAAGTTGATGGAAGAGTTTCGCAAACGGCTCGCGGAACAAAAAGAACGGCACGCGGGCGGATCGAAATGGATCGGCACCGGCGGCACGTCCCCATTTGGCAACAACGGCGTACACCCGGAGGGTATCCGGATCGGCGGACAATCGGCGGGTGGGCGTAGCGCGGTCAAAGTGTGGGAACAGCGCGAATTCCGCAATCTGGACGACAACGTCGAACTCGGTACGCGCAACATCAAGGTCGCGTTGCGTCGGCTGCGGCGCTTTGCCCGCGAGGGCGCTCCGGATGAACTCGACCTCGACGGCACCATTGCCGCCACCGCGAGAAATGCCGGCTATCTGGATTTAATGATGCGTCCGGAACGCCACAACGCGGTGAAAATGTTGATGTTTTTCGATGTCGGCGGCTCGATGGACGATCACGTCAAAATCTGCGAAGAGCTTTTTTCCGCCTGCCGCACCGAATTCAAGCATCTTGAATACTTCTACTTTCACAACTGCGTCTATGAAAGCGTCTGGCGCGACAGCCACCGCCGCCGCACCGAACGCACGCCGCTCATCGACGTGATTCACCGTTTCGGCCCGGACTACAAATTGGTCTTCGTCGGCGACGCGACCATGAGCCCATACGAAATCCTGAGTCCACACGGCTCGATCGAGCACGCCAACGCGGAACCCGGCGCGGTCTGGCTGCGCCGCCTGCTTGACACCTATCCCTCTTCCATCTGGTTCAACCCGGAGCCGGAACGGCTATGGGACTACCGGGAATCGATCAAGCTCATGCGCCAGATCATGAGCGATCGGATGTTCCCGCTAACGCTCGATGGCCTTTCCCAGGCCATCCGGTCGCTCTCCAAAAAACATTGAGAATGCCGCGATTTACGGTATCCGGTAGTTTTCCTGCGTAAGCAGATCGATACCGCAGGGCAGATTTTCAATCCAGTCCAGAAAACGATTGATCATCTCCTTCCCTTCGAAACGGGCGCCGTGCTGAGGCACGATCATCTTCACGTCGAGGCCGCGGATCATATTGACCCAGAAGCGGCAAATCTTGTTCGACGTCATGTAGCGGCGGTGAAAACCGAGCATGGACGGAATGTGCGCATCGAAATCGCGTACCGGGAGGTGCGCCACGCTCATCTTGAGCAATCACGTACCCATATCCCCCGAAAAGAGGATTTTCGAGATCGGATCGTAGAACTGGAAATTTCCCTCCGAGTGCATGAAATGCGCCGGTATCGCTTTCAGCGCACCCGCACCCAGGCGAATCAGCATGCCTTCATCCGGAATACCGACGGTGCGATCGGTGTAGTCCCGCCCCGTGGTGAAGTGGGGCATGAAACGCGTCCATAACCTGGAGATCAACACCTTGCAATGCGTCGTCACCATCCATTTGTTCAGCGACGCGATGATGTCGGGATCAGGATGGGAAGCAAGGATGTAATCCAGGTTTTTCGACGGAAAATAACGCTGCATGGCCATCAGCAGGCCGTTGTAGGTCATGTTTCCGCCCGGATCGATCAATGCACCGTGATCGTTGTTGATGATCAAGAACTGATTGGACTGAACCGCGTGATCGACTTCTTCGTTCACCAAGTCGTAGAAAGCGAGGCAGATATGCTTGCCATCGTTGTATAGCTCTGTTGCCATTGATTTTCTCTACCAAAGATAAGTCCATCACAACGGAAAACGGCGCCGTACCAGCGAGTCCGGCCGACATCGCCTCACTTTGTTTCCGACATGCCAATCCAGCAAACAAGGCCACCACAGCCTCGTTGCCTTGATGAAAAAAAGGCGGCTTTTTCAGCCGCCTCGCGATTTGCTGTACGCCCATTGTACGGCTCGAACAGCCGGAGCGCTCAGGGGTTTTACACAGGGCACCTAATGTGCGAGTGCGCGGCTCTTCACGATGCCGCGCCACCGCTCATTGCCAGCATCAACTGATTGATGCGTTTGACAAAGGTGGCGGGGTCGTCGAGCGTGCCGCCTTCAGCCAGCAATGCCTGATCGAACAGTACGGCAACCCAATCGTCGAAGTGGGCGCTTTCGTAGCGCAAGCGCAGCACCGCCGGATGATGGGGGTTGATCTCCAGGATCGGCTGGGACATTGGCGCCGATTGGCCGGCCGCTTTCAGGATACGCGCCAGATTCATGCCCATGTCGTGCTCGTCGGCTACCAGGCAGGCAGGCGAATCGGTCAGGCGCAACGTCACTTTCACATCCTTGACTCGCTCGCCCAGGCTGGCTTTCATCTTTTCCAGCAGTTCCTTGTACTCGTCGGCGGCTTTCTCGGCTTCCTTCTTCTCCGCCTCGTCTTCAAGCGCCCCCAGGTCGAGGCCGCCCTTGGCCACGGAGACCAGCGCCTTGCCGTCGAATTCGGGCAGATTGCCGATCGCCCATTCGTCCACACGGTCGGACAGCAACAGCACCTCGATGCCTTTCTTGCGGAAGACTTCCAGATGCGGGCTGTTCTTCGCCGCGTTGAAGGTTTCGGCGGTAACGTAGTAAATCTTGTCCTGCCCTTCCTTCATGCGCCCGATATAGTCGGCCAGCGACACCGTTTCGTCGGCCGTATCGGCCTTGGTGGATGCAAAGCGCAGCAAGGCGGCAATCTTGTCCCGGTTGGCGAAATCCTCGCCTACGCCTTCCTTGAGCGCCTTGCCGAATTCTTTCCAGAACGTAGCGTATTTTTCCCGGTCGGCCGCCTCGTCGCTGGTGGCAAGGTCTTCAAGCAGACCCAGCACCTTCTTCGCGCAACCGGCGCGGATGGTGTCGATGTCCTTCGATTCCTGCAGGATCTCACGCGACACGTTGAGTGGCAGATCGGCCGAGTCGACAACCCCGCGCACAAAGCGCAGATAGGACGGCAGCAGCTTTTCGGCGTCATCCATGATGAACACGCGCCGCACGTACAGCTTGACGCCATGCTTGGCATTGCGGTCCCACAGGTCGAACGGCGCATGGGACGGCACGTAGAGCAATTGCGTGTATTCGTGACGGCCTTCGACGCGCGAGTGGGACCACGCGAGCGGTTCGTCGTAGTCGTGGCCGACGTGTTTGTAGAAGCTCTTGTATTCGTCGTCGGTAATATCGTTTTTCGATCGCGTCCACAGCGCACTGGCCTGGTTGACCGTTTCGTCCTCGGCGGTGACGACCTGTTCCTTCTTTTCCTCGTCCCACTGCTCCTTTTTCATCACGATGGGCTGGACGATATGGTCGGAATACTTGCGGATCAGGCTGCGCAGTTTCCAGCCGGACAGCAGATCGTCCTGCCCCTCGCGCAGATGCAGCGTGATCTCGGTGCCGCGAGCGGCTTTTTCCACGGTTTCGACGGTATAGGCGCCGGCATCGTCGCCGCCCATCGCACACTCCCACCTCACCCCCTCACCAGCGCCAAGGCCGGCGCGGCGGCTGACCACGGTGACCTTGTCCGCAACGATGAACGAGGAATAGAAACCGACACCGAACTGGCCGATCAGGTGCGCGTCCTTCTTCTGGTCGCCGGTGAGCTTGCCGAAGAATTCCCGCGTGCCGGATTTGGCGATGGTGCCCAGATGGGCGATCGCTTCGTCGCGGCTCATGCCGATGCCGTTGTCGGCAATGGTGAGGGTACGTGCCGCCTGGTCGAAGTCGATGCGAATCTTCAGATCGCTCTCGCCCTCGAACAAAGCCGGTTTGTCCAGCGCCTCGAAACGCAGCTTGTCGCAGGCATCGGAAGCGTTCGAAACCAGTTCGCGCAGGAAGATCTCGCGGTTGGAATACAGCGAATGGATCATCAGGTGAAGCAGTTGCTTCACCTCAGCCTGGAAATCGAGCGTTTGGGAAGATGCGGCCTTGGTTTCGGACATCGAAAAACTCCGTGCTGATAGAGATAAAAAATAAAAGATAGGTAAGAGATGCAGATGCGATGCATCGATGGGCGCTTAGATGGGGGCACAGCAGGCAATTTCAAGGGAGCGCTGCATCAGGCCCGCGCAGCGGCTATTTTTTACCGCACGGCTACATCACTCGTAACGGATTTCCGCCACTTCCAGCTCGCGTGGCCCTGCCGGGCTCATGAAGCGCACGGTATCCCCCTCGCGCGCTTTCAGCAGCGCGCGGGCCAGGGGCGCAATCCAGCTGATGCGGCCGGCCGAAGCATCCGCTTCGTCCACACCGACGATCTGCCATGTTTGCTCGTTGCCGCCATCGGGATCGGTCACGGTCACCGTCGCACCGAAAAAAACCTGATCGACGTCTTCCCGCTCGGCCGGGTCCACCACCTCGGCGTTTTCGATGCGCTTGATAAGAAAACGGATGCGCCGGTCGATTTCGCGCAGCCGCTTCTTGCCGTAGATGTAATCGCCGTTCTCGGAACGATCACCGTTGGATGCCGCCCAGGCGACGGTTTCCACCAGCTTGGGCCGCTCGGTGTTGACCAGCGTATCCAGTTCCTCGCGCAGGGCGAGATAACCGCGCCGGGTCATGTAGTTTTTGCTGCCGGGAGGCAGGCGCAGCCCGGGTGGGGCGGCATCTTCATCCTCGTCGCCGTCGTTTTCCTTGACGAATGCCTTGTTCACAATGCTCCGCTCTCGTATCCGATGAGTGGCCCCGATGGTACGGCATGCGGCGACGGCAGACCAACCGCCGACAATCAGTGCAACATTGTCCGCTGGGTCAGCAGCGCACCGTAATGATCGATGAAATCATCGACGTCGCTCTCCTCCCCGGCCTCGAGCTGCTTCCCCCATTCGTTCCATTCGCGGCGAAAGCGCTGCGCGGCCTCGGCGCGTATCAACGCCCCGCATCCGCTGCGTTTATCGATGACCTCGACGGCATCGATGCCGGGGTAATCGACCACATAGAGCACGGCGTTATTGCAGACGATATTCATGATCGCATCCTCATTGTGACGGGAACCCGCGAGCAGACGAGCTTTGCCGTTCCCCACGCTTGCATGTCCCGATACATGGCGCCGACGTTGCCAGGTTTCAAGTCCTCCGGCCCCCTGCCTCACTGTTCATATCCCCATAAAACCTTTCCGACATTCGTAAAACCTGCGTCTCCGGTGTTGTCATTCTTCGGCACGGCGCATACCATTTCCGGAGGCTTTTTGATCAACGGCTCGCGCCATTTTCCGAGCGGGTTCCAAATGAACGAAAACACGTTCGACGACGTAACCAGCCTGCACCAGCGCCTTGAAGCTTTGCGCGGCGAACATCGAGATCTCGACGAAGCGATCGCCCGCCTCGCCTCCTCGCCCACCGAAGACGAGTTGCTGCTGCGCCGGCTGAAAAAACACAAACTGGCAATCAAGGACCGCATCACCACCATCGAACGGCTACTGCAGCCCGGCGATTTCGCTTGATGCGCTCTCCATGACAACTGGCGCCCTGTCGCCAGGCCCCCAACCGGAATAAGTCCATGACTCTTCCTGGCAGTTTTGGCCGGGAGACGCTCGCATTGCATGCGGGTCAATCCCCCGACCCTGTCCACGGCTCCCGAGCCACCCCGATTCACTTCACCACCAGTTACGTTTTCCAAAGCACAGACCATGCCGCCGCGCTGTTCAATCTCGAACGGCCCGGCCATGTTTACGCGCGTATTTCCAACCCGACCAACGCGGTACTGGAAGAGCGCGTCGCCGCGCTCGAAGGCGGCATCGGCGCCATCGCCACCGCCAGCGGCCAAGCCGCGCTGCATCTGGCCATCGTCACGCTGATGGGCACGGGCGGCCATATCGTCGCCTCGCGCTCGCTGTACGGCGGCTCGCACAACCTGCTCGGCTACACCCTGCCCCGTTTCGGCATTCACACCACCTTCGTCGATCCACGCGACGCCAAGGCCTGGCGCGCCGCCATCCGGCCGGAAACGAGGCTGCTTTTCGGCGAAACGCTGGGCAACCCGGGGCTGGACGTACTCGATATCCCGGCAGTTGCCGACATCGCGCATGAACATGGCCTGCCGCTGCTGGTCGATTCCACCCTCGCCAGCCCGATCCTGCAACAGCCGCTGGCTCTGGGTGCCGATCTCGTGATGCACTCGGCCACAAAATATCTCGGCGGCCACGGCGTTGCCGTCGGCGGCGTGCTGGTGGACGGCGGGCGCTTCGATTGGGAAGCCTCCGGCCGTTTTCCCACCCTCACCGAGCCTTACGACGGTTTCCACGGCATGGATTTCGCCGAAGAATCGCCCGTCGCCGCTTTCTTGCTGCGCGCCCGGCGCGAAGGACTGCGCGACTTCGGTGCCTGCCTGTCGCCGATGAACGCCTTCCAGATCCTGCAGGGGCTGGAAACACTGCCGCTGCGCATGCGCGCCCATGTGGACAACACTCGCGCCATCGCCACCCATCTCGCGGCACACCCGCTCGTCGCCAAAGTGGCTTATCCCGGCCTGCCCGACCACCCGGATCGCGAACTGGCGGCCAGACTGCTGCCACAAGGCTGCGGCGCGGTGCTGTCGTTCGACCTCAAAGGCGGACGGGACGCCGGCCGCGCGTTCATCGACGCGCTGCGCCTGTTTTCGCACCTTGCAAACGTAGGCGATGCCAAATCGCTGGCGATCCACCCCGCCAGCACCACGCACTTCCGCATGAGCGACGCCGACCTGGCTGCCGCCGGTATCGGCCAGGGCACGGTACGCCTGTCGGTAGGGCTGGAATCGCCAGCCGACCTCCTGGCCGATCTCAATCGCGCGCTTTACGCCGTTGGCAAATTGTCGAAAGGATAGGCGATGGACATTCTCGTCAATGGCGCCAGCACCCGCGTCTATACCGGCGGCCGCGCGTTCGACAGCGCACTGCCCACCGTGGTGCTCATTCACGGCGGCGGCCACGACAACAGCGTGTGGAATCTACAGGCCCGTCATCTGGCCCATCACGGCTTTGGCGTACTCGCGCCCGATCTGCCAGGTCATGGCAGTTCGGCAGGCAACACGCTGTCCACGATAGACGCCATGGCGGCGTGGATCATCGCGCTGCTCGATGCCACCGGCGTCACGAAGGCGTGTCTGGCGGGGCACAGCATGGGCTCGCTGATCTCGATCGCCACCGCCGCACGCGCACCCGATCGCGTTGCCGGGTTGGCCCTGCTCGGCAGTGTCGTGCCCATGCCGGTCGCCCCTGCGCTGCTTCAAGCCACGGTGGATGACCGCGACCTCGCCCATGCCATGATCAACCAGTGGTCCTACACGCCCGCCAACCTGCTCGGCGCCAGCGCCTTGCCCGGCATCCGCCTTGCCGGCGTCAATCAGCGCACGATGGAACGCCAGGCGGCCGGCGTGCTCGCCACCGACCTGGCAGCCTGCAATGCATGGCAGGACGGCTTTGCCGCCGCCGCGCAGGTACGTTCCCCGACGCTGCTGATATGTGGCGAACGGGATCAGATGACGCCGCCGCGCGCGGTAAAACCTTTGCGCGATGCTCTTGTCAACGTCAGTGGCGGCGCGCGAATGACCGTACTGCCGGGTGCCGGCCACGCCATGACGGCCGAAACGCCGGATGCGGTTACCGATTCGCTGCGGGGGTTTTTTACCGAAATATAAAGCGTATTTGCCGGAACAGATCCAAGCGGCGCATCCCACTACGGCCGCATGGCCGGCCTGGATCTGTTCCACCCCCCGTTCCGCTGCGGTGATAACGACCCCGAAAGGAGAGGAAAATGTCGCAGCCGAACGAGGGCGATAGCCACGACCCTGGCCAGTCCCCTGCTCAACTTCACGCTCAACCCGATCCACAGGCCGCCGACCAGCCCTTCCCCGCCGTGCGCCGGGTTGCGCTCTCGGCACCGTTGCATTGGCTAGCGCTCGGTTTCGCCGACCTGCGCGCCTGCCCGATTCCCAGCCTGTTTTACGGCTTTTGCTTCACCGCCATGGGGCTGCTGGTCACTTTCGTCTTCGAACATGCCTACGAGTACACGTCGGCGCTGACCTGCGGGTTTCTGCTGCTCGGCCCTTTCCTTGCCATGGGCTTGTATGAAATCAGCCGCCGACGCTTGCACGGGCAGGCCTGCGCGCTTACGCCTACGCTCACCGTATGGCGGCGCAATGCCGGCAATCTGGGCATCTTCGCCGTCGTGCTGGGCGTGATCTTCCTGGTTTGGATTCGCGCCTCACTGGTCGTTTTTGCCTTGTTCTATACCAGCGACCTACCAAACCTGAGCAGTTTTCTCTCGCAAGTGCTGGCGCTGGACAACATCGAGTTCCTGGCGGTCTATTTCTGTGTGGGCCTGATCTTCGCCACGCTCGTCTTCGCCGCCAGCGCCGTGTCGATTCCGCTCATGCTCGACCGCGACCAGGATGCGATCAGCGCGATGATCGTCAGCATCGGCACGCTTGCCCGCAACCCGGCAACGATGCTGCTGTGGGCATTCGTCATCGCGGCGCTGACGATAATTGGTTTCCTCAGCTTCCATATCGGCCTGGTTGTGCTGATGCCCCTGCTCGGCCACGCTACCTGGCACGCCTATCGCGAACTGGTGGAAACTCCTCCGGTGGAAGTGCTCTCCGCACCGTGAATGGGATTCATGAAGATCACCGTACGTGACGCCGTGGCCCGGGATGTGCCGGCCTTGCGCGAGCTGTTCCTGCAGTCGCGCCGCGAGACCTTCGCCTGGCAGGCGGCCAGCGCGTTCCAGTTGGCCGACTTCGAGGCCCAGACGGAAGGCGAACGGCTGCGGGTTGCCGAGGATGACAGCGGGCAACTCGCCGGTTTCGTGTCGGTCTGGGAGCCGGATCATTTCATCCATCACCTGCATGTGCACCAGCCGCGCCACCGGTGCGGCATCGGTCGGACGCTGCTGCATGCGCTGCCGGGCTGGCCGGCAGTACGCTACCGCCTCAAGTGCCTGCGCGCCAACGCGCCGGCGCTGGCGTTCTATGGCGCGTGCGGCTTCACCGAGATCGGCGCCGGCAGCACGGAAGACGGCGAATACCTGCTGCTGGAATCCGGCGGCAAGGACGGCTGATGACCGTCTATCTACGGCCCTGGAACTGTGCCTTCAACAGCGGTGGGAAAGGCACCCCGAGGCGAACAATCGGTCCTTCACCTATCGGCCTCGTCGGCCAAATCCAAAACCAGGGGCTGGTGATCGGAGGCCGCTGTTTCCGTCTCCACCGATAACGCTTGTACGCGCGGCGCAAGATCAGCGGTAACGAAAGTGAAATCGCAGCAATAAGGCCGATCCGGCCATTCCGCGCCATGTAGACCGACGCTTGGCGCATGCGGTGCGCGTCCGTGCGCGATCCGCCAGGCATCGCGCCAGGCGGGCGTTCCCGCAGGCAGCGCGCGCAGCATCGAACGGTAATGCGACGAATTCGGCTCGCAGTTGAAGTCCCCGCACAAAACAGCCGATGCCGGACGTGGGCGAGCGGCAAAAGCCGGATTCTTTTCCTTGCCCACAGCCAGCGCTTTCGCGTGATCCGCAGCCTCCACCTGAAGCGCGCGCAAGGCGGCAATCTGCGCGCCACGCTGCAGCAACGAGTAATACTCCAGATGCGTCGTCATGACCCGCAACGGACCCCATGGCGCGGCCACCACGGCTTCGATGCAAACGCGCCGCATGTTGGGCTTCGTCGGATCGGCCGGCGCCGGCAGCAGGTGACGGAAGACCTGGCCCAAGGTCGGGCGCGTCAGCAACAGGTTGCCGAAACGTGCCCGCCCGCCGGCACCATCGGCAACATCGAGCGCAGCACCGAAAACAGCTTCGAAATCTGGAAACGCGGCGGCGAAAAAAGCCGGTCCGTCTTCCTGTCCGCCGCCAGCAAGGCCGGGAAAATTTTGTGCAACTTCCTGCAGGCAAATAACGTCGATATCGCCAAGCCCACGCAAAGCCGCAACAGTACGCGCCAGATCAACCCGCCCATCCGCACCGCGTCCCCACTGAATATTCCAACTGACGATGCGCATTCCGAGTTCTCCTTGTCACGGCACGTCTTGTCACAGCATCACGGCAACCGATCATACTGCGCCAGGCCAATACCGGTATGGCGCCGGACACGGCATAATCGGCTGTTGAAACCCATTCATGCCACGCCGCATCGATTTACCCATCCGGATCCACCATGCAGCATTCCGCCACGCCCCGCACCGACCATGGCATTCCTTATACGAGTATCATTTCGGCTTGGCCGTACTGACCATACGCCTTGAAACAATCCTGCGACCGGCACGGCATGCCCGGCCACCACTTCGGATTCGGCTTTGACCAAGCCATTCCACCCGAATCATCACTCCCCGGACCGGTTATATTCGCACCACGCAACACAAGCCACACCGTTTCCGCCCCGGCGGCGATAGCAGATAATCACTGCAAAGCCTGATAGGACTGAGGACCACACAAGATGCACTCCGCCCAAGAACTGGTCAGCTACATCGAAGCCTTGACTTCGTTGCCCACCGTTTACCTCCGCATCAGGGAGCAGCTCGATTCGCCCGACGGTTCGGTCGTCGAGGTCGGCCGCCTCGTCGCGGCCGATCCGGCTCTTACCGTACGCCTGCTGCGCCTGGTGAACAGTGCGCTCTATGGTTATGGGCAAGTCGACACAGTCAATCGCGCGGTACAGATTCTCGGCCTTCAACAGGTGCACGATCTCGTGCTGGCAATGTCGGTCAATTCGGTTTTTGCCGGCCTTCGCCCTGAACACATGGACGTAGGCCGCTTCTGGCGCAGCAGCGTCATGTGTGGCCTGGCAGCCCGTGCCATCGCCCACAGCTGCGGTCAGCCGTCCTCCGAGCGCCTGTTCGTCATCGGCCTGCTCGCCGACCTGGGCCATCTGGTCATGTACCAGACCGTGCCGGACCTCGCCGCGACGGCACAGAACAGCGCCGACGCCAGCAGCGAGTCGTTGCCGGCAGCCGAGCGCCGCGTCATCGGCTGCGATTACGCCGAAGTCGGCGCCACATTGATGGAGCACTGGAAGCTGCCGCAGCCTTTCGCCGAAATCATCGGCTCCCAGATCAACCCTCGGCTTGGCGGCGAGCGCGCCTTCGACGCGGCCATCCTGCACGTTGCCTATCACCTCGTGCAGACCGACCGCCAGGCTGAGCCAAGCGAAGTCGCGGTCGAACGGATCGACCCCGCGGTCTGGCCGCTGTTGAACATCTCGCCGGATATCCTGAGCGACATCCGCGAAAACGTCGAACTCAGCCTTTCGGCCTACGTCTCGCTCTTTTTCCCCGATATGCGGGTGCATTAGAAGCGAAACGCACCGTTTTCGTCATGCCTGCTCCCACCAGCCCTTTCGATATCGCCCGCGAAGCTCTGCGCCAGCTTGCGGTACGGCGCATACCGCCCACGCCCGACAATTATCTCAAGCTCTACAACGAGATCGCCGGCGTGGCCACGGAGGAAGGGGAATTCCCCGTGCGCTTCGTACGGCAAATCGCACGCTGGCTGCCCCGCGACACGGCGGAGCAGCAACGTCTTGCACGCCTGCTCGAACAGACGCTCACCAACGGTGACACCGCCGCCGGGCAGCAGGTCCTGGAGCAGTACATCAGCAGCCTGCACCCGGAAGCGCCACCTGCCTGGAACGATCTGATTCCCCAGCTTCTGCGCCAATGGGAAGGCCGCCAGTTGGGCTGGACCGCCGCGCGCAAGCGCGAATCGCTCGATCGCGTGCTCGGTGCCAACGATCCGTCGACCCTGTATACCAGGCTGCAAGGGCTGCTGCGCGCATGGAGCCAGGCGCCCACCAATCCGGAAGTGCCCGCCCCTGCCACGGAGGTTTCCGACTTTTCCTCCGCCGAGCCGAACAACGGCTCACCGGCACCGACCGACACCACCACCGTGCGCCTTGTCGCCGCCGAAGCCACCGAATTGTTGCACGACCTGCGCGAACTGCTTTTGCTCGCGCTGGAGTCCGTTATTCCGTCGTTTCTCGGCGCCCACCAGGAACTTACGCACGACGCCACGCTGATCGCCACCTCGATCCGGCAAGCCGCCAGTGTCCGAGCGCTCGTCCCCATACGCAAACAGTTGGGCAAATTCGCCCTCCGCCTGGGGATGACGGCCGATGACGACGAGGAGATCCGTAGTGGCCTGCTCTCTCTTCTTCGCCTGATACTCGACAACATCGACGAACTCGTCATCGACGACCAATGGCTGCACGGACAGGTCGAAATGCTGCGCGACGTCGTCACCCAGCCTGCCAGCGTCCGTATGATCGACGACGCAGAGCGGCGGCTGAAGGAACTCATCTACAAGCAAAGCCAGCTCAAGCACAACCTGACCGAAGCCCAGCACAATCTGCGCAACATGCTCGCCGGTTTCGTCGATCAGCTCGCGCGGTTCGCCGCAAGTACCGGCGCTTATCACGACCGCATCGACGGTTGCGCGCAGAAGATCGCATCTGCCCGCGATATCACCGAAATCGGTCCGTTGCTCGATCAGGTGATGAGCGACACCCGCTCCATCCAGATGGAAGCCGCACGCTCGCACGCCGAGCTCCAGCACGCCCGCGAGCGCGCCCAAACCGCCGAAGCCAAGATCGCCGCGCTACAGACGGAACTGGAACAGGCCAGCCGTCTGATACGCCATGACCAGTTGACCGGCGCGCTCAACCGCCGCGGCCTCGAAGAAATCGCCGCCAAGGAAAGAGCCCGCGCCACCCGTCGCTCCGTGCCGCTGTGCGTCGCCCTGCTCGACATCGACAATTTCAAACATCTCAACGACACCCTTGGCCACCAGGCCGGCGACGAAGCACTACGCCATCTCACCAACATCGTCCGCCAGCATCTGCGCCCGCAAGACTCGCTCGCCCGCTATGGCGGCGAGGAATTCGTCATCCTTCTGCCCGAAACCGATCTCGAACAGGCCCGGCTGACGCTCGTCCGCCTTCAGCGTGAACTCACCCGCGAACTTTTCATGTCCGGCGAGGTCCACTTGGTCATCACATTCAGTGCGGGCGTCACGCCATGGGATGACGACGAATCCCTGGAAACCGTGGTGGTTCGCGCCGATGCGGCCATGTATCAGGCCAAGCAGGCGGGCAAGAACCGCGTCGTCACCCAGGCTTCGCCCGACAGCACATCCGTCTGAGCTTCCAGCCTCATCGCATATCACTCCAGACTACATACTTGTTTCGGCAATGCCGGCGGCAATCGCCGGCAAAAGCGGAAAAAATTGCCGCCTGCCGGTTACATAGACTATAAAACCATTGAAAAATAAAGCGATATAGCGACAAAAAAGCTGGCATGAGTTTCGCTTATATCTGCTCATCAGGCTCGGACGTTGTTCCAATGCGGCGATGATCAGCCGCTCCGAGCAAGCGCCGAACCGACTATGAAAGGAGATGCAAAATGGCCCAGGTGATCAACACCAACATCGCGTCGCTCAATTCCCAGCGCCACCTCAACACCTCTCAAGGTTCGCTGGCGACCTCGCTGCAACGTCTGTCTTCCGGCCTGCGCATCAACAGCGCCAAGGACGACGCGGCGGGCCTGGCCATCTCCGAACGCTTCAGCGCCCAGATCAACGGGCAGAATCAGGCGGCAAGAAACGCCAACGATGGTATCTCGCTGGCGCAGACGGCCGAAGGCGCGCTCGAATCCGCTGGTGACGTTCTGCAGCGCATCCGCCAGCTCGCCGTGCAGTCATCCAACGCGACGAACTCCGCTTCCGACCGCAAGGCGCTGAACGACGAAGTCAACGCGCTGACATCCGAACTGGATCGTATTGCCAAGACGACCGAATTCAACGGCCTCAAGCTGCTCGACGGCTCCTTCGGCACCGCCACTTTCCAGGTCGGCGCCAACGCGGGCCAAACGATTCAAGCTACGTCGGCCAACTTCTCCACCAACCAGTACGGCAACTACCGGATCGGTTCCAAGGTGGCGGCGGACGCAGGCGGTAAGGGCGATCTGACCACCGGCAGCACCCCCTTCGCCCTCGGCTCCACTGCCGCGGCAACCAACCGCGTGGCGGGCGGCGCCGTAACCATCAATGGCGCCAGCGGTGCGGCAACGGTTACCATCCCGCTCAACGCGTCGGCCAAAAAGGCGGTCGAACTCATCAACGACGTGCGCAACACCACCGGCGTTTCCGCATCGGCGAAGACCGAGATCGACGTTGCCGCCCTGACCGCGGGCGCATCCTACAAACTCGATATCAGCTCCGACAACAGCACCCCGGTCACGGTATCCTTCACCGTCGGTACGGCTGTCGACAAGGACGGGCTTGCCGGTGCAGTCAATGCGTTCAACGACGTCTCCGCGAAAACGGGCGTTACCGCGCGAATCAACGACACGGGCGATGGCATCACCCTGCTCAACGCTTCGGGCGAGAACATCACCGTTGCCAATGCCGCGAGCGGCTCGTCCTCCGTCACCGTCGGCGGTACCACCACGGCAGCGGGCGCGACCTCGATCGCCACGGGGCAACTCGTACTCGACTCCGAGCGCAGTTTCAGCGTCGATTCTGTCAACAACACGGACTTTTTCAGCAACTTGGCGTCTGCCTCGCAGTTGCAAACGGTCGGTGCGCTGGACGTCAGTTCGGTGGATGCCGCGCAGCGCACACTGGCGATCGCGGATGCCGCGCTCACAGCGGTGAATAGCCAGCGGGCCAAGTTCGGTGCCCTGCAGTCCCGTTTCGAAACCACGATCTCCAACCTCCAGACCTCCGCGGAAAACATGACGGCTTCCCGCTCACGCATCCGCGATACGGACTTCGCGGCTGAAACGGCGAACATGACCCGCGCGCAGATCCTGCAGCAGGCCGGTACCGCGATGCTTGCCCAAGCGAATGCGATTCCGCAGAATGTGCTGAAATTGCTGGGTTAAGCGCCAAGGCAGAACTCGACCCAGAAACGGAAGCGCCCGCTGCGGCGGGCGCTTTTCTTTGCGCGCGGCAAACGCGCAAACTCCGTGCGGCCCGTATCCGGAACCGGACGACATGAAGCGAGGCCCCGATGCCGAACAGTTCTTCGCCATTCACGGTGTGGCACGAAGGACAGATTACCCACGAAGAGCGTCGGCGGTTGCTGGGGCAAGCCCCTCTGACCGTCTGGCTGACCGGCCTCAGCGCAGCGGGCAAATCCACGCTGGCGTTCGCGCTGGAGCGCGAACTCATCGCGGGAAAACATCCCTGCTACGTGCTGGACGGAGACAACATCCGGCACGGGCTGAACCGCGACCTGGGTTTTTCGCCCAAGGACCGGGCCGAAAACATCCGCCGCATCGCCGAGGTGGCGCGCTTGATGAACGATGCCGGGCTGATCGTCATCAGCGCCTTCATCTCCCCCTTCCGCGCGGACCGTGCCAGCGCGCGACAGATCATCGGCGCGGAGCGTTTTCGCGAGGTGTATGTGAGCACGCCGCTCGCGGTATGCGAGGCACGCGACCCCAAAGGGCTCTACGGCAAGGCGCGCGCGGGTGAGATCGGCGAGTTCACCGGCATATCGTCGCCATACGAAGCGCCGGAAAAGCCGCATCTGACCCTCGATACGGCGAACACCTCCCTGGCCGAAGCCCTCGCCACGCTCGTCGCGCTGACCACTCGCGGCTAGACTTGTCATGTACGCTCTTTCGCAACGACCTTGGCGCGAGCACATAAGACATGTTTCATGACGGCATTCGTTGCCACCTTCATATCGGCGCACCCAAGACGGGCTCGACCGCGCTGCAACGTTTCCTGACCGCGAACCTCGCGGCGCTGGAAGATCGAGGCTACCTTTACCCGCCGGCGACGCTGCGCGGCTACGGCCATCACGATCTGGCTTTCTTCCTCTCCGGCGGCTATCCGCCGTGGGCCACCCCGAGAGAACGGGAACTCGGCACGATCGAGCGCGAATTGAGCGAGGAGCTGAGCGCCACATCCGCCTCGAACAGCGAGAGAAGAATCGTCTTAAGCAGCGAAAATTTCTACCTCCTGTGCGCACCGGAAAAACTCGCCGCCATGCTCACCCGCATGGGCCTTCCGCCCGACGCCGTCAATGTGGTGGTCTATGTGCGGCGCCAGGACGAAGCGCATATCTCCTGGTACAACCAGGCGGTCAAGGCGCAAGGCTACGCGGGGGAAATCCTCCCGTTCATCGAGAGCCACCGCCCGCTGTGGGACTATGCCGGCCACCTGGATCGCTGGGCGAAGGCGTTCGATCCCGCCCGCATCACGGTCAGGCCCTACCAGGACTCGGACATTCCCGACCTGGACATCCGGCTGGATTTTCTCCGGCTCCTGCAACTGTCTCCGGGCGACTTCCTGCTGGAAGACGAAAAACCGAACTCGGGGCTGAACGCGGACCTCACCGAGTTTCAGCGCACGATCAATCGCCTCCCCCTGTCCGTACAGGAAAAGCGCCGTTTTCATCGGGAGATGATCGCGCTTTCCGCCGCCACCGCCGGAAGCGGGCTGTTCGACGAATCCTCCCCGCTCTCCAACGAGGAACGTCAGGCACTGCTCGACGCCTATCGGGAAGGCAACGCGCGTGTCGCGTCGACCTACCTAGGCCGCGCCCAGCTCTTCGACGAATCGCTTCCCCCACCTTCGCGGCGCGAGCCGCCGCTTTCCCAGGAAAAGCTGGTGTATATCCTCGGCTGGATTTTGGCGCGCGGCGGCAACGCGTAATGAAACGGGCAAATCTGGACAAAACAAACGGGGGAATCGAAACCCCGTCTCATCGGAAACGTCGCGAATGAGCTACCACTACCGGGACACCTCTTCTTCCTGCGCGCCCCAGGACTACTGGGGGCAAGTCAAGCGCACGGTCGGCGGCAAACCGGTGGACCCGGCGCAAATCGACCTCATCGTGGCGGCTGTCGCCGCCAGCCTCGAACTGCGGCCCGACGATACCCTGCTCGACCTGTGCTGCGGCAACGGCGCGCTGAGCAATCTCATATTCGGTCATTGCGGTGGCGGCCTCGGCGTGGACTTTTCCGAAACCCTGATCGACGTGGCCGTGCGCGATTTCCAACACCCGCCTGCACAATGCTACGAACGCTGGAACGTTCTCGACTACGTGGCACAGGAAGCGCACCCCCAACGTTTTTCCAAGGCGCTGTGTTACGGCGCGTTCTCCTACCTCGACGACGATCAATGCCGGTTCATGCTGCGCGAATTGCGCAACCGGTTTCACAAGGTCGAACGCCTGCTGATCGGCAATCTGCCGGATCGGGACAAGATGCACGATTTTTTCCACGAAGGCGTCTACGTTCCCGGTGTCGAGGACGATCCAAAGTCCGCGATCGGCATCTGGCGCAGCGAAACGCAGCTCACTGAGCTGGCATCGAGCTGCGGGTGGCGCGCCACGTTTTCCCGTATGCCACCCCAGTTCTACGCGGCGAAATACCGTTTTGACGCTATCCTCGTGCCTTCGGCGCCTTGAGACCGCAAACGATGCCTTCCCCCGGCAAGACACCTTCCGGTAAGACACATATCGACGAACTGGGCGTCTTCGGCGGCAAGCCATTGTTCTCGCCCCCTAGGCCCATCGGCCAGTTGGCCACGCCTCCGGCTGCCGAGTTCATCGGCCTGATCCGGGAAGCTTATGAACGCAAACGCCTGACCAACGACGGCCCGCTCGTTCGCCAACTCGAAGAACGGCTGGCGGCCTATCACGGCACCACACACTGCATCGCCCTGGCCAACGCCGGCCTCGGCCTCATGATGCTGCTTCAGATCGCAGCAGGCGGCAAACGAGGCGAAACGCTGATCCCCGCGTTCTCTTACCGCGGCCTGCCGCATTTCGCCCGCTGGGCCGGGCAGCGCCCGCGCTTTTGCGATGTCGACCCGCGCGACCATACATTGAGCGTCGCATCCGCCGCCGCGGCCCTGTCGGACGACACCACGGCGATTCTCGCCGTGTGCAACTTCAACGGCGCTGGCGATATCGCGGGGCTGAGCCGGCTGGCTGCCGAAAGAAACCTGCCGCTCATCGTCGATTCCGTCTATGCCATCGGCTCCACCCGCCACGGCCGCCCGCCTGGCGGCAACGGGCTGGCGGAAGTGTTCAGCCTGCACGCGACGAAATTGCTCAATGGATTCGAGGGCGGCTACGTCACGACCAACGACGGCGAACTGGCCGCCTTGCTGCGGCAACAGCGGAACTTCTGCTTTCCCAGCGAACCGGATATCGACCTCGACGACTTTCCCCATGTCGTGGGCCTCAACGCGAAGCTCAACGAGTTTCACGCGGCGATGGCACTGACGACGCTGGCGCGGCTGGACGAGATCGTCGCCCGCAATCGCGAACGCTACCAAGCCTACCAACAAATCTTCGCAACACTCACCGGCCTCGATCTGGTGCCCTGCCCTGATTCGGACGAGGAAACCGGCAGCTTTCTCATGACGGTCGCCGAGATCACCGCCGAATGGCCCTTGTCCCGCGACGAAACGGTCCGCCTGCTGCGTGCCGAGGGCTGCGCCATCAATCCCTATTACAGCCCGCCGCTGCACCGCGCCGTGCCCGATCCAACTGGCGAACCCATCTCGCTTCCGATCGCCGAATCGCTGGCGGAACGTTTCTTCCAACTGCCTGCCGGCGATCTGGTATCGCTGCCCGATATCGCCCGGCTCGGGGATCTGCTGTCCTTCATCCGACGCAACGGGCAAGCCATCGCGGCCCGGTTGCGAGGGAACGAAGCCGCGAAGGGAGCCACGCCATGACCGCCCCTTTCCGCCTTTCCCACCTCGCCCGCTTCGGCGCCCCGCCGCTCTTCACCGAGCAACTGCACGTGGCGCAGCTCAACCTGCCGCAGTGGGAACGCGTGCAGGCCACGTTCGAGGACATCCTGCACCGCCGCTACTACGCGAACCACGGCCCCCTCGTCCGCCACTTCGAGGAAAAGCTGGCCGAAGCGCTCGGCGTCGCGCATGTGGTCTGCGTCACCAACGGCACGGTGGCCTTGATGGTGCTCGCACGGGCGCTGGAAATTTCCGGCGAGGTCATCGTCCCCGCCTTCACCTTCCCGGCCACGGTACAGGCGCTCGCCTGGGCGGGGCTGACGCCCGTATTCGCGGACGTCTCCCCGCAAACCCACATGATGACGGCCGAACACGTCGCCCAGCGCCTGTCCGCCCGAACGGCCGGCGTGCTCGGCGTGCACCTGTGGGGGCAAACCTGCACGCCCCACGCGCTCGAAGAACTTGCCGCCGCCCACGATCTCGCCCTGTTTTTCGATGCCTGCCATGCCTTCGGCTGCACTTCGGGCGGCCGCGACATTGCCACCTTCGGCCAAGGCGCCGCTTTTTCCTTCCACGCGACGAAAATCGTCAACGCGCTGGAAGGCGGCGCAATCGCCACCAACGACCGTGCGCTCGCCGACCGCCTCCGCTCCATCCGAAGCTTTCATGCCGAGGAAAACCTCGCCCCCGTCGCCGTGCGCATGAACGCGAAGATGAGCGAGGCGCAGGCGGCGATGGGCCTGCTCAGTCTCGAGGACTATTCCTCCAACCTGGAAACGAACCGACGCTGCCATCTCGACTATCGGGCCGCGCTGGACGGCATCGAGGGCATACGGATGGTGGCCGGCGACAACGCCGAACGTGGCGACCGCGAGCGCAACAACTACCAATACGTCGTCCTCGAAATCGATGCGGACCGCTATGGCCTCGACCGCGATGCACTCGTCGAACTCCTGCAGGCCGAAAACGTCATTTGCCGCCGCCACTTCTGCCCGCCAGCCCACCGGCTTTCCGCCTGCAGGCAATACCTGACCGGCGCCAAATCCCTCCCCGTGACCGAACGGCTCTCCCGCAGCCTGATGCAACTGCCCACCGGCAACAGCCTGCCGCCGAACGCCGTGGAGCGGATCTGCGAGCGCCTGCGCTGGATCGGGAGCAACGCGGCGCTGATCCGGAAAAACCTGCGGGACGGGTCATGAAGCTGGGCGTCATGCAGCCCTATTTCTTCCCGTACCTGGGCTACTTCGAGCTGATCCGCCGCACCGACCACTGGGTCGTCTTCGATACCGCACAGTACACGCGGAAAAGCTGGATGAACAGAAACCGCATCCATCATCCAACCAGTGGCTGGCAATACATCCACGCGCCGGTTCGGCACACGCCGCTCGGCTCCGCTATCCGCTCCGTCCAGCTCATGGACCGGCAAGGCGCGAGGGATCGCCTGCTGAGCCAGCTCGCCCACTACCGGGGGCATGCGCCTCATTACCGGCAGGTGCAAAACGTCGTCGGCGATGCATTCTCCCAATCGTTCTCCCGCACCGGCGACGATTCGCTGCTCGCGCTCGATATCGCGACGCTGGCCTCGGTATGTGCCTACCTTGAACTCCCTTTCCACTGGCAACTGGCCTCCGACATCGACCTCGGCCCACTCCCCGTCGAGCATCCCGGCCAATGGGCGCTGCGCATCGCCGCCAGGCTGGGCGCGAGCGAATACCTGAACCCACCGGGGGGGCGACATCTTTTTCAGGTGGAGGAATGGCGCGCGGCAGGCATCCGCCTGCGCTTCACGAATTTGCCGACGCTGCGCTATGCCTGCCATCCTTATTCGTTCATCGAGCACCTTTCGATCCTCGACGTTTTGATGTGGTGCTCCCCGGCGCAGGTATGCGACGCGCTTTCCGACAACCCGCTAGACGGCTGAAACCTGAACCATGTCTTCCCTGCCCCTTGTCAGCATTCTGATTCCCGCCTACCACGAACGCTTCTTCCCCCTGGCGTTCAACAGCGCGCTGGCCCAGACCTATCCGAACGTGGAAATCGTGATCACCGACGACAGCCCGGGGGATGCGACACGGCACTTCGTCGAACAAGGTGACTGGGCCAGGCCGGTACGTTACCAACGCAATCCGAATCGCGATGGCGGACGGAGCAACTTCAACCTGTGCTTCTCGCTGGCGCGCGGCGAATACGTCAAGTTCCTGTGCGACGACGATCTGCTCGCGCCCGACTGTGTCGAGAAAATGGCCGACGTGCTCATGGCACACCCGGAGGTCGCCCTGGTCACCTCCCATCGGCAATGCATCGACGAACAAGGAGGCGTTCTCCCCGACAACGAGGCAACACTCCGCCCGGTGGAAGAAGACTCGATCGTGGAAAGCGCATCCATGATCCGCGCCGTGCTGACCTCGATGTCGAACTTCATCGGTGAGCCGACGACCCCGCTGCTCCGCCGTTCCGCACTTGAGAAATCGGGGGACGCGACGCACGACATCCTGTCGTACAGTGGCCGCTCGATCCGCTATATGACCGACGTGGCGATGTGGTTTTCGGCGCTGCGCCACGGACATGGCGCCTATCTGGCTGAAACCTTGAGCAGCTTCCGCGTACACGGCACACAAAGCCAACGGTCATCCAGCGTGGCGGATCAGACGATGCCGAACTACCGCCTCCTCTGCCGCCTGGCGAGAGACAACGGGCTGTTGGACGAAACCACCTGCAGGGAACTTGTCGGCCGCCCGAGCATGATGCCGGGTTGGGCGACGCTGCGGACCCGGCCGTTGAACTCCCCAACGGAGAAGAACGGCTGGCGGGAAAGTATCGTTTACTTCCACCCCAAGCGTATTCCCAAGGGCGCCAAGTCCGCTCTGATCGGCCCGTCGCCCCAGGGCGACGACTTCGACTGGAAGCTCTACAGCATCACCAGCAACGATATCGGCGGAGAACGCAGGCTGACCGATCACTTTCTGCGAACAGGCCAGTTCGAGTCTCGCCTGGACATACCTGCCTACACCCGCGAGTCCGGTCGGGCGACGCGGCAATGCACGAATCTATGGAATCAACTGTTGGTGGATCGGGACGGCGCGGCCCGCCCCTGCCCGCGCTTCGATCCCGTGTGCAATCTGTATGACGCATCGGCCGACGATGGGCTGGACGACGCCCGCCTGCGTTTTCTCACTGGCCGCCCCAGCGGCCCATGCGCCGATTGCGACCTGCGTCCGATGGTGCCGCTCGCCGATTTCGTCCGCGACAACTTCGACCAGCAGAACGACCTGACCAAGGCGCGTCCCGATCGCGTTGCAACATGGTACGAGGCCGCAGCCGCCCCCCTGCCGCCCCGGCGCGTTCTGGTTGTCGGGCACAGCGCCGGTCGCGCCGGCGGAGAGTTTGTCGCACTGACGGTCGTACAGACGCTCGCGCAAGAACAGGGATGTGCCGTCACCGTGATCCTCGCCAGAGGCGGGGAACTGGTAGAGGAGTTCCGCCGCCACGCCGAAGTTTTCGTCGTCGGCGAAGACCTGCCGGGTTTCAATGCAGTGAGCGAACTTGCGTGCCGACTCCGCATGCAGGGCGTGCGCCACGCGATCTGCAACACGGTCGTCACCGGACGCTATGCCACTCTGCTCAAAAAACTGGGTTATCAGGTCGTCTCCCTGGTGCACGAACTGGCCACGAGCATCCAGTCATTTCTACCTGAGGAAGACCGGATCGGCATCTGCGATCACTCCGACACGCTGGTGTTTCCCGCCCGCTTCGTCGCCCGCAGTTTTCTCGACCACTACCCCCCACGTACGGCCGACGTGCGGATTCATCCCCAAGGCATCGAGCCCGATTTTCCCCGCCCCGACGACCGCGCCGACGTGCGACGCCGCCTGCGGTGCAGCCTGAAACTGGCCGAAAACACAGTGTTGATCGTCGGCGCCGGCAGCGGTGAACTGCGTAAGGGAGCCGATCTGTTCCTGCAGGTGGCGCGGCGGATACTCGCAGACCCAACGCGGACAACGATCCATTTCGTCTGGCTGGGCCAACTCGACGCGGTGCTGAAACAGTGGCTCGAACACGACCGCCACATTCTGGGCCTGGACGACCGGGTACACCTCGCCGGGCTCCAGGCCGACCTCACCGACTACTACCTCGGCGCCGACGTTTTCCTCATGACATCGCGCGAGGACCCGCTGCCCAATGTCGTGATCGAATCGATGTACGCGGGCCTGCCCGTGGTTTCCTTCGCCGACAGCGGCGGAACGCCGGAACTGACAGCGGACGGATGCGGCGTGGCGGTTCCCTATCTGGATACCGACGCGATGGCGGCGGCGGTCTGTCGCCTGCTCGACGATCCGGACGCCGCGCGAACGATCGGCCGCCAGGCAGCACAACGCATCGAGAGCGGTTTTCGCCGCGCGGATTACGTGGACTTTCTGCTCTCCCACTTCACTTGTCCGATACACACGGTCACGGCGGTGATTCCGGGATCGGACGCGCCAGCCATCACTTGCCAGCTATCCGCCATAGCGGCGGGTAGCTGGCGCCCCGACGCCTTGTGTCTCGCGCATGTCGAGGCCGGACACATTGCCATTCCAGCGGAACTGGCGCACCTGCCCGTCACCGGTCTGGCTTTGCCCCCTGGCACGCCGATGACGGAAGTTCTGCGCCGTAGCGCGCAAGCCTCCGCCACCGAACTGCTATGGCTGCTCGACACGCAGGTACAGGCGATAAGCGACGACATCGCGCCTTTGCTGTCCGCTTTCGATACGCCACAAGTCGTCGCGGCACTGAGTCCCGGCCACAACCCGGCCGTGCTGGATGCCCTCCCTCCCGTTTTTCGGGCCTTGCTCGACGTCGATGAACGTTACTGGCTCAAACCACACTGGACTTCAGGTGTCGACGCCATTCGTTCGCTCGCGCGCGGCACGCCCGTACTGGCGCTCGCTTCCTGCCTGCTGCGCCGCACCGTTGTCGAACAGACACTGGCGGCGGCATCGGCTCCAGCCAAATCAGCAACATCGCCATTGTGGTTCTGGCCACTTCTCGGCGAATTGGCGTGCAAGGGAACTCTCGCCTGGATGCCGCGCCCCGCAGCACATATCAACCCCGGCACGCTCGCCATACGAAGTGGTGCACCCAACGACTGGTGGACATGGTGGTGCAACGCTCAGGACACATTGGAACGACGCACCGAAGCCGATTCCACGCGCATCCAGGAGCGCGAAAACGACCGTCGCCGTCTGCGCAACGCGCTCGAACTGCCGGCAACCGCATCACCCGATCCCCGGCCAAAAAAAGACAAGCCACAGGAACGCAAACCCACCGCCGACCAGCGCCGCACGCCGCCTCCGCTTTCCGTGAAGGAAGAAGCTGCCCGCTACGAACAAGCGGCCAGGCATTTGCACCACGAACGGCTCGACAAGGCCGAAGCCATTCTGACGGACCTGGCAAACCAGGGCTCGCTGTTGTGGCAGGTGCATTTCGATCTGGGCCGCATCGCCTTCGCCCGCGAACAGACCGATCAGGCCATCCGCCATTTCCGCACAGCCGCCGGTCTGGAGTTCTCTTCCACCAACGCCCTGCGCAATCTGGTGGCGATCCACACCATGACTCAAGAGTACGGGGCCGCGCTCGCCACGGTAGGCCTGATCCTGCGCCGGGAAAACGATCCCGAACTGCTGGAACATCTGCGCGCCATCGTCACCGAGGCTGGCATTTCCCTCGACTCCCTGGACTGGATATCTCCACGTTTGGTGGACGAACGGCAGCAGCACTCCCAGACCCTCGCCGACGCCGAGCGGAAACTGTCGGACGCTCGCAACACGGTCGATCGACTGGAACGCCAACTGTTGTTGAAAAACGCGGGGCTATCCGCTCCGACCACGACATCCTCATCGACACCAGCCCCCCCGGCCGCCACTTCCAGCGGCCCCGGTTACTGTATCGTTTGCGGCAACGCAATCCCGGCATGGCTGCCCTACCGCGACGGCCGATTCGAAGCCTCGCCCTTCACGACCGGTCTGGGTGCCGTCGGCTCGAACACAGCGTGTTTTTACTGCCCGTCCTGCCACAGTCACGACCGCGAGCGTCATCTGGCTCTGTATCTGCAAGCCGTGGATTTGTTCAGCAAGTTCGGTGGTACTCGCGTCCTGCACATTGCGCCGGAAACCCAGCTCGCCCGCCTCATCGACGAGCAAAAACCCGCCGAATACATCCGGGGGGATCTCCATCCCGCGACGCCGGATATCGTCCAATTGAACGTCGAAGCGCTGCCATACCCGGAAAACCATTTCGACTGGGCGATCTGCAATCACGTGCTGGAACATGTCGGCAACTACCGGCTGGCCTTGCGGGAACTGTTCCGCGTGCTAAAACCGGGAGGCCGCCTGCTGTGCCAGACGCCTTATGCGGAAAAGCTGCCTACCGTGTTCGAGGCGGAAGCGCTGGTCGGCGAGCAGGAGCGTTTCCTGTATTTCGGCCAGGAAGACCACGTTCGCCTGTTCGGCACCGATATCGACCGGCTGATCCGCGACGCCGGTTTCCAGGGCACGCTGCAGACTCACGCGACGTTGCTCGGAGACAAGAACGCGGACGAATACGGCGTGAATGAACGGGAACCGTTATTCCTGTTCGTCAAGCCGCTCGAACAACGATAGCGATGCGCCCGATCTTTTCCGCACGGACGAAGCCATGAACATCCTCATCATCGGCGGTGCCGGTTTTCTCGGCAGCGGCATCACCAGAGCCTGTGTGAACGCGGGGCACCGCGTCCGCGTCTTCACCCGCCCGACCCGTTCGGCGGTGCGGCTGGAAAACATGCTGGAAAACATCGACATCGTCCATGGCGACTTCATGGACGATCACGCGATCGGCGAAGCCCTGCAAGGCATGGACGCCGTCGTCCACGCCCTGTCCACCACCTTTCCAAAAACGGTCATCGCCTCCGCGGCATACGACGTGATGTCCAACCTGCTGCCGACGATCCGGCTGATCGACCAGTGCCTGAAGAAAAACATCCGCAACATCGTCTATCTGTCGTCGGGCGGAACGGTGTACGGCCAAGCCAGGTATCTGCCGATCGACGAACAGCACCCGCGCAGCCCTCAGAGCCTGTACGGGCTGTCGAAGCTGACCATCGAGAATTACCTCCATTTCATCGCGCGGGAACAGGGCATGGCGATCAAGACCCTGCGCATCGGCAATCCCTACGGCGTGGAGCAGAACATATACGGCGTGCAAGGCATCGTCGGTGTCGCCCTCGGCAGCCTGCTGCGCAACCGCCCCTTCACCGTGTTTGGCGACGGCGGACATGTCCGCGATTACATCGCCGCCGAGGACGTTTTCCGCGCTGTCGCCACCGCCGTCGAGTACCCGGACGCGCTCGTATGCAACATCGGCACGGGCGTGGGCACCAGCATCGTCGAATTGCTGCGCCTGATCGAGCGCGCGGCCGGCGCTTCTCTTTCCATCCAATACCTGCCCGACCGCGGCATCGACGTACGGACCAACATCCTCTGCGCCGATCTAGCCAGAGCGAAACTCGGCTGGACCCCCACTGTGACGATAGAAGACGGCATCGTCCACGTCGTCGAGTCGTTCTTCAAAATGCGCCGCCTCGCCACCTGAGACCTTTCCATGACTTCTTCGCCTCCGACCGCCGCCGCGCTGTACCAGGAATGGATTGCCTCCCACCGCTTCCAGCGCGGCGACGGTGCCGATTTCGACGCCTACATGGCGTCATGGACCTCCCATCCGGAATTCCACATCGCCCTGGTTCAGGATTCGGCGCCGGTAGCGCACCTCGTGCGCAGCCTCCAGTCGCTCGCGGGCCAATACTATCCGCGTGTATCCGTCACGGTCGCCGCCTCCATGCCGGCACCCCCCGAACTCGACAGCGGCCGGCTGGCCTGGATCCACACCGACGATCCGTGGGAGGTCGCCAACCGTGCCCTGCTCGATCGCCCGTCCTCCGATTGGGTCGGGCTGTTGCGTGCCGGCGACGCAATCGCCCCGCATGCCTTCCTCGCCCTGGCGGCCCATGTCGTCGCCAACCCCGCCATCGCCGCCGTTTATACGGATGAAGACCTCATCGACGACGATGGCCGGCGTCATTCTCCCCGGTTCAAACCCGACTTCGACCTGGAACTGCTCCGCTCCGCAGGTTACATCGGCGGATTGCTGCTGACCACCCGCGATACCTGGGAGCGCGCCGGCGGCTGGCGCCACCTGCCCGGCTACGGCGACGAACTCGACCTCACGCTGCGCCTCGGTGAAACGCTGCCGCCTGCCGCCATCGGCCATCTACCCGACGTGCTCCATCACCGCAGCGCCGACCACCCCGCGCTGGCGCCAAACGATGGCACCGAGCGGCTGCAATGCCTCAACGACCACCTGCACCGTTGCAACGTCGCGGCCACAGCCGTCCCGGGATTGGCCGACGGGTGCGCGCGTATCGCCTATCCGCTGCCGGCCACGCCCCGCGTTTCCATCATCGTGCCGACCAAGGACCAGTTCCCGCTGCTGCAACGCTGCATCGACAGCCTTTTCAGCACGACGGACTACCCCGACTTCGAACTCCTCATCGTCGACAACGGCAGTCAGGACCCCAGCGCACGCACCTATCTCGACGGCCTGGCCCAGCTCGGCGAAGCGCGGATCAGGGTCATCTCCTACGAGCAGCCGTTCAATTTCTCGGCGATGAACAACCTCGCCGCACGGGAAGCGAGCGGGAAATTGCTCCTGCTGCTCAACAACGATACGGCGGCGCTGCATCCGGACTGGCTTGCCGAGATGGTCTCGCTGGCGTTGCAGCCGGACGTCGGCGCCGTCGGCGCGCGCCTGCTCTACCCCAACGGGCACATTCAGCACGCGGGCGTCGTGCTCGGCATGGCGGGTCCGGCCGAGCATCCCTTCCTCGGCTGGCCGGCCGAACAGCCAGCACCGCTGAACCGTACCCAGGTCGTCCAACAGTATTCCGCGGTGACGGCGGCATGCATGTTGACCCACCGCGATCTCTACCTGGCCGTGGGCGGAATGGACGAAGAATGCTTCAAGGTGGCCTACAACGATGTCGATTTCTGCTTGAAGATCACCGCCCTGGGCAAGCGCATCCTATGGACGCCATTCGCGACGCTGCTGCACGAAGGCTCCGCATCCCAGCGCAAGGAAGATCAAGCGACGGAAGCCAGCCCGGAAAAACTGGCACGTTTCGCTGGCGAACAGGCCGGAATCTACGAAAAATGGATGCCCCGCCTGATCCGGGACCCCGCCTACAACCCCAACCTGAGCCTTGCCAACCGCGACGTTTCCCCGGAACCGGAAAGCGTGCTGTCGTGGAATCCGACGCCGTGGAATCCCCGCCCGCGCATCCTGGTGCATCCCGTCGATCAAAGCGGCTGCGGCCAGTACCGGATACTCGAACCGATTGCAGCGCTGCACGATGGCGCCCGTTGCCGCGGCTATGCCAGCCAGCGCTTTTTCAATCCAGTCGAAATCACCAAGGCCGATCTGGCGTCGGTCGTCGTTCAGTTGCCGATCACCGCGCGCCACCTGCGCGCGCTGGAAATCTATCGCACGCATGCGGGGGCGGCCTGTATCGTCGAGGTCGACGACCTCATCACCGACATTCCTCGCGCCAGTCCGCACTACCACACCACCGGCCGGGACGCGCGGCGCTACTTTCGCCCGTCCGTGGCGCTGGCGGACCGCCTCGTGGTCACCACCACGGCGCTGGCCGAAGCCTATGCGGGCCTGGGGCCCGAAGTTCGTGTCATGCCCAACTATCTGTCCGGCAAGCGCTGGGCCGACCTCTCGCCCCGCCGCCATGACGATCTCGGACCCAGCGGCCCCAAACCCCGCGTGGGCTGGGCCGGGAGCGATTCGCACGCAGGTGATCTGGCCTTCATGGTCGAAGTGGTCAAATCGCTCGCCAAGGAAGTGGATTGGGTATTCCTCGGCCTATGCCCCAAGGAACTGCACCCCTACGTCAAGGAAGCACGCAGCGCCACGAAATTCGCGGACTACCCCGCGGCGCTTGCCGGCCTGGCCCTGGATGTGGCCATCGCCCCGCTGGAACGCAACGCCTTCAACGAGTGCAAGAGTCCGCTCAAGCTGCTGGAATACGGCGTTCTCGGCTACCCCGTCGTATGCACGGACATCGGCGCCTACCGCGACGGTTTCCCGGTGAAGCGGGTCGGCAACGACGCCAAGAGCTGGATCGCCGCCATCCGCGAGCGTATCAACGATATCGACGCCGCCCGGCGCGAAGGCGAAGCGCTGCGCACGCACGTCCTGCAGCACTACCTGCTCGAAGACCATCTCGACGAATGGCTCGCAACCTGGACGGCCTGAGAATGCCTTGAGTCACGCCCGGATGGCCGGATCGGCGACATCCAGGTGATCCGCAGGCAGGCCGTCGCAGTGGCGCTGCCACGCCATTTCCAATCCGGCTCCAAGGCAACGGGCGAAGCGGGCATCGTCGAACAACGCGCACTGCAGGCGGTTCCGGATCAATCGCCGACGCAACTCGGCCAATGCGTCCGGCCGTTCGAGCAAGTCGACGACGAGCGTTTCGTAGGCTGCCCCACTTTCCGCGACCAGTTCGGGAAGCCCCGCGGCAAGCACGATGCTCGCCGACACGCGGGAAACGAAGGTATCGCCGCGGCAAGCCGCCTGCGGCACCCCGGCCCATAACGCATCGCTGGCGGTCGTGTGCGCGTTGACCGGAAAAGCATCCAAGGCCAGATCGGCCGCGGCCAGCCGGCCGAGGTGTGCCGCCGCCGGCATGCGCGGCGCCCAGATCAGGCGGGACGCCTCCACGCCGGCATCCGTCGCCGCCTGGCACAGGGTGTCACGCACGATCGGTGGCGCATCCAGCAACCACAACACGGCGTTCGGCGCCCGTCGCAACAGGCTCAGCCACAACACGAAAACCTCTCGCGTGATCTTGTACGGCTGATGAAAGGCCGCCAGCACCAGCGCCTCCTGCGGCAAGCCAAGTTCGGCACGCGCGGGCTGCGGCCCGACCTCGCGGCTGCGGTCGTTGGGCTGGTAGCACCCCGACAGGCGCAGAATCTTTTCGCTGTAGCCTGCTTCGTCACCGACTGGAATCACTTCTGCATCGGCGATGATGTAATCGATCCAGGGCGCGCCCATGCTGCCGGGGAATCCAAGCCATTGCATCTGAACCGGCGCTGGCCGATGGGCGAGGATGCCCGCGCGAAAGCCCTGGGTCCAGCCTTTCAGGTCGATGGCGATATCGATGCCATCGGCCGCCATGCACCGCGCGGCCTCCTGGTCGGACAATGCAGCCACATCCACCCATTCCGGAATCGCCCGGCGCAAACGCCCACGATAGGCATCGGCGGCCGGCGGACCATAGTCGTAGGCGACAAGCCGGAAACGCGCCGGATCCAGCGCTTCGAGCACACCCACCATCAGGTGCGCGGTGGCATGGTCGCGAAAATCCGCGGAAAGCAGCCCGACTCGTAACGGTGCGGACGGCGCGCGGTCGTGGCGCCCCGGTTCCTCGACCGGTGCCCGGCCATGGAAACACGCGGCGAAATGCTCGGCGATCCGCAATTGCTCCCGCGCACTGGTATCCGGCGTCGTAAGAAACGCAAAAGGCGCCGGGCGATGCAGCGTTTCCCTTTCCAGGGCGCCGATTTCAGCCAGTACGGTACGCAAGGCCTCCTCGATCAGTTCCGCGCCATCCCAGTCCGCCGCCTGACGGCACGCATGAGCCCCCTGCAACAGCCACGCCGGACGAGCCTCGCGCTGCACGGCCTCGATGAAAGCGCCGCGGGCGAGCACACTCTCGTTCAGATCCACGTAGGTACACCCAAGGTTGTACCAGGCATCGGCATTGTCGCCGTCGTACCGCAGCGCCCGCAGGAAAGCATTCCTGGCTTCTTCCCATGCCCCTGCGTCACGCAACGCGACGCCGAGATTATTGTGGGCGGTCGACCACTCCGGAGCCAGGATCACCGCGTGGCGCGCGGCATCGACGGCTTCCATCAGCTTTCCCTTTCTCCCCGCCGCGATCGACAGGTTGGACCATGCAGCCTGGTTTTCCGGCATCGCGCCCACCGCCTTGCGCAACAATGCTTCCGCTTCGTCGTTGTCGCCCGCGTCGAGCAACAACGCCCCCAGCATGGCCAGCGCGGCACTGTCACCCGGTATATGGAGAAGATTCATGCGGCAAAAATCCGCCTGGCTTGCCGCGTCGCCGATTTCCAGCAACAGCTCCCTGCACAGCCTCGCCATGTCTGCGTCTTGCGGCGAGCGCTCATAAGCCAGCAGGAACTGCTCGAGCGCTTCGGGCTTGCGCCCCCACGCGAGATACGCACACCCCATGTTGTAGAACACCGTGGCGTTGTCGGGCTGAAGGCGGATGGCCTCGCGATGCGCGTCGATGGATTCGCCGAATCGCTCCGCCCCCGCCAACGCGTTGCCCAGGTTGCTGAACGTCTGGCCATCGCCCGGCATCAAACGCGCCGCTTCGCGCAACGGAACCACTGCCTCCGCGGAGTGTCCCTCCGTATGCAGCGCGCACCCGAGCAATTTGTGCGCGAAACCGAAAGCGGGATCAATGCGGATCAACCGCCTTGCGCCGGCAATGACTTCCTGGCTGCGCCCTGCGGCAAAAGCTGCGGCAAGCGCAGCCGCCGCATCCGAAAACGACCCGGAGGCATGCTTGGACATCGTCCGATCCACCCCATTTTCAATGAAAGCCGAGGGAATCATAGTTCGCCCGAAACGATCCGGGTTCTTTTTGAATTTTTCTTCCTGTTCAAGCCATCTCCACCAACGCCGTTATTTCCAGTTGTCACCGTATTTGAGCAGGGGCATTTCTTCCATTTTTCGCCGGAAAACGGCAGATCCACCGACGAAGCGGCAAAAATTGCCTAAAGATTTTCCCCTTCGTTCCGTTAATGGGATCAACGGCAGACAAATCGCGCGACAAACCGGTAACACGGCGCGAACCAAGCCGGGCTACCGAACCACCTGAACCAATCGAACGACTCTCTACCCAGGAGGCCCAAAATGGCACAAGTCATCAACACCAACGTCCAGTCCCTGAATGCTCAGCGCAACCTGACCACGTCCCAAGGGTCGTTGGCGACTTCGCTGCAGCGCCTGTCTTCCGGCCTGCGCATCAACAGCGCCAAGGACGACGCGGCGGGTCTGGCCATCTCCGAACGCTTCAGCGCCCAGATCAACGGTTTGAACCAGGCGCAACGCAACGCCAACGACGGTATTTCGCTGGCGCAGACGGCCGAAGGCGCGCTCGAATCCGCTGGCGACATCCTGCAGCGTATCCGCCAACTCGCCGTGCAGTCGTCCAACGCGACGAACTCCGCTTCCGACCGCAAGGCGCTGAACGATGAAGTCAACGCGCTGACGTCCGAACTGGACCGTATCGCCAAGACCACCGAATTCAACGGCCAGAAATTGCTGGACGGCTCCTTCGGCACCGCTTCCTTCCAGGTCGGCGCCAATGCGGGTCAGACCATCCAGGCCACGTCGGCCAATTTCTCCACCAGCCAGTACGGTAACTACCGGGTCGGCGCCAAGGTGGCGACGGACGCGGGCGGCAAAGGCGATCTGGTCGCCGGCAGCACCGCCACCGCCATCGGCTCCAACGCCAACGCGACCAGCCGCGTGCTGGGTGGCGCCATGACCATCAATGGCGCGAGTGGCGCCGCCTCGGTGACGATCGATGCCGGCGCGTCGGCCAAGAAAGCCGCCGAGCAGATCAACGACGTGCGTGGAACGACCGGCGTTTCCGCGTCGGCAAAGACCGAGATCGACATGACCGGTCTGAACACGGGCACGTCCTACAAGTTCGATGTCCAATCCGACAACGCCACGGCGGTCACGGTGTCCTTCACCGTTGGCGGCGCGATCGACAAGGACGGGCTTGCTGGCGCAGTCAATGCGTTCAACGACGTTTCCGCGAAAACCGGCGTCACCGCGCGGATCAACGACACGGGCGATGGCATCACCCTGCTCAACGCTTCGGGCGAGAACATCACCGTCACCAATGCCGCAAGCGGTTCGGCTGGCCCTGTCTCGATCGGCGGCGCCAGCACGGCAACGGGCGCAAAAGCGGTCGCTACGGGCCAACTCGCGCTGGATTCCGAGCGCAGCTTCAGCGTCGCATCCAACACGACCGACTTCTTCAATGTCGCCGCTTCGTCCTCGCAATTGCAAACGGTCAGCGCGCTGGATGTCAGTTCGGTGGATGCCGCGCAGCGCACCCTGGCGATCGCGGATGCCGCGCTCACCGCGGTGAATAGCCAGCGGGCCAAGTTCGGCGCCCTGCAGTCCCGGCTGCAGACGACGATCTCCAACCTGGCGACCACGTCGGAAAACATGTCGGCCTCCCGCTCGCGCATCCGCGACACGGACTTCGCATCCGAAACGGCGAATCTGACCCGCGCGCAGATCCTGCAGCAGGCCGGTACCGCGATGCTTGCCCAGGCGAATTCGATTCCGCAGAACGTGCTTTCACTGCTCCGCTAAGCACCTGAAGCAGAAACCGAACAACGCTGAGTCGTAAAACGGTACGGCGCGGAGCTCGCAAGAGCTTCGCGCCGTTGCCCCATGAGGAACAAGGATCATGAATATTCATGCGATATCCTCCGGCCTCGCTGGCATGAATTCCCTGGTGCGCGACGCGGGAACAACAGCCACGCCCCTTTCGGGCACGCCGCGAACGGGTGTCAACGGCATTCAAGCCGTCACACCAGCCGAGCAGGCAGCACAGCCACAACCGCCACCTGGACTCACCCAGGTACAACAGGCGCTGGATGAGGTACGTGACGCGATCAGCCCGGTGGCACAGAATTTGCAATTCTCGATTGATGACGATACCGGCAAAACCCTCATCAAGGTCGTCGACGCATCGACCGACGAGGTGATCCGGCAGATTCCTTCCGAGGAAATCGTCGCCATCGCCAAGGCATTGGATAAACTACAAGGCGTGCTGATAAAGCAACAAGCCTGAATTGAAGGAGAAGCATCATGGCCTCAGCCGCAGGTATTGGCTCAGGACTGGACATCAACGGCATCGTCGATCAACTGATGTCGATCGAAAGACGGCCGCTGACCATACTGGCCAACAAGGAAGCGAGTTTCCAGGCACAGCTTTCCGCGTTTGGGCAGATCAAGGGCGCCGTATCGGATCTCCAGACAGCGGTCAAGGCGCTCGGTGAGTCGTCGAAATTCACGGCGACGAAAACAACGGTAGGCGCGGACGCTGCCTTTACGGCCAGCTCGACCAGCAAGGCGGCAGCCGGCAGTTACGCCGTTGAAGTTTCTCAACTGGCCAAAACCCAGCGTGTCTCCACCAGTGCCTCGACGGAATTCGTCCCGGCCGCGGGCGGGCTGAAAGTCACCTTTGGCACGGTCGACGACAGCGGCGGAAATTTCGTTGCGGACCCGGAGCGCACAGCAACACTGGAATTTGCCGGCGGCTCCATCGAAGAACTGCGCGATGCGATCAACGCCAACGCTTCGCTCGGCATCAAAGCCAGCGTCATCAACAATGGCGATCAAAAGCAGCTCGTATTGAGCGGTACGGCCACGGGCGCCGACAAGGCCTTCAAGATAGAGGGTGTCGAAGTCGCCGGCCAGAACGGCCTGGCGGGTCTGGCTTACGAGCCTGGTGCTGCCGGCGACATGACCTCAGTACAAAAAGCGCAAAACGCAAAACTGTCCGTCGACGGCATTGCCATTTCCCGCAGCAACAACTCCATCACCGATGTGATCGATGGCGTTACGATAACGCTGACGAAAGAAAGCGCCACGCCCGTCACCAGTTCGCTGAACGTGACGACCGATCATAGTACGGCGAAAACCGCAATCGAAGCCTTCGTCAAAAGTTACAACGAGGCGATTGGCACACTGAAAAACCTTACCGCGTACGACGCTGAAAACAAGAAGGCGTCGCAGCTTACCGGCGACTCGACAGCCCGCAACGTTCAGAATCAGTTGCGTAACCTGATCGGCGGCTCTTACTCCGGCCTGGGCAATACCTCCAGTCTGGCCTCCATCGGCGTAACGCTGCAAAAGGACGGGACGCTGGCTGTCGATAGCACCAAGCTGGAAGCCGCGCTCAGCGACCCGAAACGCGATGTTGCGGCCTTTTTTGCCGGCAAGGACGGCGTCAAGGGGTTCGGCGCCACCGTTTCGGCTGCTCTCGAAGGCATATCGGGCACGAATGGCTTGATCGCGGGCCGCTCCAGCGGTATCAAGGACACCATCAAAACGCTGGACAAGCAATACAATTCCCTGGAGACACGTCTCAATGCCGTGGAAAAACGCTATCGCGATCAATACACCGCCCTCGATACGCTGATCGCCAGCATGTCGCAGACGCAGTCTTTCCTGACCCAGCAACTTGCCAGCCTTGCCTCGCTATAAGCTAAGCTAGGCAAGGCGTAAAGCCCACTTTTGGGGAACGAAGGAATCGTCATCATGTTTGCACGCTACCCGAACCAAGCCTCGGCTTACTCCCAGGTCGGTATCGAGACAGGTGTCAGTTCGGCCAACCCACACCAACTGATCCTGATGCTGTACGACGGCGCGCTGGTCAGCATCCGGAGCGGCGCGGTAGCGATGGAAAACAAGGATATCCCGACCAAAGGGGCGGCCATTTCCAAGGCGATCAACATCATTTCGAACGGGCTCAAGGTCAGTCTCGACCTCGATGCGGGCGGGGATCTGGCCGCCCGCCTGGATGCCTTGTACGACTATATGGTCGATCGCCTGCTCTATGCCAATCTGCACAACAATTCAGCCGCATTGGAGGAGGTTTCCTCGCTGCTCGGCAGTTTGCGCGAAGCATGGGAAAGCATCGCCGAACAAGGTACAGCGGCCTGACATACGGAATCCGCACATGTTGACACTCAACGACTGCATGACTCTTTTGCGGCACTACGAAGACATGGCTGTCGCTGCCAGAAACAACGACTGGGACAGACTCGTCGAACTGGAAACGCTTGCGGTGGCCGTGCGCGACAAGGCAAGCGGCCCCTTTCCACCACCACCTGGAGAACCGCAGGTGCAACAGGAAATGGCTGCGGCGATTCAACGTATTCTTGAACTCGACGCCGAAATCCGCACCCACGCCGAACCTTTTCTTGAAAGCACCCGTAAATTGCTCTCCGGCTCCGTGCAAGACCGCCGGGTACGTACAACCTACGGTGCGCTGGGCTGATTCTGGACTGACGGCCCTGGACTGACGGCCGCGAGGCCTTGCAGCCCCCTGCCCTCGAACGGAGGCGCTTGCCATGATCCCTGCCGACCTTGCCTCCCGCTTGAGAATGCTCAACGAAGCGAGCTTTTTCAACACCGACCAGCCAGTCGCCGGGCTCAACCGCACGCGCGAAATACAATCCCAGTTGCCCGACCTCGTGCCGGGGGACCGTATTCTCGCCACCTTGCAGCGCATGCTGCCGGATGGCACGTTCCGCGCGCTCGTCGCCGGCCAGCAGCTCACCCTTGCCCTCAATCATGCCGCCAGTGCAGGCGACACGCTGGAACTCGTCGTTACCCAGACCACGCCCAAAGCGGTTTTCGCGCAGCTCGCCAACCCGGCGGCGGCCAGCAACCCATCGAGCCAGCCCGTACTGAGCCAAACCGGGCGGCTCATCAGCTTTTTGTTGACGGGTCAGCCGGCAGCGGACCCCGCAGCCCTGGCCGCGAACAGGCCGCTGCTGGCCGCGCCGCCACACCACAGTGCCGGCCCGCTCGTATCCGCAATGCGCCAGGCACTGAGCCAGAGCGGATTGTTTTACGAGTCCCATCAAGCGCAGTGGATCGCCGGCAAAATCGATACCGCCACCTTGCTGCGCGAACCGCAGGCCCAAGCCATGCCACAGCCGGCCGCCGGGCAAGCGGCAACAGCGCCCCAACAGCAGCAGGCAGCGGTACCGCAAGCGGCAACGACACAGGCAGCGACAGCGCAAGCGGCAGCCACTGCATCACCACGTACGAATACCGAACCTGTCCGCCTTCATGTCACGGGGTCGGGGTCGATGCCTGCCGGCGAAATCGAATCCGGGCGCCATGCCGCCGCGGCCTCGCAACTGCGCGAGGATGGCGTCTCGACCCGCCCCGGCCCGATCCCGGAACGCATTCTGCCCATCCTCCACCAGCAGTTGGACTCTCTTGGCACCCACCAATACTTCTGGCAAGGCCAGGTGTGGCCCGGCCAGCACCTCGAGTGGGTCATCGAAGACCCGCGCGCGGGTGAAAGAGAAGGCGATGGCAGCGAAGAACTGGCCGACTGGAACACCACCCTGCGCCTTACCCTGCCCCGCCTGGGCGGGCTTGAAGCGCAACTGCATCTGACCCCCGCCGGTATCGCCGTGCGCTTGCGCGCGGACGACGCCGAAGCGATTTCGGCGCTGGAATCGAAACGCCCGGAATTGGAAGAGGCCCTGGCGGCAGCCAACATGGCGCTGACGGGCATGGTGGTGGAGCGACGCGATGGCAACGGATGACGGTGCCCTGTCTCCCGACCGTAACGAAGCCGTTGCACTGACCTATGCCAGTGGCGACGGGGCCCCCCGCGTGGTCGCCAAGGGGCGCGGCCTGATCGCGCAGGAAATCATCTCGCGTGCACGCGAATCCGGTGTTTACGTACACGAATCGCCGGAGCTCGTTTCGCTGCTGATGCAAGTCGACCTCGACGCTCACATTCCTGCTCAACTCTACGTCGCCGTAGCCGAGTTGCTGGCCTGGCTCTATCGGGTGGAACAAGGCAACGATGCCGGCTCCGCACCCGTTTTTTCTCCCGGTTCGCTACCCGAGGCACCATAACAAAACGCCCGGGAACCCTCGCCCCATCTCATTCGTGCGCTAGACCACGCACCCGAGCGAAAGAGCGGCGCAAGACAAGCATTTCGGCCCTCGGTCATGCTAACCTCCACACCATCCGTGCTGGATAGACTCTCTCACCGCAAGGCATGCCCAACCACCACAGCGCCACTCCGACCGAGCCCGTCAATACCAGCGAGTACGCTAAATATTTGCTGCGTGGAAAACGGGAAATCGTGCAGATCCTTCAGGGATTGATCGACGCACACGCACTGATTTCGATCCACGTATCGCCCAAGGATTATTCCTTTCTCACGACCATCGTCGGGTTTACCGATACCACGCTGTTCCTGGACGCCAGCTCGGACGAAGCCATCCATCAGCGTGTCGCGATGGCGGAGAGACTGCTTTGCATTGGTCAACTCGAAAAAATCCGCATCCAGTTCTCGCTCAACTCCGCATCATTCACGCTGTACGACGGCCTGTCCGCCTACAGCACGCCACTTCCGGCGGAACTGCTGCGCCTGCAGCGGCGCGAGTTTTACCGTCTCCGTACCCCGGCCGCCAATCCCGTGATATGTACGGTGATGGTCCCTCCCAAGGAAAACAGTAACGACACTGTCAAGATCGAGGTACGGGTAGCGGATATCAGCGGCGGCGGTATCGCCATCATGGTTCCGGCAAACGATACCCATTTCTTGCCAGGCGCCGAATTCGACAACTGCACCTTGACGCTACCCGAGCTTGGGGAAATATCCGTGCGCCTCAAGGTACGCAATCTGTTCAAACAGACGATTCATGGCGGCGATGTCGAAACGCTGCGCGCCGGCTGTGAATTCGTCGACCTGCCCCGCAATGCCGACAGTGCCATCCAGCGTTATATTTTCAAGGTGGAACGCGACCGCAATGCGCGTGAACGGGGTGGCCTGTAATACAACACCGCGATAGCAGACGCGTAAACGACTACGCCGCCCGGATGGGCGGCGTAGTCGTTTCAGAATAGACCTGCTTTCTTCAAACCGGCATGTTCATGATGTCCTGGTAGGCAGTGACCAAGCGGTTGCGCACTTGCACCATCTGCTGGAAAGAAACATTCGCTTTCTGCAGGTTGACCATCACGTCCTGCAGATTGACGTTCGGGTCGCCGGCCGAAAAGTCCTTCGCCATCTGCCGCGCTTCGCTTTGCGCGGCACTCACGTCCTTGAGGGCGGAGTTCAGCACGTCGGCGAAATTCACGCCTCCGGCCGTTTCCGTACCCTGAACCGGCTTGTTCTGGGCGGCCTGCGACACAGAGCGCAGCTCACTCAGCATTTGATCAATTCCGCGGGCATCCATGTGCATCTCCCTCGGCTTCGGGTTTCCTTTGCGTTCAGTCTAACAGAGCAATCCACATGCCACCAACGACACTTCGCCCGATACGGCAACCTTGTTACATCCTGGCGGCAATTCGATCATTCAGGAATCAAAAAGCAAGAAACGAACCCGTATCTGAAAAATATCAGACGTCGTAACCTTCCTCACGGTATTGCTGGAGCTTGTAGCGTAGCGTCCGCTCGGAAATCCCCAGCTTCTCTACCGCTTTTTTGCGCGACCCTCCCAGCTCCCGCAAGGTATTCAGGATGTGCTCCCGCTCCAGGTCCTTCATGTTTGCCGGCCGCGGCGTGGAAGAAAATGCCGCTTCGGCGGCAGGAGGAGCGGTAGAAATTGCCGCCCCTCCTGCCGCCGGGGCGAAGACCATCGCGGGCATTGCAGGTTGAACAGTACCGGCACCTGTAGCCGGCGCCATTACCGTCGCAATCGCCGGCTCTCCCGTCCAGTGCGGCAGGCATAGCCGGATGGTTTCCGCGCTCACCGTGTCACCAGGAGTGAGAATAAGCGCGCGGTGCATGGTGTTTTCCAGTTCGCGGACATTGCCCGGCCAGGAATAGCGTGTGAGCAGAGCTTCGGCCTCGACCGAGAAGCGCACCTGACGCTTGGCCCGCTCGCCATGCCGCGAAAGGAAATGACGCGCCAGCGGCAGGATGTCGCCCGGCCGCTCCCGCAGGGCGGGAATCGCCAAGGGAAACACGTTGAGCCGGTAATAAAGGTCTTCGCGGAAGCGACCCACGGCGATTTCCTTCGCCATGTCGCGGTTGCTCGTGGCCAGCACACGGATATCCAGCGGAATCGGCTTTTTGCCGCCAACACGCTCGACTTCACGTTCCTGTAATACGCGCAGCAACTTGGTTTGCAGGCCGAGCGGCATTTCGGAGATTTCGTCCAGCAGAATGGTGCCGCCCTGGGCTTGCTCGAATTTGCCCGGCTGCGCGCTCTGGGCGCCGGTGAAAGCACCTTTTTCGTAGCCGAACAGCGTTGCTTCCAGCAGGTTTTCCGGAATCGCCGCGCAGTTGATGGCAACAAAGATGTTTTTGTGCCGCGGGGAATGGTGATGGATGTAGCGCGCGAACACTTCCTTGCCGGTGCCGGACTCGCCGGTGAGCAATACGGTGGCGTCGGTTTCTGCAACCCGGGCGGCAAGCGCGAGCAGGTTGCGGGTGTGCATGTCCTCGGCCACGGTATCGTCGGTGGAGGGCTGCACGGCCGCGTAGCGGCGCACGTTTTCCAGCAGTACCTCGGGCTCGAAGGGTTTCATCAGAAAGTCGCAGGCGCCGCCGCGCATCGCCGCCACGGCCTTGTCTACATCGCCATAGGCGGTCATCAGCAGCACCGGCAGTTGCGGCAGGCGGGCGCGAACTTCGCCAAGCACCTGCAGGCCATCCATGGGCTGCATGCGCAGGTCGGAAATCACCAGGTTGAAGGCGTGGCGCTCCAGTTCGGCCAGGGCGGCCGGCCCGCCATCGACGCCGACGACGCCGTGGCCGGCCATTTCCAGCGTCAGACATACCGCATCGCGCAGCGCGTCGTCGTCCTCGACGACAAGAATGTGCAATTGTTCGATCATGATGCGTCAGCCTTGCCTCCGGGTAGCGCGTCGGCGCGCGATAGAGGGATAGAGAGGGTAAAAGTGGAACCTTTTCCAGGCACGGATTTGAGCGTGATGTCGCCACCATGGCCACGGGCGACGCCACGGGCGATCGCCAGGCCAAGGCCGGTACCTTCGGCACGGGTGGTGAAGAAGGGATCGAACAGGCGCCCCTGCAGTTCGGGATCGATACCGCGTCCATTGTCGTGTACGACGAAGCGCACGCCGCCATTGGCACCGCCCGTGCAGCAGGCCTCACAGCCGACGACGCCACCGACCGGCGTCGCCTGCAAGGCGTTCTCGAGCAGGTTGGTCAGCGCGCCGCCGAGCGCCTTGCGGTCGCCATAGAGTTCGAGGTCGCCGCATTCGCATCGGCTCGAAAACACGACCTGACGCGCTCGTGCAAGCGGTTCCAGGGTATTGGTAAGTTCGGCGACGAGTTCGCACACGCCAAAGTATTGCCGTCCCAGGCTGTCGCCACGGGCAAACAGCAGCATGTCGCGGATCAGGCGCTCAAGGTAGCGCAGGCGCTCTATCGCGCGGTCGGCAACCTTGGCGCGCTCGACCGGCCCCAGTTCGGGCTGGCGCAGGTTGCCCGTGTACAGCAGCGCCGCCGCTAGCGGCGTGCGCAGCTGGTGGGCAAGCCCGGCGACCATTTCACCCATTGCCGCCAGGCGTTCGTTGCGCTCGGCCGCCAGGCGCATATGGTGGGTTTCGGTGATGTCATGCAGCAGCAGCATGCGCTCTTCACCGGATTCCAGCGCGGTTTCCGATACCGACAGGCGCCGTGCGCCGTGTTCCAGCGTAACCTCGCCCGGTGTTTCCGTCGCTTGCAGCGCGCTCGTGATGTTTTCCCATTCGCGTCCGACGAGGCCGCCGCCAAACCAGGATTCGGCCGCGCGGTTGACCTGCACCACTAAACCGTCCCGGTCGACCACCACCACGCCGGCCGGCAACGCACCCATCAACACCGTGAGCCGCTCGGTAAGCTGGGCGACCTGCCCCTGCAAGGCGTTGTACGCTGTGGACAGTTCCTCCGACGCGCGGCTGAACAGCGCAAACGCTTCAGCGAGTTGGGCGGCATCAAGCGGCGGCGCGGCGGGAGCGGATCCTGCCGCATCGGCGGAAGTCAAAGAGGGCATCGTGCTCACTCCAGTTTCACGACGGGTACTCTACCCGGGCGTCCGTATATGGTAGCCGGCAAACTGGCGGCAAAAAATGCCGCTTTTTCATCGACTGGATTTTCGACATGCAACGGAGAATGTCGTCATCCGCCAAAGTGGGTAGACCAGAGACTTTGCCATGGCAACCGCAGAAAACGCCGCCGAAGCCCCCGCCGCCGACTCATCGCGGCTACAGCAGGCGCTCCAGAATATCCGCACGCTGAACCAGCGGCAAAAAATCGCCGCTGCCGCCGCGATCGCGCTCGCCATCGCGCTGATCGTCGGCGTGCTGATATGGAACCGCCAACCCGCATACGCCGTGCTGTTCTCCAATCTGGACGAACGCGACGGCGGCGTCATCATCAATACCTTGCAGCAACAGAACGTGCCGTATCAGATGTCGCCCGACGGCCGCGCCATCCTGGTGCCCCAGGAACAAGTCCATCAGATTCGCTTGAGGCTGGCCGCAGACGGCTTGCCCAAGGGCGGGTTGATCGGTTTCGAGTTGTTGGAAACGCAAAAGCTCGGCGTTTCGCAGTTTCACGAGCAGGTGAATTATCAGCGTGCGCTTGAAGGCGAACTGGCGCGCACCATCCAATCCATCGCCTCGGTGGCCAGCGCGCGCGTCCATCTGGCAATGCCGAAGCAAACCGCCTTTTTGCGCGACGACCAGAAGCCGACGGCATCCGTCATGGTGAACATGCGGCCGGGGCGCATACTCGACGGCAATCAGGTTGCCGGTATCGTGCATCTGGTGTCTTCCAGCGTGCCGCGCATGACGGAAGCCGGGGTGAGCATCGTCAACCAGGATGGCGACCTGCTGACGAACAAGGCCGATCCCTTGCGCCGTGCCGGCCTCGACCCCACCCAGCTTCAATATGTGGAGGAGTTGGAAACGGGCCTGATCCGCCGCGTCGAGACGATCCTGCAACCGATCTTCGGCAAGGACAACTTCCGCGCCCAGGTATCGGCCGACGTCGACTTCAACGAGGTCGAGCAAACCGCCGAAACCTTCAAACCGAACCCCTCGCCCGAACAGGCAATCCGCAGCCAGCAGACGACGGAGGAGGTCAACCGTGTTCCCGGCCCGCAAGGCGTGCCCGGCGCACTGACCAATCAGCCCCCGGTACCGGCAACCGCGCCCATCACCAACCCGCAGGTACCCCCGCAAGGCACCGGCACGCAAATCAACAACAGCAACCGCACGGCGGTGCTCAACTACGAAGTCGACCGCACCATCCAGCACGTCAAGCAGGCGCTCGGTCAAGTCAAACGGCTGTCGGTCGCCGTGGTTGTGAACCATCGTACCGAAACGGGGCCTAACGGTCAGGTTCAAACCGTGCCGCTGAGCGACGAAGAGCTTGCCCGCATCACCAACCTCGTACGTGAGGCGGTGGGTTACAACGCCGCGCGCGGCGATACCATCAACGTGGCCAGCAGCGCCTTTACCGTCACCCAGGGCGAACAAATCCCCATATGGAAGGATCCGGAGGTCGTCGAGCTGGGCAAGAATGGGCTACAGTATTTGTTCATTGTGTTGATCGTCGCTTTCGTCTATTTCGCGATCATCCGCCCGTTGCTGCGCACGGTCATGCCACCGCCCGAACCCAAAACCGCGGAGGAAGAGGACGAAGAGGCCGACGAGGATGCCATCGTCGAACTATCGGCCGCAGCCGATGCCGACAGTTACGAGGCTAAACTGCAACGCGCGCGTGAATTGGCACGCACCGATCCGAAGCTGGTCGCCGATCTCATCAAGCAATGGCTGAATCCGAGTGAGGAGGGGCGCAAATGACGACGCCCGAAGAAGGACTGGAAAAAAGCGCCCTGCTGCTGCTGACGCTGGGAGCGGAGGAATCGTCCGAGGTGCTCAAGCACCTGGGCCCGCGCGAAGTGCAGAAGCTCGGCATGAAAATGGCAGGCATGCAGCCTCAACCCCGCACCAAGGTCGAGCCCTTGCTTGACTCGCTGGATGCCCATTTCGGCAAGGGCGCCCTGGTTCACGCCGACGAAGAGCAGATCCGTTTGATGCTGACCAAGGCGCTCGGCGACGAGCGCGCCGGCCATCTGCTTGCGCGCATGCTGAGCGGTTCGGATACCGCCGGTATCGAAAGTCTGAAGTGGATGGATGCGCCGACGGCGGCCGATCTGATCAAGAACGAACACCCGCAGATCATCGCCACCATCCTCGTTCATCTCGAAACGGACCAGGCCGGCGACATTCTCAAATGCTTCAGCGACCGCCTGCGCAACGATGTGCTGCTGCGTATCGCCACGCTCGACGGCGTGCAACCGGCAGCATTGAGGGAATTGAACGACGCGCTCACGCGCATGCTCTCGGGCGCCACCACGGTGAAAAAAGCGGCGATGGGCGGCGTTCGCCACGCTGCTGAAATTCTCAATTTCGTCGGCTCCGCGGCGGAAACGGCGATCATCGACAACGTCCGCGAATACGATCCCGATCTGGCGCAGAAGATTCTCGACGAAATGTTCGTGTTCGAGAATCTGCTGGATATCGACGATCGCGGCATCCAGACCATCTTGCGCGAAATCCAGTCGGATTCGCTGATCGTCGCCCTCAAGGGCGCCTCGCCCGATCTGCGCGAAAAAATCTTCAAGAACATGTCCAGCCGTGCCGCCGAGATGCTGCGCGAAGACCTGGAGGCCAAGGGACCGGTACGGCTGTCCGAAGTCGAGGCCGAACAGAAGGAAATCCTCAAGGTCGTCCGCCGTCTGGCGGAAGAAGGCCAGATCGCGATGTCCAAAGGGGGCGGAGATGGCTTCATTTGATAGCCGGAGCGCTCGATGAGCATCTCCCGCCATCAGGCTGTCGGTGCCTACCGCCGCTGGGAACCGCCCGCGTTCGACGAACGCGACGTCGCCCAACCAGCCGCCCCTCCTACCGCTGCAACCATGGCGCCGGAATCGATACCGACGCCGGAAGAAACTGTTGCCGCATCCCTCCCCGAAGGCTTTCGGCTACCGACGGCGGAAGACATCGAGCGCATACACGAAGAAGCGCGCGCAGCCGGGTATGCGGAAGGTTACGAAGCAGGCCGCAAGGAAGGCGAACAGGCCGGGCAGGAAGCTGGACGCGCAGCCGGACATGAAGCCGGTTACGAGGCCGGCCATAGCGAAGGCAAGGCGCAGGCCGAAGAAGAGAGGGAGCGGCTGCGCGCACTGGCCAGCAGCTTCGATCAGTCGCTCGCCCATTTCGACGAGGAAGTTGCCGAGGAACTGCTCGCGCTCGCCATTGAAATCGCCCGCCAACTGGTCGGACACACGCTTGCCACCCGTCCCGATGCGATCGCCGAAACCATTCATACCGCACTCCTCCAATTGCCGCAGGAGCATGCGCACATCTATCTGAGCCCTGAAGACATCACGCTGGTACGGGAACAGCTTGGCGAGCAATTCGGCCAGGCCGGCCATCGCCTGGTCGAAGACGACAGCCTCACCCGTGGCGGCTGCCGCATCGAGTCCCCCGGCGCGCAGATCGACGCCACGGTGGAAACGCGCTGGCGCCGTGTGCTGGAACATCTCGGCCAGCCAAATGCGGCATGGGAACCCAAATCATGATGCAGCGACATGGCGAAACCTGGCGCGCTTTCCTGCAGGACGGTCGCCGCCTGGTGGAAAGCGCAAATCCGTTCCAATACGGCGGCCGGCTGACGCGGATCAACGGACTGGTGATGGAAGCGGCGGGCCTGAAGCTGCCGCTCGGCTCCGGCTGCCAGGTGCTCGTTCCCGGCGGCGGTGCGGTCGAGGCCGAAGTGGTCGGTTTCAATGGCGAGAAGATCTACATGATGCCGACCGACGACGTGTTCGGCCTCGCGCCGGGCGCCCAGGTGTTGCCGATGGAAACCAGCCACCCTCGCCTGGTGCCCGGCAAGCGCATCGGCCCGCGCCGCCGCGCCGCCGACCGCGCCAAACACCTGCCGGTGGGCAATGCCCTGCTCGGCCGTGTCGTCGATGGCGCGGGACGGCCTTTCGATTCGCTCGGTCCGCTCAACACGCAGGAAACCCGCTCGCTGCAAGGCCGCCCCGCGAATCCGCTGACGCGCGCACCGATCAGCCAACCGCTGGATGTCGGCATCCGCGCCATCAACGGCCTGCTCACCGTCGGCCGTGGCCAGCGTGTCGGCCTGTTCGCGGGGTCCGGCGTCGGTAAATCGGTTTTGCTGGGCATGATGGCGCGCCACACCACGGCGGACGTCATCGTCGTCGGCCTCATCGGCGAGCGGGGCCGCGAAGTGAAGGAATTCATCGAGCACAACCTCGGCGCCGACGGCCTGGCACGCTCGGTCGTCGTCGCCGCTCCGGCCGACACCAGCCCCTTGATGCGCATGCAGGGCGCCACCTACACCACGACGATTGCCGAACATTTCCGCGATCAGGGCAAGCAGGTGCTGCTCATCATGGATTCGCTCACCCGCTACGCCATGGCGCAGCGCGAAATCGCGCTGGCAATCGGCGAACCACCGGTAACGCGCGGCTATCCACCTTCAGTGTTCGCCCGCCTGCCGGCATTGGTCGAACGCGCCGGCAACGGCCCCGAGGGCGGCGGCTCGATTACCGCCTTCTACACCGTGCTCGCCGAAGGCGACGACCAGCAAGACCCGATCGCCGACTCCGCGCGCGCGATTCTCGACGGCCACTTCGTGCTTTCACGCAGTCTGGCGGATCAAGGCCACTACCCGGCAATCGATATCGAGCAATCGATCTCCCGCGCCATGCACAATCTGGTGAATGATGCCCAGTTCGACCTCGTACGCCGTTTCAAGCAACTGTTCTCGCGCTACCAGCGTTCCCGCGACCTGATCGCCGTGGGCGCCTATCAACCCGGCGCAGATCCGCTGCTGGACACCGCCGTCGCGATCTACCCCAGGCTCGAGGCCTTTCTTCAGCAACGCATCAACGAATGTGAACATTACGCCGACGCCGTTGCCAAACTCGCTGAGATCCTCCCTCCCGCATGAGCGCCGTCGTGCAAGCCCGCACGCCCGCTTGTGGGGAAAAACGTAAAATGATTTCTTGCTTCGCTTAAGGTAACAAACCGGACATGGCCGGGAAATTCGTTCTCCAACCTCTGCTCGATCTCGCCAACGAACGCATGGACGACGCGGCTCGCCAACTTGGCGAACTGGTCGCCTCCGAGCGCAGCAACCAGCAAAAACTGGAAATGCTGGAAAACTACCGCACCGAGTACTACGATCGTTTCATCGAGACCGCGCGCACCGGTATTGGCTCCGACGCATGGCGCAACTTCAGCGCCTTCATCAGCCGTATCGACGAAGCCATTTCCGTCCAGCGCCAAGCCGTCGAGCAATCCCAGAATCTCACCGCACAAGGCCAGCAGGCCTGGGTCGTGCAGCGCAACAAGGTAAAGGCCTTCGATACGCTTGCACAGCGCCATCAAGCCAACGTCGCACGTGGCGAAGCCCGCCAGGAACAGAAAATGTCCGACGAGCATGCGGCCAAGCGTTTCCGCGACAATGGAGAGGCCGACGGCGATTAGCCACCCTGCGGCATCGCACACCGCCACCCATGGCGCGAAGTTTGCTTAGTGCGATGTACGGTACGTCAAAGAGGGCGCCGAGCATGCCAGCCAATACCACTCCAACCATTTCCTCTCCCGTTTTTTCCTTCACGACCACCGCGATAAGCGACGCGACGACAGGTCGCGGCCAGAACGCCGACGATACGTTCTCGCGCATGTTGCAAGGGCAAATGAACGTACGCGGAGACACCCGCATGCCCGATCCGAGCCGGGATGCCGCAGCCATGCGTGCGCCCGAACCGGAACGCAAGACGCAGGCGCGGGAAACGCCGAAGCGGGAATCCAGCGACCGCGAACCGGAACGGTCGCGCGAACGCGACCTCGCACGCCCGGTCGAGCGCGAACGCTCTGCCGATAGAGCCGAGCGTCCCGCCGAAACGATCGATACCTCCAAGGCGGGGGCCAAAAAAGTCGTCAAGGACACCGCCAGAGAAGCTGCGAAAGACGCAGTGAAAGAAGCCGCCGCAGATGCCAGCGCGACGGCTGCCGCCGCCGCAAGCAGCAATACGGCAGCACCGGCAAAAAACGTGGAAGGCGAGAACGCCACGCTTGCCGGTTTGCCGGCAGCCATTGCCGCTTTGGCATCGAAACTTGCCGGCGCGGCTCAGGAAGAAACAGCCACACCGGAATCCGAGGCAATCCCGAGCGACGGCAAGAGCACTTTGCCCGGCTTGTTGACGGGCAACTCCCTGGCGAAATCGTCGAACGGCGCCACCGATACGCTTGCGCTCATGCAAAACGCGGCGGCCGACACGGACAAGGCAGCCAAAGCCGGCGCGGCGGCCCAGCCGCAGGCTGCGCAAATGCAAACCCAGATCCAGGCACGCCCGGATGCCAGCGCCCTGTTCGTCGAACGCCAGGCCACGGCCTTGCAGGCCGTCCCCGGCGAAATATCGGCCGCGAGCATACATGGCGCGGCCACGCTGGCCGCCTTGCGCAGCCAGACGGGTATAACGCAGACAAGCACGCCGCAACTGCCGGTCACCACGCCGGCGGGCCAAAGCGGCTGGGCCGAAGAAATCGGCAACCGCGTGACATGGATGGTGGGCCGTGCCGAAAGCAAGGCGGAACTCGTGCTCACGCCGCCAAACCTGGGCAGAATCGAGATTTCCATCAACCTCAACGGCGACCAGACCACGGCACAGTTCGTTGCCTCGACCCAGGCGGCGCGCGATGCGTTGGAACAAGCAGTGCCACGTTTGCGGGAAATGCTGCAACAATCCGGCATCGCCCTCGGCCAGGCCAACGTCAGCACATCCAATGAGCAGCAGCAGACGGCCGAAAATTCGGGTGGCGGGCACGGTGGCAGCCGCGGTAGCGGCGGAACCATCGAGGCAACCGGAGGAAGTGCCGCGCCGGTATGGATCAAACAGCACGACGGGATGGTCGATACCTTCGCTTGAAGAACGGGAATTGGGGCGACTCGGCCCCACTTTTCCGGGCTTGGCGGGCGCGGCGATCCCTGATAATGGCAACATGAAGAAAGGAGAATCGCATGGCGAAAGCGCCCGCCAAACCGGAAGCCGCTAACCCTGGAGCCCCCCCGCCGAAGAAAAGCGGCAAGCTGCTGCTCATCATCGTCATCGCGGTGCTGATACTGACGCTCGTCGCTGCCGGCGTGGTCATCCTGCTCCTGCTCAAGCACAAGGGCAACGGCAATGGCAACGCGGAACAGGCGCCCGCCGCCACCGAACAGGCCCCCATCATCGTGCAAAGCGCGGTGGTCGATCTTTCCAAGCCGCCATCATTCGTGACGCTGGACCCCTTCACGGTGAACTTGCGCGGCGAGAGCGATCATTACCTGCAGACGGTGATCGTGCTGCGCGTCAGCGACCCGAAGACGGCTGAAAGCCTGAAGGGATTCATGCCCGAGATCCGCCACCGCATCAACCTGCTGCTGTCGAGCAAGCAGCCGTCCGACCTGGATTCGATGGAGGGCCGCGAAGCGCTGGCAACACAGATTCTGACCCAATCCAACGAGGCGCTGGGCATTCCACCCCTGCCCGACCTTCAGAACCGGGTTCCCGCAAACGCACCGGTACAGGCCGTGCGTTTCAATTCGTTCATCATTCAGTAGCGGAATATCGGCCATGGTCGCGGATTTTCTCTCTCAAGAAGAAGTCGACGCCCTGCTCCGTGGCGTGACCGGAGAGAGCGACGAACCGGCTGCCGACGACGGCGGCGACGCCGGCGGGGTACGCCCCTACAACCTCGCCACGCAAGAACGCATCGTACGTGGGCGCATGCCCACGATGGAGCTGATCAACGAGCGCTTCGCCCGCTATCTGCGCATCGGCATGTTCAACTACATGCACCGCAATACCGAGGTATCGGTGGGGCCGATCAAGGTGCAGAAATACGGCGAATTCGTCCGCAACCTGGTGGTACCGACCAACCTCAACCTGGTGCTGGCAAAACCGCTGCGCGGCACGGGGCTGATCGTGTTCGACCCCAATCTGGTCTTTCTGGTCGTAGACAACATGTTCGGCGGCGATGGCCGCTTCCATACGCGCGTGGAAGGGCGGGATTTCACGCCGACCGAACAGCGCATCATCCAGGGCATGCTCAACGTCGTATTCACCGAATACGGCAAAGCCTGGGGGCCCGTGTTCAAGCTCGACCTGGAATACGTCCGCTCGGAGATGAACTCGCAGTTCGCCAACATCGCCACCCCGTCCGAGATCGTCATATCGACCAGTTTCATGCTCGAACTGGGCGGCGTGCAGGCGGAAATGTACATCTGCTTCCCCTACTCGATGATGGAGCCGATCCGCGATCTGCTCTTCTCGACCATGCAGAGCGACCACCTGACCCAGGACAAGCGCTGGATCACGTTGCTGTCGCGGCAGTTGCAAACGGCGGAAGTCGAACTTGTCTGCCAGTTCGGCACGGCCAAGGTCACCTTGCGCGACATTGTCAATATGCGTGCCGGCGATGTGATTCCGCTGCAGACATCGGAGCTTCTCCAGGCCGAGATCGATGGCGTGCCCGTGCTCGAATGCCGCCACGGCAGGCAGAACAACCAGTACGCCATAAAGGTCGACCATTTCCTCGCTTCCGACGAGCCGGAAGCGCCTCAAATCCCCGGAGCCGAAAATGGCTGACGACGAGAATCAAATCACCGAAGACGATTGGGCCGCCGCCATGCAGGAACAGGCGGACTCCGAAGCCATCGCCGACACCGAATCGGCGCAGGTCGCAGCCGATCTTGCCGCCGCCGCGGCCAGCGGGGAATCGCCCTATCAGGCCAAGCCCGCCAGCCAGTTGTTCGAGGACTTCGGCAGCAGCGGCTCCTCGACCGGCGCGCTGAACGATTTCGACATGATTCTGGACATTCCCGTCCAGATCACCGTCGAGCTGGGCCGTACCAAACTGTCGATCCGCAACCTGCTGCAACTGGCGCACGGCTCGGTGGTGGAACTGGACGGACTCGCGGGCGAACCGATGGATGTACTGGTCAATGGCACACTGATCGCCCAGGGCGAAGTCGTGGTGGTGAACGACAAGTTCGGCATCCGCCTCACCGACATCATCACGCCAGCCGAGCGGATGCGCAAAATCCGCCACTGATGCGGCCGCCGTACTCGACAGCGACTGACCGTACTGCGATCGCGGCGCACGCTCCACGCCTTTCCCGAAGCGCGCGAGCAAGGCGCCGATGACAGCCCTGGAACACGGCCCCGCATCGAAATAGCCGGCCTTTTCCCCGTTTAATCCTCGCCTGCCGCCACGCGGGATAGGCGTAGGCTCGCCTCATCGTCGAGCCTCGTCTTTCTTCCCGTGCGCCCTGCCCATCTTGTTATCCGCATGCTGCCCGCCGCCCTCTTCCCGATGGGTGTGGCAACCGCTGCCGAAACCACCACGACCTCCGAGCTTGCCGCCGGTATCGGCCAGATGTTGTTCGGCCTCACCATCGTCATCGCGCTGTTGCTCGCCTGCCTGTGGGTCATCAAACGCCTGTCCGCGCCGCGCGGCAGCGCAGCGGCGTTGAAAGTGCTGGGCGCGGTGCCGATCGGGTCGCGCGAGCGCGTGGTGCTGGTGGCGCTCGGCAGCAAGGTTCTGGCACTGGGCGTAGCGCCCGGCAGCGTGCGCACGCTGCACGTGATGGAGGCCAGCGAATGGCCGGACGATGCCGCCGCCGTACCGACAGCCCCCGCCGGCAGGCAATTCGCCGATTGGCTCAAACAATCGCTGGAGCGCAAACCGTGATGTGCATCGATCGTCGCCCGCATCACGCCCTGCGCGTAATCGCGGGACTGGCACTCGCCCTCGCCTGCGGTGCCGCCCTGGCACAAGGCGGCGCCCAGGCGCCGGTGCTGCCCGGCCTGCCGGCCGTCACCACCACAAATGCGCCTGGCGGCGGCACGACCTACAGCCTGACCGTGCAAACGCTGATGACGCTCACCTTGCTGAGCGTCATCCCGGCAATGATATTGATGATGACGAGCTTCACCCGCATCATCATCGTCTTCTCGCTGCTGCGTCAGGCCATGGGTACCCAAACCGCGCCGCCCAACCAGGTCCTGCTCGGGCTGGCGCTGTTCCTCACTTTTTTCGTCATGGCGCCAGTGGCCGACCGGATTTATCTCGACGCCTACATACCCATGTCGGAGGGCAAGATCGGTCTCGACCAGGCGCTGGAACGCGCCTCGGTGCCACTGAAAACCTTTATGCTCAGGCAGGCGCGCGAGCCGGACCTCAGCCTGTTCACCGAACTGGCCAAAGTGGAACCCGTCGAAAAAGCCGAAGACCTGCCGATGCGGGTCGTCATTCCCGCTTTCGTCACCTCCGAACTGAAAACCGCGTTTCAGATCGGTTTCATCATCTTTCTTCCCTTCATCATCATCGACATGGTGGTCGCGTCGGTATTGATGTCGATGGGGATGATGATGATGTCGCCGGTGATCGTATCGCTGCCTTTCAAAATCATGCTGTTCGTGCTCGTCGACGGCTGGACCCTGCTCATCAGTTCGCTGGTGCGCAGCTTCGCCCTTTAGCGCCGACCAGCCGGCACCCGACACCAACACTCAGCCGGCAAACCGGCCCACGAAACACCGCCCCGCGAGGTACGCCATGACTCCCTCCACCGTCGTCGATCTTGGCCGCCAGGCTATCGAAATGACCTTGCTCATCTCCGCACCGCTGTTTCTCGCCGCGCTGACCACCGGCCTGATCATCAGCATTTTCCAGGCAGCCACGCAGATCAACGAAACGACGCTCTCCTTCGTGCCCAAGGTGGTGGTGATGTTCATCACCCTGGTGCTTGCCGGCCCCTGGATGCTTACCACGCTCACCGATTTCATCAAACGGCTGTACGGGGCGATCCCCAACGTCATCGGCTAGGCGGCACACACTGCCCTTTCACCATGCTCAGCGTCACCTCGGCCCAACTCGATGCCTGGCTGGCGGCATTCATGTTTCCGCTCGCCCGCCTGCTCGGGATGTTCGCCTCGTCGCCGATCTTCTCCAACCGTGGCGCCCCCGCGCGCGCGCGCCTGGCCATCGCGCTGGGCATCTCCGTCGCACTGCTGCCGATCATGCCGCCCATGCCGGCGATTCCGCCCGCTTCCGGCATCGGCTTGCTGATCATGGCGCAGCAGATGTTCATCGGCATCGCCATCGGTTTCGTCATGCGCGTGGTATTCGCCACCGTGGATATGGCCGGCGCATTGATCGGCATGCAGATGGGGCTATCCTTCGCCGTGTTCTTCAACCCCAACGCCGGTGGGCAGACCGCGGTGGTATCCGATTTTCTCGCGTTGCTCGCCACCTTGCTGTTTCTTGCCATCGACGGCCATCTGATGATGATCCACGTACTGGTCACAAGCTTCGAATGGCTACCCGTGGATACGCTGCCGGTCAACGCCGACGGCTGGGGCTACATAGCGCGCGCCGGCGCCATCATCTTTTCTTCCGGGCTTTTGTTGTCGCTGCCGATCGTGGCGATGCTGCTTGTCGCCAACATCGCCTTGGGCATTCTGACCCGCGCCGCGCCGCAATTGAACCTGTTCGCCATCGGCTTTCCGGTTACGCTGGCGATGGGTTTCATCGGCCTGGCCCTCACCATGAGCGCCTTCGGCCCGGTGCTGCAGGGCATATTCGAACACGCCTTCGAGATGATCGCGGAAATGCTCGAAGCCCTGGTGCCGGTCAAGCCCTAGGCCTGACCGGCAAAGCCTTTCGCCTCCACCACGCTCAACCGAGGCCGATCGGCTCGGGCGCGGTTTCCAGGATTTTCCGCAGCAGCACATCCATGTCCCTGGCTGCATCGCTGCCCGCGATCGGATCCTTGTTCTTGCTGAAACCGTCCACCAAGGCAGCCCAGTCCTCCTGGGACAGCGTATCCGCGGCGAGCGGGAAAATGTTTTTCTCCTCCAGCGTCATGTGTTGCCAGTAAAACCGCGCGTATTCATCCACAGCGGCACCGAACGCCACATCGCCGCCGCCCGTACCGGCAATCACCTGGTCGAGCGCGGTTTTCAGCTTGTGCATCCGCTCGCCGCCCTTGGCATGTTCCGCCTCGAGCTGCGCGATCAGTTCGGCACCTTCCCTGGTCTTCTCTTTCAACGGTTTGAACAGGAACTGGTCCTCCGCCGGGTGGTGCAGCTTTTCCGAGTACGTGTCGATATAGCGGACGATCGCCTGGAAAACGTGAACATCCGTTTTCGCCAGTTGCTGAGGCTTCGCCAGATACTCCAAGGCATGCAGCACCGCAGCCAGCGCGCGATGCTCCTCGGACATGATTTTTATACCTTCGTACTTGTCCATCTGTTTATCCATTTTTTGTCTCCTGGGGCTCAATCATGAGCAAACCGCATTATCCGACAGACTTGCGCAGCCCGGGCGCTTGCCTGCCATTCAGTCTTCGACACCGTTCCCTGGCACCCTATCCGGATTCACCGGGGCAAGAACGGGGCGGGAAAAACCGGGCGGCAAAAAAACAAGGCGGCCCGAAGACCGCCCTACCCTGGCAATACGACTGTGGGTATCCGCTACAGATCGGGAAACAGACGTGATTTCACCAAGCGGATTTCACCGTTCACCACCCGCCGCGCAAAAGGCCGAGAGGGTTCCATGCCCTCTTCGTAGCGGACGATATCGAAGCTGGCGTAACCGCCATCCCGCACCATCTTGCGCGCGCTGCGCAAGAAAACCTGGCGAGCCTCGCCCTCCCCGCCGGTAACGAGCAGCTTCATCCGCAGGTCGAGCTCGCGATGTTCGTCGTCCAGTTGCGTCACCCGAATCTGCCACGCCGGCGCAAAGGGGTCGTAGATCGAGTAGGCGATCAAGGCGCCGGCAAAATATTCCGGCTCGAAATAGCTCAACTCGCTCGCGGTCATGGCCGCACCGACCACGCCTGCCGCCGCCGCGCTGTAGTCGCGTACGAACAATCCGGCGTTCTCCTCGTTGATCGAGGCACACCCCGTCGCCAGGGGCAGTGCAAGCAGGCAGAAAAGGCGCGCGCGCATGGCTCAGCTCAGGTAGTTGAACAGCGACAGGTTGGAAACCTTCATGAAGGACTGCTGCGCCGCCTGCAGGTAGGTGGATTGCATGGTCAGGTCGGAGATCGCCTTGGCGTAATCGACGTCCTGCAACTGCGACAAACGGCTGGAGTATTGCAGGTCGAGGTCGCTGCCCACGCTGTCCAGGTTTTCGATTTCAAGCAACTGGGAGCCGACCGAGGAGCGCACGCGCAGCACGCTCTCGAGGCCCGCATCCATGCTGTCGAGCGTGAAGGCGACGGCGCCGTCCATACCGCTGGCGCCCGGCCGCTCGAGTGCATCGACGAAGATGGCGAGGTTCTGGAAAACGTTCTTCGAAGCGGCAAACACTTCGAAGGAGTCGCCGTCGGCGGGTGCGCCGGAGACATCCACGTCCAGGCCGTTGAAGCTCAATGTCGTGCCGCTGAGCGTAGCCGCGACCGGAACCGCCGTGGGGTTGCCGGGCTGGTGTTCGGTCACGGCATAGCTGGAAGTGGCAGCGTCGTACTTGATGTCGTAACGCCGGCCCATGTCGGACAACGCCGGCGGCGTCGTGCTGTAGCTGACCGCGAGCGCGCCGGTGCCTTTGTTGTTGGCGTTGTTCACGCCGTACAGCGAACCTTCCACGGTGCGGGTGTTCTCGAACACATCGGAACCGGGCAGGCTCACCGGCATGTAGCGCGAGGCCGAGGCCTGGACGGTGCGAATACCCTGGTCGCCCGCATAGCTGACACCGGCAATATTGCCCTCGAAGGGCTTGGTCTGCGACATGTACCCGGCAAAAATGTACTCGCCATTGCCGTCCTGGCTGTTGGCCAGCGACATCAGGGAGTCGAACTGGCTGCGCATGTCGGCTGCGATGGCGTTCAGGTCTTCGCTCTTCAACGCGCCGTCACCGGCCTGCACGGCGCGGGTACGGACATAGTGCAGTACGTCGCCCACACCGACCAGGCGGCTTTCGAGCAGTTTCAGATTGTCGCCGGCATACCCCCGGTTGGCGGCAAATTGCGTGTTGACCGCCTTGGCATTGTTCACTTCGAGCGCCCGCGCAGAGGCGATCGGGTCGTCGGAGGGCCGCAGAACACGCTTCCCGGAGGCAAGTTGTTGCTGCGTCTGCAAGAGCTTGCTCGTCTGGCTCTGGATGGAAGAGACGCCCTTGTTGTAAATCATGTTGGTAGTGACACGCATGATTCGTTCTCCTTACCGCGCAATCGACAGCATTTCTTCGAACAGAGTCTGAGCCACCGTCATCACACGCGCGGAAGCTTGGTACGCCTGTTGGTAACGTAGCAGATTGGCCGCTTCTTCGTCGAGATTGACGCCTGACAGGCTGTCGCGGGCATCCTGCGCCTGAGCCAGCATGGCTTCCTGCGAGGTGATGGCGACTTTCACTTCGTTCGTCTGGTTGCCAACACGGGAAACGAGTTGAGCATAGGCGCCCGAGGCGGTGGTCGTTGGTCCGTTACCGGAGTCGTAGAAAATCTTGGTGGTTTGCAACGCGCCGAGCAAGGTAGCGTTACGGTTGTCCGCCACGCCCTTTTCCGTCGGCGAGAAGGTGAATTGGTCGCCATCGACCGGCGTGCCGGCAACCTTGAAGGAAAACGAGAAGCCGGCCGGCGACGTCAGCGTGAAGTCCTTGCCCACGCTGTCGGTGGCGGGGTTGAAGTTCGCATCCGGCGACAGCGTGTAGCCGGGCGGCAGGGTGAAAGCACCACTGCTGTAGGTGAGCGAAATGTTGGCGAAATCGGGGACGGTACCGGTGACCATGCCCGTGGTGTCGAGCGTGACGATGTTTTCCACGCGGCCGTTACCGCTGTTCGACAACGGCGCCGTAACCGAAACCGGGTTGCCGGCGGCGACTTTGCGCGGGTCGGTGATCGCCACCGCGATGTCGCGCGCAGCGTAGCGGGTAGGCTGGATCAGGGCCGTGTCGCCCGCCGCCAGGGTGATGCCGGAAATCTGCATGCCATCGACGTCGAAGGTAACGCTGGGCACCGTGGTCGTGGGCGAAAAGACTTTGTTGTCGGAAACGCGTACCAGCGAATAAGTGCCGCTGTCGTTGATCAACTGATAATCACTGGCGGTGAGCTGACCGATCTGGGTCGGATCGATGGTGACGGAGGCCGCGCCCGTCGGCGAAACGAACGGCGACGGCACGGTAAAGAAATCCTGTCCGAGCGCACCGTCGAGATCCTGCCCAAGCTTGTGCTGGTTATTGAAGGCGGTCATCAAACCCAGCGCAACCAGACCGAGCTGATTCTGCACACCGTTGAGGGATTCGTTGCGGAAGGTGAGCAGGCCCGCAAGCTGACCGCCGGTCATCAAGCGGTCGGGCAGGATGATTTCCTTGTTGTTGGGTGCAATCAACGCAATCGAAGAACGCGACGGATCGCGCGGATCCTGCACTGTCGCCAGACGGCTGGCCGTGGAACCTTGCACCAGGCTCTGACCGCTGCCGATGAACACATTGAGCGAACCGTCCTTTTCTTCGACGGTACTGACCTTGACGAGCTGATTCAGCTCGGCGATGAGCTGATCGCGCTGGTCGAGCAAGTCGTTCGCCGGCACGCTGGGGCCGGCAGTCTGCACGACCAGGATGCGCTGGTTGATATCAGCAATGGATTTGGCGTAGCTGTTGATCTGGTCGACAGTCGCGGAGATGTCACCCTCCACGCCCTGGCGGATTTCGGTCAGGCGCGCGTTGGTGGTGCTGAAGCTCGCCACCATCGCTTGCGCGTTGGAGATCATCGACTGGCGGGCGGCAGTGCTCGTCGGGTTGGCGGCAACTTCCTGCACACCGGCAAAAAACTGCTGCATCGCTGCCGAAACGCCGGAGGTCGCATCGGCAAGCAGGTTGTCGACCTGGCTGATCTGAGCGTAGTAGGCGTTGTATTGGGAGAGGCGGTTGGCCGAATTCAGCACCTGCCCTTCGAGAAACTGGCTGTAGGAACGCGTAACCGACAAAATTTGCGTACCGCGACCGAAGAAGCCGACACCGCCGACAAAATACGGCTCGTTCGAGCCCTGATTGACGGTCTGACGGTGATAACCGTCGGTCTTCGCATTGCTGATGTTGTGGCCGGTCGTCACCAGCCCGCCTTGCGCGGCATTCAGCCCGGTGAGTCCGATGTTTAACAAGCCGCCCATTTTGCTTTCCTCGATTAGCTACCCTTTTACAAGCTAATCAAAGCAAGACGCTTGCCAGTTTCTATTACCCATGGCGGGCGGGCCGCATCGCCCCCTGCTGCAGCACTACATCAACCCGCCAATGCGCCTCGCAAAGTCGAGCCGCCGATGATGCGCGTGAGCTTGTCGGCATACATGGGATCGGTGGCGTAGCCGGCCTGCTGCAAGCTGCGCGCAAAGCCCGAAGCGTCGGTCTGGCCCAATACCGTGGCATAGCGGGGGCTGTTGGACAGCAAATCGGCGTAATCGCGGAAAGCTTCGGCGTAGGAAGCGTAAGCGCGGAACCGTGCATCCTCGGAATAAGGCCGTGTGCCGGCGTATTCCGTGACCGACTGCGCCACGGTATCGCCCTTCCAACTGGAGCCGGCCTTGATGTTGAACAGGTTGTAGCTGGAGCTGCCGTCGCTGCGGCGCAATACCTTGTCGCCCCAGCCGGTTTCCAGCGCCGCCTGGGCGATCATGAACTGCGGGGGAATGCCGGTTTTACGGCTGGCTTCGAGCGCATGCGGCCACACGTCGTCGACGAAGGACCGGATCCGCTCGGATATGGCGCCGCCCGCATCGCGCGCGGCACGAATGGCATCGTCGAGCTTGGTAGCCAGCGCCGCCATGTCGATGCCGGAATCCTCGTCCGTGGCGGCAAGACCGGCAGTGCTTTCCGGAAAGCGCAATCTGGCGGCAACATTTGCCGCCCCGACGATAACGCTGGAAAGATCGAAGCCACTCTTTCCCGCCGTACCGTTATCAGCGGCAAAAGCAGCAATGGGATCGAAGGTTTCGGGCTTGCCGCCGAGCTGGCGGTAAATCACATCGGACAGGCCCGTGCCACGCCCTTGCGCCAGATTGAGCGCAAGCTGCTGATCGAGCAGCCCTTGGTACATCCGTGTCTGATCGCTGTCGAACATGCTGTTGGCCGGCGTAGCGTCGCGCATCGACTTCAGCACCATCTGCAGGAACATCGCTTCGAACTGCTTGGACGCAGCGCGCAGCGTTTCAGGCGAGTCCGGATCGTTGCGCGCAAGCCGCTTGAGATCGCCCAACGAGTTGGGATCGAGCACATTAAGCTGGACACCACCGGTACTCATGTCAGATCACCTCCAGTTCGGCACGCAGGGCACCCGCTGACTTCATCGCCTGGAGAATGCTGACCAGATCGATCGGTTTGGCGCCGAGCGCGTTGAGCGCTTTCACCACATCAGCAAGATTAGCGCCTGCCTTGACCTCGAACAGCGGACTGATGGGCTGCTGGATATCCACCTGACCCGTTTGCGCCACCACCGTCTGCCCGCCCGACAGCGGCGCCGGCTGACTGACCTGGGTGGTGTTGCCGACCGTGACCGTCAGGCTGCCGTGCGCAACCGCACAGTGCTCCAGGGTAACGCGCTGATTCATCACCACCGAACCGGTACGCGAATTGACGATGACCCTGGCCGCCTGCGCCACGGGGGTAACGGAAAGGTTTTCGACCTGACCGAGGAAGGCGACGCGGGCGCTGGAATCCTGCGGTGCGCGTACGCGGATACTGCGCCCGTCCAGCGCCACGGCACTGCCCGGCACAGCCTGGTTGATCGCGTCGACGACACGGCGCGCGGTACCGAAGTCCGTTGCGTTCAGTTCGAACATCACGTACTCGCCCTGCCCCAGTTCGGCGGCGACTCCCCGCTCGACCGTGGCCCCCGCCGGAATCCGTCCGGCGGACAGGTGATTGATGACCTGGGAAGCACCACCACCGGCCTGCGCACCCGCCCCGCCGACGATCATGTTGCCTTGGGCAAGGGCGTAAATCTGGCCGTCCGCACCCTTGAGCGGCGCCATCACCAGCGTACCGCCGCGCAGGCTCTTGGCGTTGCCGATGGAGGATACGGTGACATCGATCCGCTGCCCCGGCCGGGCGAACGGCGGCAGCGTGGCCGTCACCATCACCGCGGCAACGTTTTTCAGTTGCAGGTTGGTTCCAGACGGTACGGTAATGCCCATGTTGCCGAGCATGTTGGCGATGCTCTGCACGGTAAACGGCGTCTGCGTGGTCTGGTCGCCACTGCCATCCAGGCCGACGACGAGACCGTAGCCGACCAGTTGGTTGTCGCGCACCCCGGAGATCGAGGCCAGATCCTTGATCCGCTCCGCGCTGGCGAGCGGCGAAAAAGCAAATACCAGTGCGGCAAGCAGCACGGCAAAAATTTCCTGACGATCGCTGCGCATCATCCTTTCCTCAAATCAGAACGGCAGCACATTGATGAAGAAACGCTGCAGCCAACCCATCGTGTTCGATTCGTCGATGAAACCGCTGCCGCGGTACTCGATGCGGGCATCGGCCACCTGGGTCGATTGCACGGTATTGGTGCCGCTGATGGTGTAGGGGTTGATCACGCCGGAGAAGCGGATGAATTCGTTGCCCTGGTTGATCGAAATCTGCTTTTCGCCCGACACCAGCAGATTGCCGTTCGGGTAAAGATCGATCACGGTCACGCTGATCGTGCCGTTGAACGCGTTGTTGGCCGCAGCCGCGCCCTTGCCGGAAAAATCCGACGTCACGCCGGCCTCGGCATTCAACCCGGCAAGCCCGGACAACGGCACCTTGGAAGCGGCGGTGATGCCGCCGGTGATCGAAGACTCCCGCCCGGCGCTGGAGTTGGCGTTTTTCTGCGCGGTGTTACGCTCGACCAGATTGATGGTGATGATGTCGCCGACGTTACGCGCGCGACGATCCTCGAACAAAGGACGTATCTGTCCCGCCTGATAGATCGCGCCGTTGGCGGGAACCGCCTGCGGCCGGTTTTCGGGGCGCACGCTCATCGGCTGATGCACCGCGGTCGGCGGCGTGGGATAAACCGACGCGCAACCCACGAAAATGGCGGGCGCGAGCAACAAAATCGCCCTGGACACCGCCTCGAACAAACTGACCCGCGGCCTCATCGCCCGCTCCTTTAGAGTTGCGTCAGCCGGCCGAGCATCTGATCGGAGGTCTGCACCACGCGCGAATTCATCTCGTAGGCGCGCTGGGTCACGATCATGTTCACCAATTCCTCGGCCACATTGACGTTGCTGGTTTCGACATAGCCCTGGTTGAGCACGCCGGCGCCGTTCGCACCCGGCTGATTGGGCGTGGCCACGCCGCTGGAGGCGGTTTCGAGAAAGAGGTTTTCGCCCACGCTCTGCAGGCCACCCGGATTGATGAAAGTCGCCAGCTGAATGTTGCCGATCTGCGCCGGATTGACCTGCCCGGCCTGGAGCACGCTGACGGTGCCGTCCTTGCCGATGGTGACCGACAGCGCGTCAGCCGGAATGTTGATGTTGTCGGCCAGCAGATAACCGCTGGCGGTGGTGACGTTGCCCTGGCTGTCCTTCTGCAGCGCACCGTCGCGCGTATAGGCGGTGGTGCCGTCCGGCAAGGCGATCTGCAGATAGCCTTCGCCCTGAATGGCGATATCGAGCGTATTGCCGGTTTGCTGCAGGTTGCCCTGTGTAAGGATGCGCTCGGTTGCGACCGGGCGCACACCCGTACCCATCTGCAGGCCAGAGCCGATCTGCGTCTGCTGCGTGGATTGCGCACCGGGCTGGCGGATGGTCTGGTAGAGCAGATCCTCGAATACCGGGCGCTGCCGCTTGAAACCGTTGGTGGAAACGTTGGCGAGGTTGTTGGAAATGACGTCCAGCGAAGTTTGCTGAGCATCCAGCCCGGTGCGGGCGACCCACAGCGAACGGATCATGATGGACTCCTGAATTTATTCGATCAGCGTATTGACGGAGGACACGACGCGACGCGCATTGTGTCCATCCTTTCCGATTGCAGCTTAAACCCGGCAAAGACCGGGCAATCCACCGATAAGCGACGCAAAAACCATGCTGATCCGCGCCGTGCCCTACTCAAGCACTGACGGAGAGCACCTGGGCCGCCGCACGGTCGTTCTGTTCCGCCGTCTGCAACATGCGCGTCTGCATTTCGAACTGGCGCGACAACGAAATCATCGTCACCATCTGCTCGACCACATTCACGTTGCTGCCTTCCAGATTGCCCGCCGCGACCTTGACGTTCTCGTCGATAGGCGCCGCCGCGCCGCTGGCAAGGCGGAAAAGGCCATCGCCGCCACGCACCAGCTCCGCTTCGGGTGGATTGACCAGCTTGAGCTGATCAATGATGTTCACCACGTTCTGCTGCCCGATCGTGGTCGAAATGGCCGAGAGCGTGCCGTCGCGGCCGATGATGATTTCGTTGTCGGGCGGCAGCGTAACCGGCGCGCCGCCGGTACCAAGTACCGGCAGGCCGTTGCGCGTCTGCAATACACCGTTGGCGTCCACCGCCAGGCTGCCGTCGCGGGTGTAGGCCTCGCTGCCATCGGCCGCCCGCACCGCGAGCCAACCCTTGCCTTCCACCGCGACGTCGAGCGGACGGCCGGTGAACTGCAGCGCACCGGGCGCAAAATTGGTCGCGATGCTGGCATCGACCGTAAATGACCGGCTGCGCAACGCCTCCGTCTGGACTTCGACCGCGCGCAGCCGATGCATCTCGGTGCGAAAACCCGTGGAGGTGGCGTTGGCGAGGTTGTGTGCAACCGCGGCTTGCTGCTCCAGCGTGTATTTCGCTCCGGTCATTGCGGTATAGACGACGCGATCCATTTCTTTTCTCCGCTAGTCCTTCAGGTTTTACCTCAGGTTCACCAGCGTTTGCAGGATCTGATCCTGCGTGCGAATCGATTGCGCGTTGGCCTGGTAGTTGCGCTGCTGGATGATGAGGTTCACCAACTCGGCGGTAAGATCGACGTTGGAATCTTCGACCTGGCCCGAAGTCACGACCCCCAACACCCCGGTACCCGGCGCACCGAGAATCGGCTGCCCGGACTCGGACGATTCCGCCCACAGGTTGTTGCCGAGCGAAATCAAGCCGTTCGGACTGGCGAAATTCGCCAGCGCCAGTTTGGCGATGCTGCGCGTCTGGCCGTTGCTGTACGTGCCCTGGACGATGCCGTCCTTGGTCACGTTCATGCCGGTCAGCTGGCCGGGACCGTAGCCGTTCTGCGGCAGCGCGGTCACGGCAAACGGCTCGCCGAACTGGGTCATCTTGGACAAGTCGATGTCGAAATCGAGATCGGCCGCGCCGTTGCCAAGGTCCGCCGCCGTACGGGTGAAATTGAACGTGGCCGCGGTCGGGTTGGTGATCACGCCCAGTTCGGTGAACTCGAGCGGGTTGGCCGGCTCGTAAAAACCGCCACCGCCCAGCGTATCGCCGGTCAGCGAAGTCGGCGTATCGCCGTCCAGGCTCGCCCACACCGACCATTGCCGGTCGGCGGCCGGATCGGTGCGGATGAAGTAGTAAGTCAATTGGTGCTGGTTGCCCAGACTGTCATACACCGCCATCGACGTCGTGGAGTTGTAGCTCTCGACCGGTATCGGATCGGCCGCCGGATCGAACGCCAGCGTGGGACGCACGTCGCGTGAATCCAGGTTGGCCACGACGCCGGCCCCTTTCGCGCCCTGCGTGGCGCTCGGCTGGATCGGCGCCGTATCGATGTGGATCGGGCTTGGCGTACCCTCGAACAAAGCCACGCCATTGATGACCGAGGACACGGCAAAGCCGGAAAGATAGTCGCCACTGGCGGTAATGATGTCGCCGTTCTTGTTGGCGTCGAACTGACCGTTGCGCGTATAGGCAATCGAACCGTCGGCGCGCTGGATACGGAAAAACCCGTTGCCGTTGATCGCCATGTCGAGCGGATTGCTGGTAATGGTCGGATTGCCCTGGGTAAAGCTCTGAAAAACCGAGTTGATGAAAGTGCCGATGCCGACCTGAACGTTGCTCGCGGCACCATTCACCGTCGCCGCGTAAATATCGGCGAAGCGGGCGCTGCCGGACTTGAAGCCGACCGTGCTGGCATTGGCAATGTTGTTGCTCACCACGTCGATCGCTTTCGACGATGAGTTGAGCCCGCTCAAACCTTGCTGGAAAGCCATTTTTACTGCTCCGAATCAAAGAATCTGCTTAATGTCGTCGATCGTGAAAACGCCCAGCGCGCCCACCTGCAAATCGGTGCTCGACGCGCCACGGATCACGCTGGTGACAAGGCCGAAGGAAAGCGGATCGACTTTTGCCTCTTCGCCACCCTTTGTAGCGCTTATCGACATGGTGTAGGCACCGGCGGCAGCCGTGCTGCCATCCAGCGTCGTACCGTCCCAAACGAAGTTGTGGCTACCGGCCGCAAGGCTGTCGAACTTCAACTGCGCCACTTCGACGCCGCTGGCATCCTTGATCGACACCGTGACGTTATCCGCGCCATTCGCAAGATCGAAACCGCCAACCCCACCCGCGTCGGTCAGCACCATATTCTTGCCGGGCACCAACACACCGTGGCCAACCAGCGCCGCCGCCTGCAAGCTGTCGGAGGAATTCTGGGAACTGAGCAATTGCTCGAACATCTTGTTCAAACGCTCGATCCCGTCGACCGTGCTCATCTGCGCCAACTGCGAAGTCAGCTCGGCATTCTGCAAGGGGTTCATCGGATCCTGATTCTGCAACTGTGTCGTCAACAAAGTCAGGAAACGAATCTGCTCGGCATCTTCCTTCTTCGTCGTCGAACTCCGCAGTTTGTTCAAAACGTCCTGTGCCGCCTTGTTCGGATCTACAGTCGTGCTCATTTATGTCATCTCCTGCTGGGCGGCCCGGCCCACCGGCCAGACCTGGTGGGGCCACCTAAACAATTTACTGACCAATCTGCAACGTACGCTGCAGCAACGTGCGGGCCGTGTTCATCACTTCCACATTGTTCTGGTAAGAGCGTGACGCGGAGATCATATTCACCATCTCCTCCACTACATTCACGTTCGGCATCTCGACATAACCTTCCGTATTCGCCGCCGGATTGTCCGGCTCGTAGCGCAAGCGCATCGGCGCCGCGCTCTCGACGACCTGCGTAACCTGTACGCCGACGGCGACACTGTCCTTGCCGACGACGGCCGACCCGGCAGCCACCGGCCGCGCGGCGAACACCACCTGCTTGGCCCGGTACGGCTGACCGTTCTCGTTGACCACGCTGTCGGCGTTGGCCAGGTTGGAAGCCGTCGTATTCAGACGCAACGATTGCGCATTGAGCGCCGAACCTGCTACCTGAAGGACATCGAGCATGCTTCCCATGGCTTATCTCCCGCGTACCATTTGTTTTATTGGCCACTGACCGCGCTCTGCATCGAGCGCAGCAGGCCGTTGATGAACGTCAGGCTGGCCTCGTAATGCACCGAATTCTCGGCAAAGGCCGCCCGCTCCACATCCATATTGACCGTGTTGCCGTCCACGCTGGACTGCAGCTCGCCGCGGAACAGCGTTGCCGCCGCAAGCGGATTGTCAATGACATCGGCGATGTGCCGAGATTGCGTCGTCGACAGCGCCAGCGAATTGCGACGGTTCTCCACACCCGAGAGCACAGCGCGAAAATCGATGTCCCTGGCCTTGTAGTACGGTGTGTCGACATTGGCGATGTTCGACGCCAGCAACTGCTGCCGGTACGCCTGCACATTGAGCGCTGTCTGGTGAAACCGCAGTTGTTCATCTAGCAGGGTTCTCATCGCCTCACCTCATTTTCCGCATTGCCGCCAAAATTCCCTGGCACACGGGACACTCGTCCCATTGCACCTTCCATGCCAGCCATGCTAATTCCCCTGCCGCACGCGGCTTGGCTCGATAAGGGCGGAAAACCACGGCCAATTTCGCCGCTTGCCGTATCACCCCTCCCTGCGCGGAATTGCCGGTCCACGGCAAAACTTGCCGGGGCCCTGCCGGGCGGACGAAACGGTGCCCCGGTTGCCTGCAAGCACGGCGCGTGATGCAATTCACACCATGGAAAACGCCCGGACCCCCCTTCGCGGCCAAGCGCCAAGGCTCGCCGCACGCCTTCTTGCCGCTTCGGTCGCCATCTCGGCGGCCGCGACAAGCGCCACCGCCACTGCCCAACAGCCGCCCGAACCGGTGCAACAGATCGCACGCGCCTTCCTCGAACAATCGACGCGCGGCCTGCCGGGTGAAGTGAGCATCGATCTCGGCAAGCTGGATGCGAACAATCAGCTTCCTCCGTGCAGCGCGCTCAGCGCATTCCTGCCCGCGCAGGCACGTGCCTGGGGCCAGATCAATGTGGGCGTGCGCTGCGATTCGCCTGTCGTATGGAGTGTCTACCTGCCGGCACGTGTCAGCGTCACCGCCGATTACCTGGTGAACGCACGGGCACTGCGCGCCGGCCAGATCGTGGGTCCGGCGGATATCGGCCGCAAACGCGGCGATCTGGCTTCGCTACCCGACGATACCCTGACAGACCCCGCCCAGGCCCAGGGCTACCACACGCGCCACGCGCTTGCCGCCGGCAACGCCTTGCGCGCCAGCATGCTGCGCATCCCCGATGCGGTGCGCCAGGGGCAGAACGTACAGGTCATCAGCACCGGCGAGGGATTCAGCGTCGCCAGCGAAGGGCGTGCCATGAACAACGCCGCGCCGGGTGACGCCGTGCGTGTGAGAATGCCCAATGGACAGGTCGTAAACGGCACGGCGCGGACGGACGGCACGGTCGAAATACCGTTTTGAATCAACGATTCAATCCGTGTCGTGACAGGATTCACTGATTTAATCGCTAAAGTTTTTCCAAAAATTGCCGACAACCCGGGCAGGGAACCTACGCAAGGGCACCATCAGGGATAGTCATCATGAAAATCGAATCCAGAGGCAACGTAGCCTCTAACATACCGGTAAACGGCACCCAGAATCGGGGCAGTGCGAATGCGCAGGCAGCGGCAAATGGCGAGAAAGTCCAAATCTCCGCCTTCTCCGCCAGCCTCCAGAAAGCGGAAGCGCGCATCGCCGATACGCCAGTCGTGGATAAAGGCCGCGTGGAAGAAATCCGCCAGGCGATCACCGAAGGACGTTTCAAGGTTGACGCCAGCCGCATCGCAGACGGTCTGATCGACAGCGTGCGGCAAATGCTCGTCAACCAGACACCGTAAAGGTGGTAACCCCGATGCGTGCCCCCTCTCCCACCGAACTCCAACGCCTTGCCTTGCTGATCGAGGCCGAGGCGATCCAACTGCGCGAATTCGTCGTACTGCTGGGGCAGGAAGCCGACCTGCTCATCGCCGGCGAAGTCGACAGCCTGCTCGCGCTCACCAACGACAAAACCGAGCGCTACCGGCGGCTGCAACGCCTGCACGACGACCGTGCATTGCTGCTGGGCAAGCTCGGTCTGGCGCATTCCGATGCGGTCATCCGCCAGGTCTGCAGTGGCCTGCCGCGCGTGCTCGCGCGCTGGGACGAAGTGCTCGAACTCGCCCGTGAGGCCAGGGAACGCAATCTGTTGAACGGCAAACTGATCACCGAGCGCATGCAGAACAACCAGGCCGCGCTGTCCGTTTTGCTCGCCGCCGCCAATCATCCTCAACTGTACGATGCCGAGGGACAAGCCCGTCCCACTGGCGGAGGACGCATCCTCGGCAGTGCCTGATCCCCTCCGGCGAACGCATTCAGCCGTCCGCCCGCTGTCAGTCTGTTATTCTGGCGCCCGTTTTCCCGCAGTGCGCCAAGTATGACGACCAAGCAACAGTACGACGAATCCTCCTTCCGCGTCCTGAAAGGATTGGAGCCGGTACGCGAGCGTCCGGGCATGTACACCCGCACCGATTCGCCGGCCCACATCATCCAGGAAGTGATCGACAACGCCGCCGATGAAGCACTGGCTGGCTTCGCAAAAAAAATCCATGTCGTCCTGCATCTGGACGGCTCGGTCACCGTCGCCGACGACGGCCGCGGCATCCCGGTCGGGCTGCATCCGGAAGAAGGCGTACCGGTCATCGTGCTGGCCTATACCCGGTTGCACGCCGGCGGCAAATTCGACAAACGCCAGGGCAACAGCGCCTACGCTTTTTCCGGCGGCCTGCACGGCGTCGGCGTGTCCGTAACGAATGCGCTGTCGACGCGGATCGAGGTGGAAATCAAGCGCGACGGCAAACTGCACCGCATCGAATTCAGCGACGGCGGCGAGCACGTCGGTACGCTGCGCGTCGAAGGCGAATGCGGGCGCCAGAGCGGCACCCGCGTGCGCGTCT
>JAVBSY010000112.1:0-19315 GCA_031556475.1 Azoarcus sp.
ACCGCGCACCTCGTCTTCGAGGAGTTCCCGCACGCTGGGCGGCAGGCCGTGGCGGGCAGCCAGTTCCAACACCACGTCGTCGGTGATGCCGGGCCACAGCAGGTGGCTTTGGGGCGGCGCAAGCAGCATGCCCTCCTTGACCACGAAAATACTGGAGGCCACGCCTTCGGTCAGAAAGCCGTCGCGAAAAAGCACGGTTTCGGCGCAGCCGCGATCCACCGCATGCTGGCGCAACAGGCAGTTGGCGAGCAGCGAAACAGTTTTGAGATCGCAGCGCAGCCAGCGGAAATCGGCGGCGCCCACCGCCGCCACACCGGCTTCTCGCTGCCCCGCCGAGGGGGTGGCGAGCTCTTCGCTCATCAGGAACACCGTCGGCGGCACGCCAGCGGGAAAAGCGTGGTTGCGCCGCGTATCGGTGCCGCGCGTCACCTGCAAATACACCGATTGATCGTCCCACGGGTTGCGGGCGACGACTTCACCCACTTTTTCAGCCCATTCGCCGGCCGTATGGGGATCCGCAATGCGCAACGCCGCCAGAGTGCGGGCCAGGCGCACGAGGTGCTCGTCGAGGCGGAAGGGACGCCGGGAATAGACCGGGATGACTTCGTAGGCACCGTCGCCGAAAAGGAAGCCGCGATCCATCGGCGACACCCGCGCCTCGTCGAGCGGCAGATAACGGCCATCGAGATAGCACTGGCTCACAGGCGACTCCAATAACGGACACGCGGCATTACAGGCTCTTGATCCACAGCACCAGGGCATCCCACAGGCGACCGAAGAAGCCGGCCACCGGCACATCCTCCAGTGCAACGACAGGGTATTCTCCAAGCGGCTTGTCGTCGAGGCTGAGCTTCATCGTGCCCACTTCCTGCCCTTTTTGCAGCGGTGCCAGCACCGGCTGGCGGCTTTCCAGCGTGGCGGTCACTTTATCCGCCTGCCCCTTGGGCAGCGACATGATGAAATCGGCGGTAAAACCCACGGGCACCTCGTTCGCCTGGCCTTTCCACACGCGGAAGCGCGACACGGCCTGATCGGCGGAATAGAGCTTGGCGGTATCGAAGAACTGGAAGCCGAAGTTGAGCAGCTTGAGCGATTCCTGCGCGCGCACGGTGTCGGAATCGGTGCCGAGCACGACTGAAATCAGCCGCCGCGGGCCGCGCAGGGCGGAGGAGATGAGGCAATAGCCGGCAGTGCTGGTGTGCCCGGTTTTCATGCCATCGACGGTGCTGTCCATCCACAGCAGCCGGTTGCGGTTGGGCTGCGTGATTTTGTTGTAGGTGTATTCCTTCAGCGAGTACAGCGGGTAGAAATCGGGAAAGTCGTGCACGATGGCCGCGGCGAGCACGGCCAGATCGTGCGCGGTCGTGTAGTGCTGCGGATCGGGCAGGCCGCTGGAATTGGTGAAGTGGGAATTTTTCATGCCCAGGCGCTGCGCTTCACGGTTCATCAACGCGGCAAAGGCTTCCTCGCTGCCGGCGATGAGTTCGGCCAGGGCGACGCAGGCGTCGTTGCCCGACTGCACAATGACGCCGCGCAGCAGTTCCTGCACCTGCGCCGGTTTTTTCGGGTCGATGAACATGCGCGACCCTTCCTGCTTCCACGCTTTTTCCGATACCGGTACGGGCTGGTCGAGCGCGATGGTGCCCGCCTTGATCGCGGCGAAGGTCAAATACGCCGTCATCAGCTTGGTCAGCGAAGCCGGCTCGATGCGCTCGTTCTCGTTGTTGCCGGCCAACATCTGGCCAGTGCCTTGATCGAGCAGAATCCACGCTTTGGCGGCAAGCGCGGGGGCAGGGACGGACTGGGCGCAGACCGCGAAGGAAAGCAGCGAAAAAAGCAGGGCGAAAACAAAGCGCATGGGGGCAGCCTGGGGCATGAGGGAAGCCTGTGATGAAAAAAAGACGGATGAAGCGCGGGCTGATGCTGCGCGACTCGATAAAGCGCGAATTATAGGGTGGCTTGGAAACCCCGGTTCCGAACGAACAGAGTTTGTTTCAACCTGAAGATATTTTTCCGCCCGGCACCCCTCTGCGCCGTTCCGTACAAGCGCTCAGCGCACGACGACGAAAGGCTGCAGTTTGAGCACACCGGCGATACGCTCGGCGGCGGCACGGGCTTCGTCCACCGACGCGTAAGGACCGGCATGGAGGCGGAAACGCCCTCCGTCGGCAAGCAATTCCAGGCGTTCAGCAAACACGGCCATGCTGTTCTGCACGGTGGCACGGAAACCCTCGGCGTTGTCGCGCGAGGAAAACGCGCCCAGTTGCAGGAAGATGCCGCCACCCGTGCCATCGCCCGCAGATTCAGGCGCCGCCGCCATCGGCGAAGAAGGCAGTGCGACTTGGGCCGGCGATGGACCATTGCGCCCGGGCAACGGCGGAATCGGATCGGCCTCGGCGAGCATCGGCAGCTCGCCCGGCAGGATCTGCTCGACTTCAACTTCCGTACTGCCTGTATTCACATAGCCGAGCTTGTATGCGGCGGCATAGGAAAGGTCCATGACCCGGCCTTTGTGGAAGGGGCCGCGGTCGTTGATCCGTACGACCACCGAACGGCCGGTGGCGGCACTCGTCACCCGCGCATAACTCGGAATGGGCAGCGTCGGGTGCGCCGCCGTCATGGCGTACATGTCGTAGAGTTCGCCACTCGAAGTCGACTGGCCATGAAAACGGCGTCCATACCAGCTTGCCAGTCCACGTTCGCGGTACGGCGCGATTGCCGTGGCCGGTACGTAGTCCTGGCCGAATACGTTGTAAGGTCGGTTGGCGAAGCGGTGCAAGGGTTCGAGGCGCGGTTGCGCGTCGGGCAACTGATCGAGATCGTCCGGCGTGTCGTCGCCCGGTCCATCATCCTTGTAATAGCCTCCGCCTCGCCGCGTCGGTGTCTTGGTCTGCGCCTTGGCCGTCTGCGTACCGCGGGCGGATGAGCCCGAATCGCCTGGCGCCCGTGACGGCGTCGACCCGCAGGCGGCGAGCAATGCACACGCCAAAGCGGTGAAAACGGGTAAAAGAATCCGATGTTTCAGTGTCATACGGCGTGAACTTTCCGCTTTCTGAAACCAATGACAAGGCCGACCATCAACCCGGCAAGGAAACCCGCCACGATGAGCGTTGCTCCGATATCCAAGAACTCAAACAGAGGCGCCACAAACTCAAACAGGGGCAGCCTGCTCACGGCAACGATACCACATCCGAAAACAGCGCCTGTCGCCATGGCGCACCACCGCCCGGCATGTTCTTTGAAAACGCTCAGACCGGCGCTGCAACCAAACGCGCTGATCAAACAGGCCCAGAAGAACACGGCTCGCCAGACCACTCCGACAATCTCCAACTGGCGCGGTGACAGATCAGGCGGCAGCGCCAGGAAAAAAGACCACACCATGGCGATGACAAACGCAGCAAGAAAAAACCAGAGCGCCGGGTCGGAAGGGCGCTTTCGTCTCATCGACGCTCGCCCGGCTTGGCGCCGCGCCGAATGCTCATCAGGATGCCTATCCCCGAACACAGTGTCACCAGCGCGGTGCCCCCGTAGCTGATGAAGGGCAAGGGCACGCCGACCACCGGCAGGATGCCGCTTACCATGCCCATGTTCACGAAGGCATAGGTAAAAAAGATCATCGTGATCGCGCCGGCGAGCAGTTTGGTGGCCAGCGTCGGCGCCCGTGAGGCAATGCGGAAACCACGCGCAAACAACGCAAAATAAAGTACGAACAGTACCAGCACGCCCACCAGGCCGAATTCCTCGGCCAACACGGCGAAAATAAAGTCCGTGTGGCGCTCGGGAAGAAAGGAAAGATGGGTTTGCGTACCGCCCATCCACCCCTTGCCGAACATCCCGCCGGAACCGATGGCGATGGTGGACTGGATGATGTGAAAGCCTTTGCCGAGCGGATCCTGCGTGGGATCGAGCAGCGTGCACACGCGATGCTTCTGGTACTCGCGCATGCCGAACCAGTCGACACCCGGCTGGCACAGCGTATCGCCGAAGGCGACGATGCCGCCGATGGCGACGATGCCGACCAGCGCCACCGGCACGATGAGCTTCCACGACAGGCCGGCGAAAAAAATCACGTAGAAACCGGCCATCGTCACCAGCAGGCTGGTGCCGAGATCGGGCTGAATCAGGATGAGGCCGACCGGCACCACCAGCAGCAGGCCGGCGACGATGAAGTCACGCAGGGCGATCTGTCCTTCGCGTTGCTGAAAGTACCAGGCGATCATCAAGGGCATGGCGATTTTCATCAGTTCGGACGGCTGGATGCGGGTCACGCCGACATGCAGCCAGCGCTGCGCGCCCTTGGAGACTTCGCCGAACAATTCCACCGCCACCAGCAACACGACACCGCAAACGTACAACGGCAGCGCCAGCGACAGCAGGCGCTGGCAAGATAGCCGCGCCACGCCCCACATCGCCGTCAAGGCCACGGCCATATTGATCATCTGCGCTTCGGCGCGCTCCGGCGAAGCGCTGAGAATGAGCACATAGGCATAACCGAGCAGGCCGGCGAGGATCACCACCAACGCCGGATCTAGCGGCCGCAGAAAGCCGCGGACAATCGCCAGCAGGCGGAAACGGATATCCGTCAGTCGCCCTCCTGGGCGCCAGCGTCTTCGGCGGCGGGCTGGTTCTGACGCCTGCCGAGCAGGTAATAATCGATCACCTGACGCGCAACCGGCGCCGCCGATTGCGAACCGAATCCGCCGTTTTCCACCAATACGGCCAAGGCGATTATCGGTCGATCGGCGGGTGCGTAGGCAATGAACCAGGAATGGTCGCGCATGCGCTCATCCACGCGGCCTTCCACGTATCTTCCGCCCTTGAGCGAGAACACCTGCGCCGTGCCGGTTTTGCCGCCGGCTTCGTAGGGCGCGTTGGCGAAGGCGCGCGCGCCGGTCCCGACCTTGGTCACGTCCACCATCGCACGCCGCACCATGGCCAGATGTTCGGCTTTCAATGGAACCTCACGTATCGGCTCAGGCTGCACCGCACGCTTTTCCCCATGCAGCGCATCGACCACGTAACGCACGATGTGCGGACGGAACATCCGCCCGTCATTGACCACGGTTGCCAGCGCGTTGGCCATTTGCAGCGGCGTATAGGCGTTGTAGCCCTGGCCGACTCCGACAGAGATCGTCTCGCCGCCGTACCAGCGTTGCAGTTCGGGGCGGCGGAAACGCTTCTTCTTCCATTCGGGCGACGGCAATACGCCTTCGGACTCGCCCGGCAGGTCGATGCCGGAGATCGAACCGAAACCGAGCGGCGCCATGAAACGGGCGATGCCGTCGATCCCCAGATCGTTGGCAAGCATGTAGTAGTAGGTATTGCACGATACGACGATGGATCTGTGCAGATCGACCGCGCCGTGCCCACCGACTTTGTCATCCATGAAACGGTGGCCGCCGAACATGAAATAACCCGGATCGCTGATCGCCTGCCCAGGCGTACGCTTGCCGGTGGCAAGCGCGGCCAGGGCCATGAAGGGCTTGAACGTGGAACCCGGCGGATATGCGCTGTAGATGGCGCGGTTGAGCAAGGGATGATCGGGCGAATCGTTGAGCGCTTTCCAATCCTGCGTGGAAATGCCGTCGACGAACAGGTTGGGGTCGAAAGTCGGCGTGGAAACCAGCGCCAGCACGCCGCCTGTCGCCGGCTCGATCGCCACCATCGCACCGCGTCGCTTGCCAAAGGCCGCCTCGGCCACCTTTTGCAGTTCGATATCGAGCGTCAGTTCGAGATTGTTGCCAGCCAGCGCTGCAGTGCGCGACAAGCGCCGCACCGCGCGCCCACCGGCATTCACCTCCACTTCCTCGGCACCGGTAATGCCGTGCAGTTCGGCTTCGTAGGACTGCTCGAGGCCGCTTTTGCCGATGTATTCGGAACCACGGTAGTTGGCCGTTTCGCCGCGCTCCTCGATCCGCTCCACGTCGCGGTCGTTCAGGCGGCCAATGTAGCCGATGACATGTGAGGCGATTTCACCCTGTGGATAATCGCGGAACAAACGCGCCTGCACCTCGACACCGGGGAAGCGGTAACGCTGGGCGATGAAACGGGCGACTTCTTCGTCGCTCAGGCGGGTGCGAATCGGCACGCTCTCGAAATTGCGGCTTTCGTCCAGAATCTTGCGAAAACGCCGCCGGTCGCGCGGTTCGACGAGGATGATCTCCGCCAGTTGGTCGATCATGTCTTCCAGCCCTGCCGCCCCCCCCTCGACCCGCGATGGCGCGATTTCCAGCGTATAGGCTGCATAATTGCGCGCCAACACCACGCCGTTGCGATCGGAAATCGTGCCCCGGTTCGGCACCACCGGCAGCAAGGCGATGCGGTTATCCTCGGCACGGGTCAGGAAATAATCGTGCCGCACCACCTGCAAATGATAAAAGCGCGCCGCGAGCAGGCAAAAACACACGAACACGAACAAGCCCGCCACCCATACCCGGCGGCGAAAACGCGCGATTTCCTGATCCGGGGATTGGAATTCCGTCATGTCGCCAGATCAGATCGGCCGGTTCTCGTCGCGGTCGACGGGCTGGTACTGCGGCAGCAGCAACAGGAAGCTCAACGGCATCCAAAACAACACGCTCGTCAGGCTGGAAAGGAAGTACCACCAGCCGGGAAATTCCGCCCCCGCCAACAAACGCACCACCATCATCAGGAACTGGGTAACGAGCAGCATCGGCAACACATGCAGCGCCTGCTGCCATAGAGGAAACCACATCACCCTCCGCGCCAGGCCGACGGCAAGGTAGGCGAGCACGACGTAGGCCAGCGCGTGCTGGCCCATCGCCGCGCCCTGGCCGATATCCACCAGCAGACCGAACACGAACCCCACACCCATGCCGACGCGCAAGGGTTCACGTATGCACCAGAAAGCGATCACCAGCGCCACCCAATCCGGCACGCCGGGAAAACGTCCGGTCGGCACATAAACCAGCCCGAGCGCGACGATCAGGCTGAGATAGACGAACCACATCTTGACGGGCAACAGGATGCGGCTCGAACGATTGGTCGGTTGCATCATGTCAGCGTGCCCTCGGCCTTTGCGCAGGCTTCTCCGCCGGCTTATCCACGGGTTTGTCCTCGGGCTTGTCGGCCTCCGGCTGTGCCGGCGTCGGCGCCGCACGGCCCAGAACCAGCACCTGAACGCTGCGCTCGACCCCCGCCAGCGGTTCACAGATGATCCGTGCGAACGCCTCGCCCTCACGGTCGACCGAACGCACCTCGGCCACCGGCAGGCCGGGAAGGAAAATACCGTCGAGACCCGAGGTGATGAGGCGGTCGCCCGCCTGGATGTCCGCGCCGGCGATGACGAAGCGCAATTCCAGTTGCCCCTGCCCCGTGCCGAACAATACGCCGCGCAGACCGTTGCGCATGACCTGCACGGGAATCGCCTGGTTGCGGTCGGTAAGCAGCGTGACCTCGGACTGGATGGGATAGACCCGCGTCACCTGGCCGATCACACCAGTTGCGTCCACCACCGCCAGACCGGCCTCGACGCCTTGTTGCGAACCGCGGTCGAGGATGACCTTGCGCGCAAACGGATCGGGAGCGTTATAGAGAATTTCGGCGGGAACGCTCTTCGCCGCCAGGCGCTTGGACATACCGAGCAAATCACGCAAATGCGCGTTTTCCTGCTCGAGCAGTTCGAAACGCAGCAAGCGCTCGCCCGCACCGAGCTGTTGCCGGCGCAATTCGGCATTGTCGATCTGTACTTCGAGCAGCGTGGCGAAATAGCGCGAGGCGTTACGGACGTAATCCGCCGGTTTGGCCGCCGCCATTTGCAGCGGATAGGTAAGGACCGACAAGCCCTGGCGCAACACTTCGAGATAACCGAAGCGCAGATCGGCGATCAGCAATACCAGACATACGGACGAAAACAGCATCAAACGCGCCAGCGGCGCCGGTCCACGTTTGAAAATAGGGGGAGGCTGGTGGCCGGCGAGCGATCTCGGGGCGCCCGAAACTCTCATGAACGAAGCAAAGCGGTTCGCATGCCCGGACTCGATCCGCGATCAGTCCGACGTGAAGATCGAGGCGAGCTTGTCCATTTTCTCCAGCGCCATGCCGCAGCCGCGCGCAACGCAGGTCAGGGGCCCATCGGCAACGATCACCGGCAGGCCTGTTTCTTCCATCAGCAAACGATCCAGATCGCGCAGCAAGGCGCCTCCACCGGTCAGCACCATGCCGCGGTCGGCAATATCGGCGCCCAGCTCGGGCGGGGTCTGCTCCAGCGCGATCTTGACCGCGGAAACGATCTGGTTCAGCGGCTCTGCCAGGGCTTCGAGGATTTCGTTGGAAGAAATGGTGAAGCTGCGCGGAATGCCCTCGGCCAGGTTGCGCCCCTTGACTTCCATTTCGCGCACCTCGGACCCCGGGAACGCGGAGCCGATCTGCTTCTTGATGTTCTCCGCCGTCGTATCGCCGATCAGCATGCCGTAGTTGCGCCGGATGTAGTTGACGATGGAATCGTCGAACTTGTCGCCGCCCACGCGCACGCTGCCGGCGTAGACCATGCCGCCGAGCGAAATGACGCCGACTTCGGTCGTTCCACCGCCGATGTCGACCACCATCGAACCCATCGCTTCCGACACCGGCAAACCGGCACCGATCGCCGCCGCCATCGGTTCCTCGATCAGATATACCTGCGAGGCGCCAGCCGCCAGCGCGGCGTCGCGGATCGCACGGCGCTCGACCTGGGTCGAGCCGCAGGGCACGCAGATGATGACGCGCGGACTCGGCGACAGCAGACGGGAATCATGCACCTTCTTGATGAACTGCTTGATCATCTGCTCGGTGACGACGAAATTGGCGATGACGCCATCCTTCATCGGCCGGATCGCCGTAATGTTGCCGGGCGTCTTGCCCAGCATCTGCTTGGCGGCATGGCCGACGGCCTGGATGGCGAGCTTGGCGTGGGGACCACCTTCGGTGCGAATGGCGACCACCGAGGGTTCATCGAGCACGATGCCCTTGGTGCGAACGTAGATCAGCGTGTTGGCCGTACCCAGGTCGATCGCCAGATCATTGGAAAAATAGGAGCGCAGAAAACCGAACATGAAGGGAAAATTCCGAAACCGGTAGGGAGAGGATTGGCGTGCTGGTCAACGGAAACCGCCAAGACTAAGCCGCGCAGCGCGCGTTGCGCCGAATTGTAGATAAACAAATATGATAACCTACAAACCCTTGTCGATTAAGCAGGTTTTGTTTCCGCATGTCGCTATCCACTGCCCAAGTCGAACACATCGCCCGCCTTTCCCGCATCGCGCTTGACCCCACCGAGGTCGAGGCGACGCGCCTCAAGCTCGACAGCATTTTCGATCTCATCGAACAGATGCAGGCGGTCGACACCACCGGCGTCGAACCGATGAGCCACCCGCAGGAACTATCCGCCCGCCTGCGCGACGACGACGCCACCGACAGCGGCCACCCCGCACTGTTCCAGAGCATCGCACCGCAGGCCGAGGCCGGATTGTATCTGGTCCCCAAAGTCATCGAATAACGCCACCCACGGCGCCCTCCAGCACTCATGATCAACGCCAGCCTAAAAGACCTGCGCGGCGCGCTCGACGCGCGGCGGATTTCCAGCATCGAACTCGCCACGCTGTTTCTCGACCGCATCGAAACCCGCAACCCGGCGCTCAACGCCTTCATCACCATCGACCGCAACGGCGCGCTCGCCGCCGCCCGCGCCGCCGACGAACGCATTGCCCGTGGCGACGCGGGGCCATTGACCGGCATCCCGCTCGCGCACAAGGATGTCTTCGCCACCGCCGGGCTGCTCACCACCTGCGGTTCGAAGATGCTCGCCAACTTCGTCAGCCCTTACGACGCCCACGTCGTCGCGCTGCTCAAAGCCGCCGGCATGGTCAGCCTGGGCAAGACCAACATGGACGAGTTCGCCATGGGCTCGTCGAACGAAACCTCCCATTTCGGCCCGGCGCGCAACCCGTGGGATACCGCGCACATCCCCGGCGGTTCGTCTGGCGGCTCGGCCGCGGCGGTAGCCGCGCGCCTGGCACCAGTAGCGACCGGCACCGATACCGGCGGCTCGATCCGCCAACCGGCCGCCTTCACCGGCATTACCGGCATCAAGCCGACCTATGGCACGGTGAGCCGCTACGGCATGATCGCTTACGCCTCCTCGCTCGACCAGGGCGGCGCTTTCGGCGCCTCGGCGGAAGATTGCGCGCTGCTGCTGTCGGCAATGGCCGGTTTCGACGCACGCGATTCCACCAGCCTGGAACGCCCCGCCGAAGACTACTCGCGCATGCTCGCCACCGCACCCGCCGGCGCCAAGCCGCTTGCCGGCCTGCGTGTCGGCATGCCGCGCGAATTCTTCGGCCCCGGCATGGCGGACGACGTGCGCGCCGCGGTGGATGCCGCGCTCGACCAATACCGCGCGCTCGGCGCCGTTACCGTGGACGTGGACCTGCCCAACACCAGGCTGGCGATTCCGGCCTACTACGTCATCGCGCCAGCCGAAGCATCGAGCAACCTCAGCCGCTTCGACGGCGTGCGCTACGGCCACCGCGCAAGCGCATACGACGATCTCAACGACATGTACTGCAAGAGCCGCGCCGAAGGTTTCGGCGATGAGGTCAAGCGCCGCATCCTGATCGGCACCTACGTACTCTCACACGGCTATTACGACGCTTATTACCTGCAGGCGCAAAAACTGCGCCGGCTGATCGCGCAGGATTTCGCCGCCGCCTTCGCCCATTGCGACATCATTGCCAGCCCGACGACGCCGACCACCGCCTGGGCGATCGGCGAAAAGGCCGACGATCCGGTGCAGATGTATCTGTCCGATATCTACACCATCGCGGTCAACCTCGCGGGATTGCCCGGACTGTCTCACCCTTGCGGCTTCGGCGCCAGCGGACTGCCGGTCGGCATGCAGCTGATCGGCAACCATTTCGCCGAGGCGCGCTTGCTGGATACCGCCCACCGCTACCAGCAATCCACCGACTGGCACCTCCGCCGGCCGGCCGGCACAGCTTGAAGATGCGGCGCATAGCCTCGCGGCCATGCGTGGTCGGCCGCATCGCAGCCTTGGCGGCAGCGATCCTCATCGTCGGCGCCTGCTCCACGCCTGCGCGCCCGCCCGCAGGCGACCGGCCCGCAACATCCACAAGCGGGCGCACGCCCGACTCGCCTCCGGCGCAGTCCGCGGAAGCGCATGGTCGCCTGAAGCCAATGCCGGTCCGACCGCTCAACGTCCGCTCCGAGTGCCATTTCACCGACAACGAAACCGGTTACAGCGCCCGTGCCAAGCTCGACATCGGCGAAGCGGAAGTCCATGCTTTCAGCGCACACATAGACGTGCCACGGCACGGCAACTGCCGTTTCGACCTCGCCGATTTCACCCAGGTACGCAAGCTGCCGCACATCGAACTGCGCGATCGCAGCGGTAATTGCACGGTAAGCATGTGGGAGCAGGGCGAACAAGTCACCATCGCCTTCGCTGAATGCGCACGCCGCTGTACCCACGATACCTTCGACCACGTCTGGCCGATTCTGCTGGAACGGCTGGAGAATGAATGCCACTGAGCGCGTGCCGCCGACAACACATGCCGCGAAGCATCAGACAACAGGAACGACCATGAGCAGAACCGACTGGGAAGTCGTCATCGGACTGGAAATCCACGCCCAACTCAACACGGCCTCGAAGATATTTTCCGCCGCCTCGACCGCCTTCGGCGCCGATCCCAACACGCAGGCCAGCGCAGTCGATATCGCCCTGCCCGGCGTGCTGCCGGTACTCAACCGCGGCGCGGTGGAACGGGCGATCCGCTTCGGCCTCGCACTCGGCGCCCACATTGCGCCGAAAAGCGTGTTCGCGCGCAAAAATTATTTCTACCCCGATCTGCCGAAGGGCTACCAGATCAGCCAGTTCGAGCTGCCGGTGGTCTCCGGCGGCGAGGTCACCATCCACGTCGGCGACGGTGATGCGGCCTACGAAAAAACCGTACACCTGACCCGCGCCCATCTCGAAGAGGACGCCGGCAAAAGCCTGCACGAGGATTTTCACGGCATGAGCGGCATCGACCTCAACCGCGCCGGCACGCCACTATTGGAAATCGTCTCTGAACCGGACATGCGCTCCTCCGCCGAAGCGGTCGCATACGCCAAGGCCATGCATACGCTGGTGCGCTGGATTGATATCTGTGACGGCAACATGCAGGAAGGCTCGTTCCGCTGCGATGCCAACGTTTCGGTACGCAAACGCGGCGCAACGCAATTCGGCACCCGGCGCGAAATCAAGAACCTGAACTCCTTCCGCTTCCTGCAACAAGCCATCGACTACGAGGTGCAGTGGCAGATAGAACAACTCGAAGACGGCGACACGATCCAGCAGGCCACGGTGCTGTTCGATCCCGACAGCGGCGAGACGCGCATGATGCGCTCGAAGGAAGACGCGCACGATTACCGCTACTTCCCCGACCCCGACCTGCTGCCGCTGGCAATCTCGCCCGAGTGGATAGAGCGCGTGCGCACGACCCTGCCTGAGCTGCCGGCGGCGATGAAAACCCGCTTCATCGGCCAATACGGCCTTTCCGCCTACGACGCCACCACCCTCACCGCAAGCAAGGAAATCGCCGCCTATTATCAGACCACGGTCGACACCGCCGGTGTGGCGCAGGCAAAACCCTGCGCCAACTGGGTGATGGGGGAACTGGCCGCGCGGCTCAACAAGGCCGAACTGGACGTTGTCGCTTCGCCGGTTGCTCCGGCGCAACTGGCCGGACTGATCGCACGCATCGCCGACAACACCATTTCCAACGCCATCGCCAAAAAAGTGTTCGATGCCTTATGGAACGGTGAAGGCGACTCGGCCGATGCAATCATCGAACGACAAGGATTGAAACAAGTCACCGACAGCGGCGCCATCGAAACGCTGATCGACGAAACGCTCGCAGCCAACCCCAAATCGGTGGAGGAATTCAAGGCCGGCAAGGAAAAAGCCTTCAATGCGCTGGTAGGTCAGATCATGAAAGCCAGCAAGGGCAAAGCCAACCCGGCGCAGGTCAACGAGTTGCTGCGCCGCAAGCTCAGTACCTGAATTTTCGATATTCCTTATTATTCGCCCTGCGCTTTCATTGTTTTTTGCGCACGCCCGTTTTTTCCCAAGGAAATCACCATGCTTTTGCGTTCCGCCCTTGCCGCCGGTCTGATCGTCTGCTCCACAGCCTATGCCACCGAACCCACCGCGACCCATCCCCGGCTCGCACCTGGTTTGTGGGAAATGAAGAACACCATGGCCTCGCTTGGCGGCGTTGTCCAGACGATAGAAATCTGCATCGGCGAAGATGGTGGCGACTTTACCGAGCAAGCGGCAAAAAGCAGCAAAAACTGCCCGCAGAAAAACTTCCGGACCGACGGCGGCCGCGTCACGCTCGATGCCGTATGCAAGGTTGAAGACAGTCTGGCCACCATCCATGGCGAGTTTTCAGGGGACTTCACCACCCACTACAACAGCGACATCCTAACCACCTACGATCCCCCGCTGCAGGGCATGGCCAAGATGGCGCTCAAGCAGGAATCCCGCCGGCTCGGCGACTGCAAATCGGGACAGAAACCGGGCGACGTGGTGACGAAAAACGTCGGCGGCATCAATGTCGAAAAAGTGCTGAAAAACCTGCAGCGGATGCCTCAAAACTGATCTGCCACCCCTCCCAAGGCGGCAGAGCGGTAGCGCTATAATCGAAAAAGCCTGACCCGCCTCGGAGAGTCCCGATGTGCCAGTTGCTTGGCATGAGTTGCAATGTCCCGACGGATATCTGCTTTTCCTTTACCGGATTCCGCGCCCGTGGCGGCTTGACCGACCACCACCGTGACGGCTGGGGCATTGCCTTCTTCGAAGGGCGCGGCGCGCGTCTGTTCCTTGAACCGAGTGCGAGCGCCGACTCGCCGGTGGCCGAACTGGTGCGCAGCTACCCCATCCGCTCGCTCAACGTCATCGCACACATCCGCAAGGCAACCCAGGGTGAAATCCGGCTCGAAAACACACACCCCTTTCAACGCGAGCTGTGGGGTCGCCAGTGGATCTTCGCGCACAACGGCAACCTGACCGGGTATGCGCCAAAGCTATCCGGCCGTTTCCTGCCAGTGGGCACCACCGACTCGGAACGCGCCTTCTGCCATATCCTCGATACGCTTGCGCAAAACTTTGCCATCGAACCGCCGCCCACCGCAATTCATCCGCTGTTGCGCGAACTGGCCCACGACATCGGCAGCCACGGGGAATTCAATTTTCTGCTCTGCAACGGTGACTGCCTTTACGCGCATTGCTCGTCACGACTGTGCTACATCGTCCGCCAAGCGCCTTTTTCCACCGCCCATCTCGCCGACGAGGATCTCGCCGTCGACTTCAACAACGTCACCACCCCACAGGACCGCGTCGCGATCATCGCCACCACGCCGCTGACCGACAATGAAACATGGCATATGATGGCGCCGGGTACCTTGTTCGCTTTCCAGCACGGCACAGCCATCGCACACGGGGAAACGTACCCCGCGCCTGCATCGGCCCATCGACCACCCGCACCATCCAATGCGTAAATGTTTCTTACCGTTAACAAGAACACACGATAGAGTAAACATTCGCATATCATTTGCTCGGCTGGAGACAATACAATATGGCATGCCCGCTATGTGAAGCGGAGGGTGGTATCGTCTTGTGGCAGGACGCGCATTGCCGTGTTATTCGTGTAGATGACCCCATGTACCCTGGTTTTTGTCGTGTCATTTGGCATGAGCATGTCGCCGAAATGACCGACCTCCCCACTGCCGAGCGCATCCATCTGATGAATATCGTCCTGGCTACGGAGCAGGCGCTGCGAGAACTGTGCCGGCCCGACAAAGTCAACCTCGCCAGCTTTGGCAACATGGTGCCCCATCTGCATTGGCATATCATCCCGCGCTTTGCCGACGACAGCCACTTTCCCGAGTCGATCTGGGGGAAAGCCCAACGCTCGGGCGTCGCCCATGCCGCCCCCGACGACAACGACATGGCCAGCGCAATTGCCCTGGCCCTGGCCGTCAATGTCTGAACAACATAGCCACTACCCCTATCCGGAGCCGTCATGGACTACCGAAATCCGGCCGAATGCCTGAACATGCTGCAGCGTCTCGATCTTGACGAGATCGATGCAACGCATACCTCGCTCATGGAGATGGTCACCGGGTTGCTCGCCGCCCCGCCCGCCCCCAATCAGCACCTCGAAGTGCTGGAGACCGCACGCCCGATCGTTGCCACGACACAGGCTCGTCTAGCAGTGCGCTACACCGCCCATCCGTTGCCGCCGGACAGTGCCGAAAACGCGACACTCGACCGTGTCGTCGGGCTATGGCGCACGCTTTCCCGTTCCTACGCCCATCTCACCCGTACCGATGCGCATGGCGTCCTGGAAGACCAACGCGCCCTGCTTGCCCAACGCCGCATACACTACGCGGGGCAGGCGCTGCTGGAATATTTTCGCGCCCACCGCGCGATACCCGCTGGCTACTGGGCGGAAGTCCATGAATGCTATGCGGATGCCGAGCGAATCGGCGTTGCGCAAATCCGCGTCTCCGACCCCCTGAACGAAGTCTGGAAAGCGCAAAGCACCGTAGAAGCGCACATCGCGATACTACTCATCGATCTGGGCAACCCCTACGGACGCACCGAGCGTGAGCTCACATGGATTTGCCGCTGGGCACAGCGCTTTGCCCCTTATTGCAATCTGCACGGCGAAACCGAAGACCGCAAACCCACGGTATACAGCCTGGATCTGGCCACCGACCACGGTTTGCGCCCGCTTGGCCTGCAAGCCCGCACGACAGGCCTGTATCGCTTCAACAGCAGCAAACTGGCCGGCCAGATACAAGCGGTGCTGACGCAATTCAAGCAAGGCATGAAGCCGGCCTCCCTGGGCCTCGGCAACGACTGCCCGGTAGACGACTGCGCGCACCTGTTGCTTTCGCTCTATCGCCCCTGGGGCCAAGCCTCCGCCGGCCGGCGCTTCCCGCGCCGCGGCAGCAAGGGAACGGTGGAACTCTGCGGCGACTGGCTGGCGATCGGCTTCCATGTGCATGGAAAGGTATTTGAACAGCCACGCACCTATGCAACCGGCTCCAAGCTGGATCAGGACATCGCACTCCTCACCCTGGGCGAGCGCGCGCCGGAGGCGAACGATCCGGCCGCGGCGCAGATGAACCGCCTGCGCGAAGCCGAAAGGTTCGGTTTTGTCTGCGAACAATGGGAATTGCTCGACCAATCCGTCGGCGGTTTCCGCATGCAACGCCAACCGAGCGCCGAACGCCTGGAACACCGCCAGCTGGTCGGTCTGCGACCGCAGGATGGCGACCGTTTTCTCCTCGGCCAGGTAAGCTGGCTGATGTACCGCACCGACGGTTCCCTGGAAATCGGCGTACATGTCCTCACCGGCGTCCCGCAACGGCTTTCCGCACGCCCGGTTGCATTACGTTCGGCGCAGCAGCGCGAACTTTACCAGCCGGTTTTTCTACTCCCCCCGACGCCCGCACTCAAAGAACCCGCATCGCTCGTCCTGCCGGCAGGTTGGTTCGAGCACAATCGCGTGCTCGAAATCCACGACGGCAAGGAAGTTTCGGACCAGATCCGGCTCGACAAGCTGCTGTTGAAAGGCGAGAACTTCGAGCAAGTCAGCTTTGAGCAAATGGCCCCGGCATGATACGAGCACGCGGAAAGCGCACGGTAAAGCGACTCCCCCTGCCGGGGGTACTCTGCACACCCAATTCGGCCTGATGTCGGGTAAGGACGTGTTTGACGATGGCCAAACCCAGCCCCGTGCCACCTGTTTCGCGCGACCGGCCACGGTCCACCCGGTAGAAACGCTCGGTCAGGCGCGGTATGTGGTGAGCCTCGATACCGATACCGTCATCGCTCACCGAAAATTCGCCACCGCTTTCGTCCTCCCGCCAAGCCAGCGCGATGCGCCCCCCATCCTGCGTGTAACGAACAGCATTGCTGCAAAGATTGGCAAGGGCGCTGCGCAATTCCCCGCGACTTCCCAGTAACACGCCGCCATTCGCCTCTCCACTGCCGAGCGTCAATGTGACGGAGTGACGGCCCGTCGAAAGCAACTCGGTTTCCCGGTGCAAGTCGCGCATCAGCTCATCGACGGCAATCCGGTCCTCGGTCGGTGCCGGTGTCCCCGTCTCCAACGCCGACAAAGCGAGCAGATCCTCGATCAAATGCTGCATACGCAACGACTGCTCGTTGGCAAGGTGTAGAAAGCGCAGCACCTCATCACGCCCCAGATCATCCAGACCGTCGATCAGGGTTTCGAGGAATCCCCCGACTACCGTCAGTGGCGTGCGCAACTCATGCGAGACGTTGGCGACAAAATCGCGCCGCATCGTCTCCAACCTTTCCAGTTGCGAAATGTCGCGCGACAAAACCAGCTTGCGCTCATCGCCAAAAGGAACCACCTGTACTTGCAGCGTCAACCCCGGACGTCGATGCGACTGCAGCACGAGAGGCTCGTCGAAATGCGACGAGTGCAGATAAGCGGCAAACTCGGGATGGCGCACGAGATTGGTGACCGGCACGCCGCGGTCGCGGTCACGATCGAGGCCGAAGTGCTGTTCGGCCTTCAAGTTGAGCCATTCGATCGCATCAGCGGCGGAGAGATACATGACGCCGTCAGGCATCGCTTCGCTGGCGTCATGGAAGCGCTCCAACTCGGAAGACAGATTCTCGCGCATGCCACGCGCAACGCGGGCACGGCGGCCGAGATCGGCAAAAATCATGTCCCATGTGCCGACGGCACGCGGCAGAGGCGTATCGACCGGCGCGCGCGCCCAGGCAACAAGCCGTTGAAGATTGCGCAGGTGATATCCACCCAACGCCAACAAACCCACCACCACTACCGACCAGCCCCACGCGGCCCCGCCAAACCCGCCGGCAATAACAGCCCCGACGGCAAGCGCCGCCAATGTCGGGCACACGCCCGTCCAAACATAATGTTGAGATCGGATAATGGCGGCTCTCCCTCCTGTCAGCCGTCGAATTATCGCACGGCCGGCGATGCCTCCAACTGCGTCGAGAAGCGGTAGCCACTGCCACGCACGGTCTGGATCAACACATCGCAGCCCGATGCTTCGAGCGCACTGCGCAAGCGGCGGATATGGACATCGACCGTGCGCTCCTCGACGAACACATGATCGCCCCATACCTGGTCGAGCAATTTCGCGCGCGAATGCACGCGCTCCGGATGCGTCATCAGAAAATGCAACAAGCGGAACTCGGTCGGCCCCAGCGCCAGGACATGCTCGCCGGCACTGACACGATGCGCCACGGGGTCAAGCCGCAAGCCGCCCAGCGCGACCACATCTTCGGTCGCCTGAGGCGTCCGGCGTCGTAGAACGGCCTTGATCCGCGCCGCCAGTTCGCGCGGGCTGAACGGTTTGGCAACATAATCGTCGGCGCCCACTTCGAGTCCGCTGACCTGATCCTGCTCCTCGCCGCGCGCGCTCAGCATGATGATCGGAATTGTCCGCGTACGGTCCTCGGCCCGCAAACGACGGGCAAACTCGATACCCGACATGCCGGGCAGCATCCAATCGAGCAACACCAGGTCGGGCAAGCTCTCACGCATCAGGCGTTGCGCCGTTTCCGCATCCTCCGCGCGCGTCACGCCATACCCCGCACGCGTCAAGCTCGTGACGATCAATTCCTGAATCGCCGGTTCATCCTCTACCAACAGAATATTCGCAGGCATCTCTCTGCTCCCATCAATCCACGGCAGTGTATTTCAGTAATTTGAAGCTTTCATGACAATACCCGGCCCATGCCAAAGGCATTCATCCGATGCTATTCCGACACCTTGCGCAGCTTCGAGTATGATTGATGCCCCGTTACGGAGGCTGAAATCATGGCCGGACTCGACAAGGACACCCCGTTTCCCACCGCGATCACCTTGCATCGCCAATCCCGCGTGCTGGAAATTGCCTTCGATGACGGCAACCGCTTCCAACTGCCATTCGAGTTTCTTCGCGTGCATTCCCCTTCCGCCGAAGTACGCGGCCATGGCCCCGGACAGGAAACGCTGCAACAAGGCAAGCGCGATGTCGAAATCACGAATATCGAACCGGTAGGCAACTACGCGATAAAGCCGACTTTTTCCGACGGTCACGACAGCGGACTTTATTCCTGGGATTACCTTTACACGCTCGGATGCGATCACGACCTGCTGTGGCAAGCCTATCTGGAGCGCCTCGCCCAGGAAGGCGGCAGCCGGAACCCGGCCGATATCCCACCCCCTGCACCCAAATCCGGCGGCGGCTGCGGCCA
>JAVBSY010000134.1:0-36489 GCA_031556475.1 Azoarcus sp.
CGCGTGGGCGAGCGAATAGCCGCTCATCACCAGCAATTCGAGCGCATTGTCGAACGAGGCGGAATCGGACTGGCCGGGATAGATCAGCGGCCAGATCTTTTGCAGATCGTCGCCGAGTACCGGCGAATACACGCCTTTCTCACGCGCGCGCATCCAATTGTAATTACCGCGCAGCGTGTTGATTTCGCCGTTGTGGGCGATATAGCGGAACGGATGCGCCAGATTCCACTTGGGGAAGGTATTGGTCGAAAAACGCTGGTGCACCAGCGCTAGCGCCGACACCGCGCGCGGGTCGATCAGGTCCAGGTAGTACTCGCCGACCTGCGTAGCGAGCAACAACCCCTTGTAATTGACCGTGCGCGCAGACATCGAGACGACGTAATACTCCTGCCCGTGCTTGAGATCGAGTTCGTTGATGGCGTTGGCGGCGCGGCGGCGAACGACGTAGAGCTTGCGCTCCAGCGCCTCCGTCACCATGATGTTCGGACCACAGCCGATGAAGAACTGGTAAATCACCGGCTCGGTCGCCTTCACCGCCGGCGACATCGGCATGGCGCTGTTCACCGGCACTTCGCGCCAGCCGAGCACGATCAGGCCTTCGGAACGTGCGGCGCGCTCCATCTCCTCCTCGCAGGCGAGGCGGGACGCGCGCTCTTTCGGCATGAACGCCATGCCGACGCCGTAATCACCGGGTGGCGGAAGGATCACGCCCTGTTTTGCCATTTCCTCGCGGTACAGCGCATCGGGTATCTGGATCAGGATACCGGCACCGTCGCCCTGCAACGGGTCAGCGCCAACCGCACCCCGGTGGTCCAGATTCTTGAGAATCTCAAGGCCGCGCAAAACGATGTCGTGGGTCTTGGAACCCTTGATGTGCGCAATGAAACCAACACCGCAGGCATCGTGCTCGTTGGCCGGGTCGTACAGCCCCTGCTTCTGGGGGAAATCCATCTCGCTATTCCTCAAAACGACACACACGCCGCTTCGCAGCCGGCGCGATCCAGGGAATACGGCAAAAAAACAGTACCGCACCGCTTTTCCGCATCTGCATAGTTAACGCGCGGACACGCCAAAGGAGCCGGGCGCAGGGCACTCCAGCTCCTTGAGCAACCGAGCGAACACGCACGGCCGCGACAAATCTTTCAGACGGATGGACTAATATACGCGCGCAGAAATTTTGCTTCAAGAAATTTTTTTGCGTCGCAGCAAAAAATTTATACGAATCAGTAGATTTCACCGACGGCGAAAAGGCGGCGATGTTCTTTCATCGCGTAGCGATCGGTCATTCCCGCGATATAGTCGGCGATCGTGCGCGCCTTATCCTCACACGCACGCGCCTGATACTGTGGCGGCAACAGACGAGGATCGGCCATGAACGCGCCGAACAGATCGGCGATGATGCGCCGGGCCTTATCCGTCATTCTCAGCACCTGATAGTGCCGGTAAAGATTTTCGCCGAGAAATTGCTTCAACTCGCGCAATTGCGGCAACAACGAGTCGGAGTAAGCGACCAGCCGCGGCGCCGCACGCACATCGGCCAGCGTTCGCGCACCGACGGCAGCAATGTTGGCCTGCGTCTGGGCAACCAGATCCAGTGCCATTGTATTGATCATGCGCCGCAGGGTTTCGTTGATCAGCTTGCGCCCGGCAAGCCCGGGCCATTGCGCCTGCACTTCGCGCCGATGGGATGCAAACACGGCTACGGCGTCGAGCTGATCGAGCGAAATCAAGCCGGAGCGCAGTCCGTCGTCGACATCGTGATTGTTGTAGGCAATCTCGTCGGCCAGATTGGTGAGCTGGGCTTCGAGCGACGGCTGCATACCATCGAGAAAACGTCGCCCAAGCCTGCCGAGTTGTTCGGCGTTGGCGCGGGAGCAATGTTTCAGAATGCCCTCCCGCGTTTCGTACATCAGATTCAAGCCATCGAAAGCCGCATAGCGGTCTTCGAGCAAATCGACAGTGCGCAGGGATTGCAGATTGTGCTCGAACCCACTGTACTCTTTCATGCAGGCGTGAAGCGCATCCTGCCCGGCATGGCCGAACGGTGTATGGCCGAGATCGTGCGCCAACGCGATCGCTTCGGCCAGGTCCTCGTTGAGTGCAAGCACCCTCGCCATGCTACGGGCAAGCTGAGCGACTTCGAGGCTGTGCGTGAGCCGGGTGCGAAACAAGTCGCCTTCGTGGTTGACGAATACCTGAGTCTTATATTCGAGCCGGCGAAAGGCAGTCGAATGCACGATGCGATCACGGTCACGCTGGAACTCCCCACGCGGCGCGGGTGGCGGCTCGACATGTTCCCGGCCGCCAGCGTTGGCTTCGGTCACCGCATAAGATGCGAGCGCTATCGCACTCAACGGCTGCGAGCCTCGATCACTGCACTCATATCGGCAACCGTCGCCTCTCCATGCACGACCGCCTGGCCGATAGTCCTCAACAACACCAAACGCAAGCGGCCCGCCTCCACTTTCTTGTCGTGCGCCATCAAATCCAGATAACGCGACGCCCCCAGCTTGGGCCCATGGGTTGGCAACCCCGCGCACTCGAATAGCGCCTCGATTCGCTGTACATCGCCGGCATTCAGCCACCCTAGCCGGCGGGACAACTCCGCCGCCATCAGGGTTCCGGCAGCCACCGCCTCGCCATGCAGCCATTCCCCGTAACCAAGCCCGGTCTCGATCGCATGACCGAAAGTGTGGCCGAGATTGAGCAGCGCCCGTTCACCTTGCTCGGTTTCATCCGCCGCAACCACCTCCGCTTTGTTGGCACAGCAGCGCTCGATGGCAAACACCATCGCCTGCGGCTCTCGAGCCAGCAGGCGCTCCATGTTGGCTTCCAGCCAGACGAAAAACTCGGTATCGCGAATGAGACCATATTTGATGACCTCGGCAAGCCCCGCACGCAGTTCGCGCGGCGGCAAAGTATCCAACGTGGAAGTATCGGCCAGCACCAACCTGGGCTGATAGAAAGCCCCGATCATGTTCTTGCCCAGCGGATGATTGACAGCCGTCTTACCGCCAACGGAAGAGTCGACCTGGGCGAGCAAAGTCGTCGGTATCTGAATGAACGGCATGCCACGCTGGTAGGTCGCAGCGGCGAAACCACCCATATCCCCGACCACCCCACCGCCTAAAGCAATCAATGTCGTCGAACGCTCACAGCGTTCGGCGAGCAGTACATCGAAAATACGATTCAGCGTGACCCAGTCCTTGTGCGCCTCTCCATCCGGCAACACAACCTCCGTCACCCGAACACCCTGCGTCTCCAAACCACGACGCAGTTCAGCCAGATAAAGTGGCCCGACGATATCGTTCGTTACGATGACCGCGCGCGGCGTTCTCAAGTGCGCGACGATCAAAGCCGGCTGATCCAGCAATCCAGTACCGATATGGATCGGGTACGCGCGCGCGCCCAAAGCAACATTCAGTGTTCGCATGTCGATTTATGTAGCGTCAATAGCGCCTTCTCGATCTGGCGCACGGTCCCGCCAGGATTACCGCGCCCGCCATCGGCCACGATATCGGCTATTTCACGATACAGCGGATCGCGTACCGCATGCAGTTCCTCAATCCGCGCCCGCGGATTATCTACGCGCAAGAGCGGACGGTTGCGATCATGCCGCGTGCGCTCCCATAAAATCTGTGGCGACACATTCAGATAAATGACGATACCTCGCTGCGCCAATAACGCGCGATTGCCTGGATCGAGCACTGCGCCGCCCCCCGTGGCGATGACAATATCGGTCTCGCGCGTCAATTCATCGATTACCTGCGATTCGCGTCGCCTGAAACCAGCCTCTCCTTCTATGTCAAAAATCGTTGGAACGTTAACGCCGGTCCGCGCCACGATTTCATGATCGCAATCGACAAAGCGCATACCACGGCGCCTGGCCAGCTCTCGCCCAATCGTCGTTTTTCCGGCACCCATCATGCCGATCAATATCAAACAACTCACGCAAAGTCCGCCGGCAATCGGTCAAAAAACTGGGGCGGTCACCCATAAGGGGCCGCCCCAAACTATAACCCGAATCAGACCATGCTACCTCTGCGTCAGCGCATCGGTCATTATGCGAGGCGTAATGAACACCAGCAACTCGGCACGCTTGGAATCCCGGGTCGTTGTACGAAACAGCCCCCCGATTACCGGCAATTCCCCAAGCCACGGCACGCGGGTGACAGTATTCGTCTCTTCTTCCTCATAAATTCCGCCGATGACTACCGTACCGCCATTTTCTACCAATACCTCGCTTTTTACATTTTTGGTATTTATCGCAGGAACTGAAAACCCCGCAATAGCTTCCGGCCGGTCTTTGTTGACCACCACCTGGAGCTGAATTCGCCCGTCCGGCGTAATTTGCGGCTTAACCTTTAAAGACAATACAGCTTTCTTGAAAGAAACACTCGTTGCACCAGAACTCGTTGCCTCTTGGTACGGAATTTCGTTACCTTGCTCGATCGTTGCTTCAACCTGATTGGCAGTCAGCACCCGAGGACTGGAAACAATCCTTCCTCGCCCGTCAGATTCAAGCGCAGACAGCTCCATGTTCAAGAAACGGGTAAGAGAGCTATTGAACAATGTCAGGTTAAGGTTACCAAATCCGGGCGGTAAATATCCGGTCCCGCTCGTAGCAGACTCGCCTACCTTCTGAATCATGCCGTTGACCAAGGCGTTGGCACTCGTATCGATGCTTCCATCTTCCTTGAAGGAAACAAACTCGGAAGAGCCAAACCCCACTTGTGCGCCATTGCCCAGGCTTTTGCTTTTCATATCGCCATACCCAAGGCGAACACCTAGATCCCGCGCAAAGTCCTTATTGGCCTCGACAATTCGAGCTTCGATGAGCACTTGCCGCGGAGCAACGTCGATCTCACCTATCAATCGGCGCAATGCCTGCAAGCGGCCAGCCACATCGGTTACAAATACCTTGTTACTGCGATCATCGACAACAACGCTGCCTCGTTTGGACAATATCGTCTGATCTTTACTCTTAAGGAACTCGAAAATTTCCTTGGCCCTATGATAATTGATCTGAAAACTCTCCGTTTCAAGCGGTTCCAAATCTCCGATCTGCGCCTTGGACTCCAGTTGCAGCTTTTCGCGTATCGCCAGTTCCTCTCCCGGCGCAATCCAGATGACATTGCCGTTTTTCCGCATATCCAGACCCTTGGCCTGCAGGATGATATCCAGGGCCTGATCCCATGGCACATCCTTCAGGCGAAGCGTCAGACTGCCCTGCACCGAGTCGGAAGTAATGATGTTGAAGTTGGTAAAATCAGCGATTACCTGCAGTACGGAGCGAACATCGATATTCTGGAAATTGAGCGACAGTTTTTCGCCCTGATACTGCCCGCGCTGAACCAGCTTATTGGGATCTTCGACAACCCTCTTTACTTCGAGCACAAACATGTTATCGCTTTGATAAGCGTTATGCTCCCATTTGCCATGCGGAGTAACGGTAAGGCGTACTTTATCCCCCTCCTGCTGCGCCACCATGGATGTTACAGGCGTTGCAAAATCGGTCACATCCGCCCGCCGCCGCAGGTGTTCAGGCAGGGATGCGCCCGCAAAATCGACGATAAGATTGCCGCCTTGCTGCCGAATATCGATACTGGTATCGGCATTCGACAATTGAACGACAACACGGCCCTCACCGTCCTTGCCGCGCCGGAAGTTAACGTCGCGGATGCTTCTCTTTTCACCAGCGGACGCTCTCGAATCTTCGAAACCAGAGAACGCTTTTGTTCCGGATGATTGAGCAGACTTTGTTCCGATTTGATTCAACGCAACGATAACGACATTCCCTTCTATCTGAATGTCGTAAGGCACCATTTTTACGAGATTGAGCACAACCCGCGTGCGATCGCCAACCTGGACAATATTCGCACTACGCAAATCGCTCTGCTCGACGTTTTGGACACTGCGATCCAACCCATTTACCGTTTGCGGAAAATCAAGCGCGACACGTGCCGGGTTCGCAATTGTGAAACTGGGGGGCGGACTCGTCACCGCATCCCTCATTGTCAGACGAACATAGAGAATTCCCCCTACCTCGGCAGCCTCGAAAGACTCCAGCCGATTTTCAGCCAGCGCGGCAACTGCAGGAGTTACGGCCTCTTGCGCCTGCACCAAGTTCATTGGCGCAAAAGCTGCAAAAAAAGCCGCTGCTAAAAACGTCGCTATCCCGATTTTCATTTTCCACTCTCCTGCCGTTCCTGCAGCACTAGCGTACTGATGCGATCAACCCAGTCGCCATTCGTATCCTCGACAAGCTCCTTGAGCGTTATTTCCGATTCACTGATCCCGGTAATAACACCAAAATTCTGTCCCATGTGATTCCCGACCTTGACCTGATGTAGATTCTTCCCCGCCAGAACCAAAGCATGCGATGCCTTTCCTTTCATCAGCACCCCGACCATCTTCAAAGACTCAAGCGGATATGCCTCTAAAGGTTCACGGGGCCGGTCAAAGTTCGGCTCATTCCTACTTGTTTTGCTACGTGTTGGCTCGATTCGACTAGTTTGAAACGGATCGATGTATTCTGCAGCAGTGTAATCCACAACTGGGGCAGGCTTCATTTCAGGCAGCGGAGCCACGGGTCTGGACCGCATTTCCTTTGCCTGCTCATTCATCCATGCCTGGATGTTTTCCTGATCACTAGCACAACCGAACAGAACCAAGCTGCAAAAAAGAATCAGCCCGCGCTTCATAGCGTGCCTCCTTTTGCAGCCGTTTTCCCCTTAGCAGTTCGCTGTTTACTAGCGGTCTCCTCTTCATCAAGATAGCGATATGTTATGGCTTTGGCTTCGAACTTAAGCTTCCCGTTCGGCAAGCTATTTACTACTACATTACTTAAAGTAACTATGCGTGGCATTTTTGCGACGTCACTGGCAAACTCACCTAGCTCGTGATATCCGCCTACAATGCGGACATCTATAGGCATTTCAGCATAAAAGTCCTTCACGATATCGCTGCCCGGTTTGAACAATTCAAATTGCAGCCCACGACCTAAACCAGCCTGATTGATGTCTGACAGCAGGGAATCCATTTCCGCACGATTTGGCAATTGTTTAAGTAAAGCACCAAATTGGCGATCTATTTCCGCCAACTGCCGTTTGTGTTCATCGAGATTGAGCGCCTGCTGCTTTTTCCCTCGCCAACTTTCACGCAATGTCTGCTCTTCCGTTTGTCGCTGCGCAAGTACTTCTCCTTGCTCGCGCCAATCAAACCACCAAAAAGCTGCTACGGTTGCTATCAGCAACACAATAAACACCGCGATACGCGGCGCAAGCGGCCACATCCCGGGGTCATTCGGGTCCACCTTGAAATCCTGCGCCAACCGCTGAAAATCTATGCTACGAGCGCTAGCGGCTGTTTTTTTTGTCCTCATTTCTGTGCTCCCTTCTCCGCCCCTTCCACAGTAGGTCGAGCACGCATCACATCAAGAGCAAACTCACTGACAACGCGACTGTTCAATGTTGCCGATTTCACTTCCACCAACTTTGCCTGGGCGAAAAACGACGATTCTCCAAGGTTACGCATCAAATGCGATACGCGCGCATTCGATTGCGCATAACCGCTGAGTCCGATGTTATTCCCATTTTGCTTGATTGACTTTAGATAAACACCCTCCGGCATCTTTTGCGCCAGATCATTCAACAACAATACCGTCTGCGCCCTATCTGCCTGCAAGGCTTCAATAACCTGCTTGCGAGCAAGCAATGCATTGATTTGCTCCTGCAACTTCTTTATCTCATCAATTTCCGCATCGAGTTTTTTGATTTCTGTTTTAAAGATATTGTTTCTTCGCTCCTGCGCCTCTATGTAACCCGCATAGACCGTATGGACAAGCACGCCAATGATTACCCCTGCGGCAATCATCAACCCGGAAAAAATATAAAACTGCTGTCGCCGTTCACGGCGTGCTTGCTCGCGATGCGGAAGAAGATTTATTCGGATCATTCGTCAAACCTCCGCAGAGCAAGGCCGCATGCAACCATCAACGACGGCGCATCTGCTTCCAGATTCTTGGCGCGCACCTTGGAAGAAAGACTCATGCCGACAAACGGATTGGCGACTACCGTCTCAACCTGGGTTCGGCCCCGAACCACCTCGGCCAAACCCGGCATGACAGCGCACCCTCCGGCCAAAACAATGCAATCGACTTCGTTGTATTGAGTGGACGTAAAGAAAAACTGCAGGGCACGGGAAGCTTCGAGCGCCAAGCTATCCATGAATGGACGCTGCAGTTCTCTCATGAAATCTTCCGGGAGATTGCCGCTGCGTTTGGCGGTTTCCGCCTCATCGGCACTCATGCCATATTGGCGGGCAATTTCCTGGGTAAGCTGTTGGCCGCCAAAGACCTGCTCTCTCGTATAGATAGGCTGCCCGCCACGCATCACGGTAACGTGCATGACATTGGCACCTACGTCTATGAGGGCGATGATCTTTTGTGCACTGGATAAGCGCTTGCTTACGAATTCGAAGGCGGATTCCATTGCGAGCGACTCGACATCCAGCACGGTCGTCTTGAGTCCCGCAGCCTGGGCCACGGCAACCCTATCCTCGACCTTGTCCTTGCGCGATGCCGCGACCAGCACCTCGATTTCGCCTGGGCTGCCAGGCGCAGGGCCGACCACCTGGAAATCCAGGTTTACTTCATCAAGCGCGAAGGGAATGTACTGATTGGCCTCCGACTCGACGTACATTTCCATTTCCTGTTCCCGCAAACCCTCGGGCAGGAAGATCTTCTTGGTAATGACCGACGATGCCGGCAACGCCAGTGCCACGTTTCGGATACCCGTGCCAAAACGGCGCAGCGCGCGCTTGACGCCATCGCTCACGGCTTCCAAATTGGCCACATTGCCGTCGACCATCGCGTCGCGCGGCAGCGGTTCGATCACATATCGCTCGACGCGATAGCCACCCCTCCCGCCATCGCTCAACTCCACCATTTTTACAGATGAAGATGAAATATCCAGCCCGGCGAGCTGCCGCGACTTCGATCCAAATAGAGAGAACTCAATCACAAAGAAAATCCTTAAGTTTCTTCATGTTAGACGTCATTCCTGAGTCAGTCTCTCAAATGCTAGCAACAACAATGGGTGGTGTAAAGCAAATTGCATCATCGACAATGGCTAGAGTGTTGCGTTGTCGCCCTTCTATAATGCCCATCTCTCACTAGATCGGGCCTGCGAATGCGTTGGTTTCTTTACCCATTTGTCACTCTGCTTGCACTGGCGATTCTGGGTCTCGCCACGCTGGCGGCAATGGCCTTGCTCGCGTGGCCCAACCTCCCCTCGCTTGAATCGCTGACGGACTATCGCCCCCGCATCCCATTGCGGGTCTATACCTCCGACGGCTATCTTTTGGGCGAATTTGGCGAGGAACGCCGCACCGTCGTCCGCATCGACCAAGTGCCGCCCATACTCAAGCAAGCCATTCTGGCCGCAGAAGACGAGCGTTTCTACGACCATCCCGGCATCGACATCATCGGCATCATGCGCGCCGCGTTGGCCAACCTTACCAGCGGCAGCCGGGGCCAGGGTGCGTCGACGATCACGATGCAGGTAGCGCGCAACTTCTTCCTTTCGCGGGAAAGAACCTACAACCGCAAGCTCTACGAAATCCTGCTGTCCTTGAAAATAGAGCGCAACCTGTCGAAGGATCAGATTCTCGAGTTGTACATCAACCAGATTTATCTGGGACAGCGCGCCTACGGCTTTTCCGCGGCAGCACGCACGTATTTCGACAAACCGCTCGACGCCATCACGCTTGCCGAAGCGGCCATGTTGGCCGGTTTGCCGAAAGCGCCCTCCACCAACAACCCGGTCGTGAATCCGACACAGGCCGCGATCCGTCAGCAGTATGTACTGCGCCGCATGGTGACGGCGGGTTTCATCGATGAAGCCAGTTTTCGCGACGCCGCACCGGCCGCCGTGGTACGCAATCCCCGCCAGGCAAGCAACGGGGTCAGCCCCGTCCACGGCGACTACATCGCCGAGATGGCACGCCAGATTGCTGTCGAGCAGTCAGGCGACGAGGCGTACCAGATCGGGCTGCGTATTGTCACCACCATCAACAGGACCGACCAGGAAGCCGCGTACGCCGCATTGCGACGAGGCGTGATGGATTACGACAAGCGCCATGGCTATCGGGGACCGGAGCGATTCGTCGATCTGCCGCCCAACGACGACAACGCCCGTCTGGACGAAATCCTTGGCGATACCCCGGATTCCGACGACCTGCTGGCTGCCGTCGTCATCGCGGTTTCGCCGAAAAACGTGCGCGTTTATCGCCGCGATACCATGATCGACATCTCCGGTGACGGTCTGCGCTTCGCCGCACCGATGCTCAGCGACAAAGCGCCGCAAACGCGCCGTATCCGCCGCGGGGCCATCATCCGCATTCGCGATAACAGCGATGCTGGCTGGGAAATCGTGCAACTGCCCGAAGCACAGGCCGCGCTCGTGTCGATGGACCCTCAGACCGGTGCGATACACGCCCTGGTCGGCGGCTTCGATTTCAACCGCAACAAGTTCAACCACGTCACCCAGGCTCAACGCCAGCCCGGTTCCAGCTTCAAGCCATTCATCTACTCGGCCGCGCTCGAACGCGGCTACGGCCCCAGCAGTCTTGTCGAAGACGAACCGCTTTATTTCCCCCCCGGTGTCACCGGCGGTCAAGCGTGGGAGCCCAAGAACTACGATGGCAAATACGATGGCATCATGACCCTGCGCGACGCTCTCGCCCGCTCCAAAAACCTGGTCTCGGTCCGCCTGCTGCAATCGATCACGCCCGCCTACGCCCAGGATTACGTCGGCCGCTTCGGCTTCGATCCAGGTCGCCATCCGCCCTACCTGACCATGGCCCTGGGCGCCGGCTCGGTCACCCCGTGGGAAATGGCTACCGCCTACTCGGTGTTCGCCAACGGCGGCTACCGGGTCGAGCCCTACGTGGTCAAGGAAATTTACGACAGCACCGGTCGCCTGATCGCCAAATTCGACCCGCCCGTCGCCGGCGAAAGCGCTCCGCGAGTCATCGATCCGCGCAACGCCTGGCTGATGGATTCGATGCTGCAGGATGTCGTCCGCCGCGGCACGGCCACACGGGCACGCAGCCTGGGCCGCAACGATCTCGCGGGTAAAACCGGCACCACCAACGATTACCTCGATGCCTGGTTCTGCGGCTACAGCCCCAAGCTCGTCGCCATCTCCTGGATCGGATTCTCCCAACCCAAGAACCTGGGCCGGGGAGAAACCGGCGGTGCCGCGGCCCTGCCGATTTGGGTCAACTACATGCGCACAGCCCTGCACGATGTGCCCGAAGCGGAACGCACGCGGCCACCCGGGCTGGTTCCCGTCCATGGCGCGCGCGAGGACTACGTCTACGAAGAAAACCGCCCGCTGGAACCCCCGGTGGCACCGGACGGCACCACGATGCATACACTGCCAATGCAACCCCCGGAACTGTACTCACCTGCGATGGAAGCGCCCGAGGAGGCAATCCCTCCCGCACCGCCAGCACCCGTACACAATGCGCCGACACAAGTACCGGCACCGGTTGTGGATCGCGTACCGACACCCGTGCGGCGCTGATCGAACCGCAGCAGCCCGTCAGGCCCGTGCCAAGACAACCGTTGTACCGGCCTGCTCGCTGACCAGCGCGGAAAGCAGCCCATACAGTTCCGCGCCGTCGCGGGTGGCGATCCAACGCCCCGCTTCGGGGCGAAAATGGAAACCACCCGCACGCGCCGCAACCCAGATTTCACGGGCGGCGCTGTGGCGGTTGACGATCATTTTGCTGCCATTGTCGAACTCGACTTCAAGCACCCCGCCTGGCTTGGGCTCGATATCCAGATCGACGCCACATGCCTCCAGTGCCGCTTCGATGCGCAGCAACTCCGCTTCCGCCAACGCGTTGAATTCGGATTCTTCCATGTCAATTCCTTTCGATACCGACGCCTTCTGATAGCATTTTGTCTTTTACGCGACGAGTTGCCATGCGCGCGATGTTTCCCCTGACGGTGCTCACCGGCGCCCTGCTTCTTTCCGCCTGCGGCATCAAAGGGCCGCTGTACGACCCGCACACGCAGCCTCCGCGCGCCTCACGGTCTCAGGCCGTCCCCGCGCAACCGGCGGCGACGCAGCCCGATCATAGCAAGCCCACCCCTTCGCCCGACATCGATCAAGAATGAATACCGCTTTCCCCATGCCGACGCTGCGCGCCGCCCACAATGGCGAGTTGTATCTTGAAGACACCAGCCTGCGCGCCATCGCCGAACGTTTCGGCACTCCCACCTACGTCTATTCCAAAGCGGCGCTCGTCGCCGCGTTCGATGCCTGGCGTGCCGCGCTGGCAAACCGCCGCGCGCTGGTGTGCTACGCGGTCAAGGTCAACTCCAACCTGGGCGTGCTGTCCGTATTCGCCCGTCTGGGTGCCGGCTTCGACATCGTTTCCGGCGGAGAGTTGTCCCGCGTCATTGCCGCCGGCGGCGATCCACGCCGGGTCGTGTTCTCCGGTGTCGGCAAAAGCCGCGAAGAAATCCGCTACGCGCTCGAAAAAAACATCCGCTGCTTCAACATCGAATCCGCCTCCGAACTCGACCGCATCGACGAAATCGCCAGCGCGCTCGGCAAACGCGCGCCGATTGCCCTGCGGGTCAATCCGGACGTGGACCCGAAAACCCACCCCTATATCTCCACCGGCCTCAAGAGCAACAAATTCGGCGTCGCCTTCGACGAAGCCCTCGACATTTACCGCCGCGCGGCCACACGGCCACACTTGGCGATATCCGGCATCGCCTGCCACATCGGCTCTCAACTGCTCGATCGCGCGCCGATTGCCGAAGCCGCCGAAAAAATGCTGAACCTGGTCGAAAAGCTTGCCGCCGAAGGCATCGCGCTCGAACACATCGATCTCGGCGGCGGTCTTGGCATCCGTTACCACGACGAAACACCGCCGCCGGTAGCCGACTACCTCGCACCCCTGCTGCGCGTGTTCGCCGGCCGCACGGAAGAACTCTGCTTCGAGCCTGGCCGTTCGCTGACGGGCAACGCCGGACTGTTATTGACCCGCGTCGAATACCTGAAGCACGGAGCGGAAAAGAATTTCGCCGTCGTCGACGCCGCCATGAACGACCTCGTGCGTCCTTCACTGTACGGCGCCTACCACGAAGCCGCCGCCGTCGCCCCGCGCGCCACACCACCACGGCGTTACGATATCGTCGGACCGATCTGCGAAAGCGGAGACTTTCTCGCCCGCGACCGCGACCTGGCCCTGGCCGAAGGCGACTTGCTCGCCATGCTGTCGGCCGGCGCCTACGGTATGGCAATGAGCTCCAACTACAACGCCCGCGTCCGCGCCGCCGAAGTCATGGTGGATGGAACCGCTGTTCACCTCATCCGCGAGCGCGAAACCATAGAGAGCCTGTACGCCCTGGAGCATCCCCTCGCCTGACCCCCTATCGAAACGCCTCTCAAACGGAAACAGCCGGCGGCCCTCTCTCGGTCCGCCGGCTGTTTTTCTTGCCGCCTCTCTCCGCCCTTTATTTAATAGTGATAAGCGGTTTCGCCGTGCGCTGTGATGTCCAACCCTTCGCGCTCCTCCTCTTCCGGCACCCGCAAACCGATCAGGGCATCAACCAGCTTGTAGGCGATCAGCGAAACGATACCGCTCCAGATCACGGTAACACCCACGCTCTCGGCCTGCACCAAGACTTGGTGGGCGATGGAAAAATCCGCCGCGCCAGTGCCACCCAAAGCCGGGGCGGCAAGCACACCCGTCAGCAGCGCACCGATAATGCCGCCCACACCATGCACGCCGAACACATCGAACGCATCGTCCGCACGCAGCATGCGCTTCAGGCCGCTCACACCCCACAGGCAAACAAAGCCGGCAATGAGACCGAGCACGATGGAACCCATCGGCCCGGCGAAGCCAGCCGCTGGCGTAACCGCGACCAAACCCGCCACCGCACCGGACGCAGCGCCCAACATCGAGGGCTTGCCCTTGAATAACGCCTCACCCGCAATCCACGCCAAGGTGGCAGCGGCCGTGGCAAGCACGGTATTGACGAAGGCCAGACCGGCAAGCCCGTTCGCCGCGCCGGCCGAACCGGCGTTGAAGCCGAACCAGCCCACCCACAGCAACGAAGCGCCCACCATCGTCAGCGTCAGCGAATGCGGTGTGAACGCTTCCCGGCCGAATCCCAGGCGCTTACCCACCAGATAAGCGCCCACCAGCCCGGCGATACCGGCATTGATGTGCACCACGGTGCCGCCGGCGAAATCCAGCGCGCCGTGCTTGGCCAACAAACCGCCACCCCAGACCATGTGCGCTATCGGAATGTAGCTGAAGGTGAACCACAGGCCGATGAATAACAGCACCGCTGAAAACCGGATACGCTCGGCGAAGGCGCCGACGATCAGCGCGCAGGTAATGGCGGCGAAGGTACCCTGGAACGCAACGAACACATACTCCGGGATCGCAGGCAAGACCGACGACAACGTATCCGGCGTGATGCCCTTGAGGAAAATCCGATCCAGGCCGCCGAAAAACCACCCCTCGCCGACAAAAGCCAGGCTATAGCCGTAAACGGCCCACAGCAAACTGACAAGCGAGAAGACGACGAACACCTGCATCAACACCGACAGCATGTTTTTCCTGCGCCCCAGGCCACCGTAGAACAGCGCCAAACCGGGGATGATCATCAAAATCACCAGCATGGTCGAAGTCAGCATCCATGCCGTGTCACCACTGTTCAACACCGATGCGGGCGCGGTTGTAACGGTTTCGGCCACCTCTATGGCCGTGACGGCGCCTTCCTGCGCGGACACCCCTCCCACGAAACCAAGACAAAGTGTCGCCAGCGCGATAACGAGCATTGCTTTCATGACGGACCTCCCTTACAGCGCAGCAGCGTCGGTTTCACCCGTCCGGATGCGGATGGCCTGTTCCAGGTCGCAGACGAAGATCTTGCCGTCGCCGATCTTTCCGGTAACAGCCGCTTTTTCGATGGCTTCCACCACCTGATCGAGAAGCTCATCGCCAATTGCCACCTCGACCTTCACCTTGGGCAAAAAATCGACGACGTATTCCGCCCCCCGATACAGCTCGGTGTGCCCCTTCTGGCGGCCAAAGCCTTTCACCTCGGTCACGGTGATTCCCTGCACACCCACGGCCGACAACGCCTCGCGCACTTCGTCGAGCTTGAAAGGCTTGATGATGGCGGTAACGAATTTCATGACTCACTCCTTTCATCCGTAATCAGAAGGTCTTGCTGACCGATAAGATGTAGCGCGCATCGGCATTCAGATCCTGCTTGTGCTTCAGATCGGTATCGACGTAATGCAGGCCGATACCGAAACCGCCGACAAGAAAAGTGGCGCCGATCTTCCAGTCGCCGTAGGACTCTCCAGGCCCGGCAATCTCCTGGTAACCGTAGTGACCGTTCAAAGTGATGCCGTCGGCTATTTCGTAAGCGGCAGACAAATCGAAATACTGGCTGCCGTCCGAGTGCGGCGCACCGAACAGATCGGTAAACGCATACGAGTATTTGAAAGAAAGGAACTTCCACGACGCACCCAGATAGCCTTCCAGCGTGTTCGGGTCTTTCAGTCCCGTCGCCTCTCTCCAGCCACGATCGAAACTGCCGGGGTAGTAGTACTGCAACAGCCCGACATCGATGCCGAAGTCGCCGAAGGAATGGGCGAAACCGCCATACACATCGAGTTCCAGGCTGTTGCTGGAAGACTCCCCCGTACCCTTTTCGAGATCGCGCAGCCAGGAAATGCTCGACCCCCAGGTGCCCACGTAAAAACCGCTATCGTGCTTGTAATCGAATCCACCCTGCAGAGCAGGGCGCTCATCGGTCTGGCTGATGCCGCGATAGGCGTAGTCCGAAACGATCGCCACATTGGCGCTGAACGGACTTTTTTCCTCGGCGGAGGCGAATAAAGGCAGTACTGCGAGGACAGTAACGGCAAGCGGACGATGGCGCATGAGGCTCTCCTTATGGAACAAGCGATCTTGCTACGATGCTCACTATGCACAGCCCGTGCCAACAGCGTAAAAATCAAATAAAACAACTTGTTATTTGTTTTTCCCCACAAAGGTGAAAAATCTCGCGCACCATAGTGGTGCATTACCGAAGCACCACAGCACCAACTTTTGGCACACAAACAGCAGTGGAATAAAGCCCACGAATCCCTCGGCGCGAAATCGTCGGATGACATATATTCACAGTCTTCTCCATGGAAAACACCATGATCAGCCTCGAATTCCTCGTCACTTCGCTCATCGTCGTTCTGATCCCCGGCACAGGCGTCATCTACACCGTTTCCACCGCGCTCGTCCAAGGACGGAAAGCCGGCTTCTACGCTGCATTGGGCTGCACGGCCGGAATCGTTCCGCACCTATTGGCGACGATTCTCGGGCTGGCCGCCGTCATGCACACCAGTGCCGTGGCTTTCCAGGTGCTCAAATACGCCGGCGTGATCTATCTCTTTTATGTCGCCTTCGCCACATGGCGCGACCGGTCGGCTTTCGCCATCGACGACAGCCTATCCAGGACTTCCGCCCTGGGCCTGATGACCAAAGCATTCCTGCTGAATATCCTGAACCCCAAGCTCACCATCTTCTTCCTGGCTTTCCTGCCTCAATTCACCCAGGCTTCAATGGGTCAACCGTTGTTGCAGTTACTGCTTCTCGGCACCGTTTTCATGGCGATGACCTTTGTCGTTTTTGTCCTCTATGGCTGTGTGGCTCACACGTTTCGAACGCTGGTCATCGAATCGGCACGCGTTCAACGTTGGCTACGCCATGGCTTTGCCGCCACCTTCGCCGCTCTCGGAACCCAACTGGCCCTGAGCGAAAAGTAATGGCAAGGCATACCGCCGCCGCCACGCGCCGTGAAAACCCTGGGGCGCGTGGCAGCGCATGCTAGACTCCCGGCAAACCTTCATATTCAGGAAGCTCGCCATGGCGACGCCGCGCATCTTCGACGAAATCAGCGCCAAACTCTCCGAACTGGCTGCCAACAGCCCCGTCCGCGACATCGAAAAAAACGCCAAGGCCCTGCTTGGCAGTGCCTTCTCCCGCCTTGATCTGGTTACACGGGAAGAATTCGACATCCAGCGCGAAATACTGGAACAAACCCGCCGCCGCCTTACCGAACTGGAAGCCAGGGTTGCCGCACTCGAAGCCGCGCGTGCTGCCCAGAGCAAGGTCGACAACTGAACGCGCCATTGCGGCATCACCGAACACACTTGAGCAGCAGACCGGACGGCTCCGTACGACACGCACGGAGCCGCACATGACGCTCGCCCGCGTACACACTCGCGCCGTCGATGGTCTGGCCGCGCCCGAGGTAACGGTCGAAGTCCACCTCGCCAACGGCCTGCCCGCCTTCAATCTCGTGGGCTTGCCCGAAACCGAGGTGCGTGAAGCGCGCGATCGCGTGCGCGCCGCCATCGTCACCTCGCAGTTCGATTTTCCCGCGCGCCGAATCACCGTCAACCTGGCGCCCGCCGATTTACCGAAGGAAGGCGGGCGCTTCGACCTCGCCATTGCCATCGGCATCCTTGCCGCGTCCGGCCAGGTCGATAGCGCACACCTGGACGAATATGAGTTCTGCGGTGAACTGTCGCTCGACGGCAGCCTGCGCGCAGTGCGCGGTACGCTGGCCGGCGCGCTGGCAGCCGGACGCGCAGGGCATGCCCTGATCCTGCCCCCGGCCAACGCCGACGAAGCGGCGCTGGCGCGCAAGGTACGCGTCCTGCCGGCAAGCAGCCTGCCTGCCGTATGCGCTCACCTCAACGGCCATGCGCTCCTGCAAGCGCACCAACTCGAATGCCGCGCTGAAACTGCGCGCTCCGGCCCCGACCTGGCCGATGTGCGCGGCCAGTTACAAGCACGGCGAGCCTTGGAGGTCGCCGCCGCCGGCGGGCATTCGCTGCTGCTGTTCGGGCCACCGGGCACCGGCAAATCCATGCTCGCCCAACGGTTGGCAGGTATCTTGCCGCCGATGAGCGAAGAAGAAGCCCTGCAGGCAGCTGCGCTGCATTCGCTCGACGGCGGTTTCGACTCGTCGCGATGGGCCGAGCGCCCTTACCGAGCGCCGCATCACTCGGCCTCCGCCGCCGCACTGGTTGGCGGCGGCGCGAACCCGCGCCCCGGCGAGATCTCGCTGGCGCACGAAGGCGTCTTGTTTCTCGACGAATTACCCGAGTTCGACCGCCGTGTGCTCGAAGCCCTGCGCGAACCGCTGGAAACCGGCTCGGTCACGGTAGCCAGGGCACGGCGCAAGGTCGCTTTTCCCGCGCGCTTTCAGCTCGTCGCGGCGATGAACCCGTGCCCGTGCGGCTATTCGGGACACCCGACACGCACCTGTGCATGCACGCCAGACCAGGTTACTCGCTACCGCGGCCGCTTGTCCGGCCCGCTGCTCGACCGCATCGATCTCACCATCGAAATGCCGGCCGTGGCCTACGCCGATTTGAGTACGGCAGCCACAGCCGAATCGAGCGCACAGGTACGCGAGCGCGTCGCTCGTGCCCGCACGATGCAAATGACTCGCCAGGGCGAACCGAACGCCCGGCTCGAAGCCGGCAAGGTGGATGAACATTGCGCGCCCGATGCCGCCGGTGCCGCGTTACTCGACCAGGCGATGACACGACTCAATCTGTCGGCGCGCGCCTATCACCGCGTGCTGCGGGTAGCGCGCACGCTGGCCGATCTGGCCGGCGCTGAACGCCCGCAGGCGACACACATCGCCGAAGCGGTGCAGTATCGGCGCGGACTGGATGCGCGCCGGCCGGCACCGTGACGACAAGCGTCGCCTCCCTGCCGGTGCGCTCAAACCGCACCTACCAAAATCGAATCCGGCTGCCAAAATGAAATTCGGCCCCGCGCCGACGCATTGACCTTTTCCGCACGCAAAGGCTCGAAAGGTTTTAACACTTCACAGGAGATCGCCATGGGATTGCTCGATTCGCTACTGGGGCAAGTAGCAGGACAAATGTTTGGCGGTGGTACGCAGCAACCGCAACAAGGCGGCATGGCGGATCTGGGCGGCATGGCGAGCGTACTCGGCGGATTGTTGGCCGATAACGGACAGTACGGCGGGCTGGGTGGACTGGCGTCGAAATTCGAACAGGCCGGCCTGGGCAGCGCAATGAATTCCTGGATCGGTACGGGGCAGAACGAGAACGTTTCCGGCGACCAACTGCATCAGGCACTCGGCGACGATGTGGTTTCCGGCCTGGCTTCCAAACTCGGCATGAACGCCTCGACACTGCTACCGCTGCTGGTGACGATGCTGCCCACGATCATCGACAAGCTCACACCACATGGGAAAGTCCCGGCCCAGGGCGTCGGCAGCCAAAACGACCTGATCGCTTCGCTGGACAACATTCTGAGAGGCTGAGCTCTTCGAGGCAGGCTGGGCGCCATCGACGCGCAACCACGGCCAGGGCTGCTTCCAAGACATTGAAAAGGAGGAATATTGAACGGCAAAAGTTCACCGTAAACCCTCGGCGGAAGTTAACATTCAATGTTTTCACCCAGGTAAACGGGAAGCGCTTGTTTCGCCCCGTCCGCCGAGTTGCATCTTTCTGCCCCAATGTTGATATCGCGTCATGAGATGAACCGTCCCGTATCTTCCACCACCGCAACCTCATTGTCAGACGAAGTCGCACGGATGATCGTCTCCGCCCTCAATCTGGAAATTCGTCCCGAAGATATCGATCCCGCCGCGCCGCTTTACGGCGAAGGCTTGGGCTTGGACTCCATCGACATTCTCGAAGTCGCACTCGTCGTCTCCAAACGCTTCGGCTTCTCCCTCCGTGCCGACAACGACGACAATCTGCGCATTTTCGCTTCGTTGCAAAGCCTGGTCGAACACATCGCCGCCCACCGGACACAATGATGGCGCCCACCTTCCGGCTGGGCCGCGTACTGCTACTCACCGTCGGCGGCGGCATCTACCTGCTGCTCGCCCACCTCACCACCGCGCCGGGCGCACCCAGCACACCGGGCGCGTTGGTGGCCGTCGCACCCTATATGGCGGTCGCCCTCGGCATGGCGTGGAAAAGCCACGCCCGCCTGCTGGCGCTCACGCTATGGGGTGGCCTCGCATTGCTGCTGTGGTATGGCTGGCCGGTCATCAAAAGCAGCTTCGAGTGGATTTACCTGATCCAGCATGTCGGCATTTTCAGCCTGCTCGCCATCGGTTTCGCCCGCAGCCTGGCAACCGACGCAGACCCGATGATTACCCGCTTTGCCCGCCTGATCCACGGCGAGCAGCTCGACCCCGCCGTGCTTCGCTATACACGACAGATCACGCTGGCATGGACGCTGTTTTTCGCCACGCTGGCGACAGCTTCGGTCAGCCTGTTCTTTTTCGGCCCATTCGCGTTCTGGTCGCTGCTGGTCAGCTTGCTCACCCCGGCGCTCGTCGGTCTCATGTTCGCCGTCGAATACTTCGTTCGCGTATTGGTTCTACCGCGCGGCATACGCACCAGCCTGGCCGATTCGGTGCGTGCATGCGTGCGCGCCTCGCGCCGCCTGACCCCCCCCGTCGCCTGAGGGGGTGTCGTGCCGCCGTTGCCGCTGCTACCGCTCGTCTCCCATACCCATGCCGATGCCGTGGTGGCCTGGCGCAATGGCGAAGCGATCACCGTCCGCCGCTTCATTGCCGATGCGCGCCATATCGCCGCCACGCTGCCACCGGGCCGCCACATCCTCAATGCCTGCGAAGATCGCTACCACTTCGCAGTCGGCTTTGCCGCTGGCATCATTGCCAGGCGGATCAACCTGCTGCCTTCCACCTACACACCCGAAACACTGCGCCATTTGGCCGTTTTCGCCCCCGACACCACGGTACTGACCGATGGCGACGCAACGGGTCTGCCGCTGCCGGCAATGCATTTTCCCGATCTGCCGGCGACCGTCGCCAACGGTCCGTGCGACATTCCGCAAATCGAAGCAGACCGCCTGGTTGCCTGGGTATTCACCTCCGGCTCCACCGGTACGCCGGTACCGCACCGTAAAACCTGGGGCCGGCTGGTGATCAACGTCCGTGCCGAAGGCACGGCGCTCGGCCTCGATCCGGCACGGCCCGCCACGCTGGTCGGCACCGTGCCGCCGCAGCACATGTACGGCTTCGAATCGACTGTGCTGGTTGCGCTGCAAAGCGGCGTCGCGTTCGACGCCGGCCGGCCCTTTTATCCGGCGGATATCGCCGCCACGCTCGCCCGCGCGGCCACACCGGCGGTACTCGTCACCACGCCGTTTCACCTGCGCAGCCTGCTCGGCGAAAAAGTTGCGCTGCCGCCGGTGGCACTCGTCGTTTCAGCCACCGCACCGTTGCCGGTAGCGCTCGCGCGCGAAGCCGAAGCCGCTTTCGGCTCGCCTCTGCTGGAAATCTACGGCAGCACCGAAACCGGCCAGATCGCCACCCGGCGCAGCGCGACGACCGAGGAATGGACGCTGTTCCCCGACATCGAACTGCAAGCGCGCGACAACGCCACCTGGGCCAGCGGCGGCCATATCGAGCAAGCCATGCCGCTGGGCGACATCGTCGAGCACGTGGATGCACACCGCTTTCTCCTCAAGGGCCGCAATGCGGATCTGGTGAACATTGCCGGCAAACGCACTTCGCTCGGCTGGCTCAACCAGCAACTGCTGACCATTCCCGGCGTAACGGACGGTTGCTTCCACCTGCCGGACGACGACACCGACGACAGCGCCGCCGTCGTACGCCTGGCCGCCTTCGCCGTCGCCCCGGGCATGGATGCCGCCACGTTGCTCGCCGCGCTGCGCCAGCGCGTCGACCCGGTCTTCCTGCCGCGCCCACTCGTCCTCCTCGACGCGCTGCCGCGCAACGCCACCGGCAAAATGCCTCGCGCCACCTGTGAGACGCTGCTCGCCGCCCGCCGCGAGAGTCGCGTATGAACCAGGCGCCCATGAACAGACAAGGTGACACTGCGGGCGGCGAGCGCGTGCTCGCCATTGCCGCCGACCACCCCGCCTTCACCGGCCATTTTCCCGGCCGGCCGATCGTGCCCGGTGTGGTGTTGATCGACGAAGCGGCGCGCGTACTGGAAACCGTCTTCAACCTGGACGACTGTCGCTGGACGCTGCCCAACGCAAAATTTCTCGCCCCGGCCGCACCCGGCGAAACATTGATGCTGCGCTGGCAGGCGCCGAACGCAAGTGGCAGCATTTCTTTCGTCATCGAGCGCGACGGCTGCGCGGTAGCAAGCGGTACACTGTCACCTCAGTCCCAAATCACCGTCAGCGCATGAACGCCGACAGCAACTCACGCGCCGCCAGCGCCGAATGGGCGAACCGCCCGGAACGCAGCAACATGGCCATGCTGCGGCTGATGACGTGGATTTCGCTGAACCTTGGCCGCCCCGCCGGGCGCGTGGTGCTGCACCTCATCAGCACCTACTTTCTTCTCTTCGCCCCCGCCGCGCGCGCCGCGTCGGCTGCCTACCTGCGCCGCGCCCTTGGCCGTGCGCCGCGGATCACAGACCTGTATCGCCATTTCTTCAGCTTTGCCGCGACGATTCACGATCGCATCTACCTGCTCAACGACCGCTTCGAGCTGTTCGACATCCGCATCGAAGGCGAAACGTTGATCGCCAGCGAAGGCTCCGCCTCGCCTCAGCATGGCGTACTGCTCTTCGGCGCGCACTTCGGCAGCTTCGAAGTCATTCGTGCCGCCGGCCGCCAGCAGCCGAACCTCGCCGTCGCGCTGGCGATGTACGAAGCCAACGCGCGCAAGATCAACGCCATGCTCGGCGCCATCAACCCCTCCACGCGCCCCGAAATCATCCCGCTCGGCACGCTCGACGCCATGCTCCGCGTCCGCGACCGCCTCTCCGACGGTGCGCTCGTCGGCGTACTGGCCGACCGCAGCCTGGGCGAGGACGACGGCCCGCGCCTCGCCGTACCCCTGCTCGGCGCCCCGGCGGCACTGCCGCTCGGCCCTTTCCGCATGGCGGCCATGCTCGGCGCGCGCATCGTCTTCATGGCCGGCCTGTATCACGGCGGCAATCGCTACACCATCCGCTTCCTGCCGGTGGCGGACTTCGCCGCCGTCGGCGCCGGCGAACGCGACGCAGCCATCCGCGACGCCGTAGCGCGCTACGCTGCGGCACTCGAAAGCTGCTGCCGAGAAGCACCGGCCAACTGGTTCAACTTCTTCGATTTCTGGTCCCGGTCATGACCCGCCGCCCATTCGCCGCGTTTTGCCTGTTTCTTGCCGCCGCGCTCGTTTCAGCCACCGTATCCGCCGCAGACTGGGACCTTGCGCGCCTGATGCAGGCGCTTTCCGCCAACGGCGGCGGCCGTGTGCGCTTCACCGAAACCCGCCACCTGGCGCTGCTCGACGCACCGCTGGAATCGACCGGTGAGTTGGTCTACGTCGCCCCCGCCCGCCTCGAACGCCACACCGAAACGCCCCAGCGTGAATCGATGGTGCTCGACGGCGACACACTCAGCCTCACCCGCGACGGCCGCACCCATACCCTCAGACTGCAAGACTACCCGGAAGCGGCGGCACTCATCGACAGCATTCGCGCCACCTTGGCCGGCAACCGCGCCGCGCTGGAAAAAACCTACGCCCTCAGTCTGTCCGGCACCGCCACCCAATGGGCGCTCGACCTGTTGCCCGCCGATCCGGCGGTGGTCAAGCTGGTGCTGCGCATCCGTGTCACCGGTAGCGGCGGCGATGTGCGTGGCGTGGAAATATTTCAGGCCGACGGCGATCGCTCGGTGATGCGCATCGAAAAACCGGTCCGATGACATCCGCCCGAAACGACCGTCCTCAGCACCATCCTCGCCGACGCACAATCGTTTTCTGTGCATGGCTGGCACTGGTCGCCGTGCTTGCCGGCCTCGTCCTGCGCACCACCTTCACCGCCGACATGTCGGTCTTCCTGCCGCGCGACCCCACGCCGGAACAACGCCTGCTGGTGGAACAGTTGCGCGACGGCATGGTGTCGCGCCTCTTCCTCGTCGGCCTGTCCGGCGGCGACGCCGCAGAGCGTGCCGAGATATCGCACCGCCTCGCCGAACGCCTGCGTGCGGACGACCGCTTCGCCTCGGTGAACAATGGTGAAACCGCCCACCTCGAAGCCGACCAGCGCTGGCTGTTCGACAACCGTTACGCACTCAGCCCCGCAGTAACGGCCGAACACTTCTCCGTCGCCGGACTGCGCCGCTCGCTCGACGACACGCTCGCCCTGCTGGCCTCACCTGCCGGCCTGCTGGCCAAGGCGCTCGTTCCGCGCGACCCCACCGGCGAAATGATGGCGCTGCTCCGCCAGCTCGACCCTGGCAACCAACCCGCGCGCGATACCGAACACGGCGGCGTATGGGTTTCGCGCGACGGCACCACCGCACTGCTGCTCGTACTCACCCACGCCTCCGGCGCCGACATCGACGCCCAGGAAGCAGCCATGAACGCGCTGCGCGCCGCCTTCGATGATGCCCGCGCCGACCTGCCCGCCGCCACCGTCACGCTGGACATGACCGGCCCCGGCGTTTTCGCCGTCGAATCGCGCGCCACCATCAAGCACGAAGTCGGCCGCATCGCGCTCGCCGCCACCGCCCTTGTCGTCACCCTGCTGCTCACCGTCTACCGTTCGCTGCCCGTGCTCCTGCTGAGCCTCCTGCCCGTCGTCACTGGTGCGCTCGCCGGCATCGCCGCGGTCAGCCTCGGTTTCGGCATGGTGCACGGACTCACGCTCGGCTTCGGCACCACCCTGATCGGTGAAGCCGTGGATTACGCCATCTACCTCTTCATCCAATCCAGCACCGGCCACGGCCAAGGCGGCCGTGTCGCCGCCGAACAAGGCATGCGCACCTTCTGGCCGACGATCCGGCTCGGCCTGCTCACCTCCATCGCCGGCTTCGTCTCCCTGCTCGCTTCCGGCTTTCCCGGCCTCGCCCAGCTCGGGCTCTACTCCATCGTCGGCATCACCGTAGCCGCACTGATAACCCGCTACCTGTTGCCCACGCTGCTGCCGGACGATTTCCGCCTGCGCGACGTCGCCCCCATCGGCCGGCGGCTGGAACGCCTGATCGGCGCCGCATCGCGGCTGCGGTGGCTCGTACCGGCGCTGGCGCTGGCCGCCGTCGCCATCCTCGCCCTCGAGCGCGATGGCCTGTGGAACAGCGAACTGCTCGCGCTCAGCCCCGTACCGCCCGCCGCACAGGAACTCGACCTGCACCTGCGCAACGAAATGGGCGCGCCCGACACACGCTATCTCGTCATCGTCGACGGTGCCGATACCGAACACGCCCTGCAAGCCGCCGAAGCGCTCACCCCCAAACTGGAGGCCCTGCGCGAAGCGGGCGTCATCGACGGCTGGGACAGCCCGGCACGCTACCTTCCCAGCCTCGCCGCCCAGCGCGAACGGCTGGACAGCCTTCCCCCGCGCGACGAACTCGCCCGCCGGCTGGAAGCCGCCAGCGCCGGCCTGCCGCTCTCCGCCGCCCGCCTCACCCCCTTCCTCGACGACACCGACGCCGCCCGCAACCGCCCACCGCTGACGCGCGACGCCATGGACGGCACCTCGCTCGCGCTTGCCGTCGATGCCATGCTGATCCGTACCGGGCACAGCGCCCGCGCCCTGCTGCCGCTACGCGCCCCGGCCGCTGCCGGCCACATCATCGACGCTGCCCGGATACGCGCCGCGCTCGCGGCCGATCCGGGCAATGCCGCCGCCGCGCCGCCGTCTTCCGCACCGCTCTTTCTCGATCTCAAACACGAATCCGACGCCCTCTACACCGGCTACCTGGACGAAGCGATCCACCTCGCCCTCGGCGGCGTCGCCGCCATCGTCGCCATGCTCCTGTTCTTCCTGCGCAGCCCGGCCAAAGTCGTCCGCGCCGCCACGCCGCTGGCCGCCGCCGTGCTCGTCGTCACTGCCGGACTCGCGCTCGCCGGCGAACAGCTCATCCTCCTCCACCTCGTCGGCATGCTCCTCATCGTCGCCGTCGGCTCCAACTACTCCCTCTTCTTCGTCCACGGCGACGGCAGCCTCCCCACCCCGCGTACCCTCGCCTCCCTGTTGTTCGCCACCCTCACCACCGTCAGCGGCTTCGGCCTGCTCGCCTTCTCGCAAGTCCCGGTGCTCCGCGCCATCGGCATCACCGTCGGCCCCGGCGCCATTCTCGCCCTGCTGTTCTCCGCGTTGCTCGCCAAACCGGCGCCAGACAAAGCTGCCTCCGCTGCTGCACTGCCGCCCGCGTAAAACCGGTCCTGCTACCCATTTTCGGGAATACCCGAACCCCTCCACCCACGGCTGCATCCGGCAGATTCGACCCGTATGTGGGTACTCCGCCGGCGGCAACCCCCGCCAGCGCACCTACACTGAACAGCATCAGCACCGCTTTTGTCCGTGGCGACGGCAAAGCGCTTCTCCTCCACGAAGCCCCGTGACTTCGTCTTGATGCCGGCCCTCACCGTGGCCGGCACTTTTTTGGCTGCCGAACGGCAAACAACCCCGCCACGGCGAATACTTCCACCGGCCGCGTACGAATATTCATGAAACAGTTCGTGCCAAAGCTTTCACAACCCCGGTGGCCGCACCGCGGAATAATGCGTACCCTTGCCCCCGATCCAGTAAACGAAAAAGGGCTGACGAGATGATCATCGGCCCTCTTTTCCGCCTGGCGCCGAACCGCTACGGAGCCGGCATGAAAGGCGCCATCGAGGTCGGCAGGAAGTCGCACCCCTCAATCACCGAAGACAAGGAGTCCGCATCATGTCATCGCCCGGTTATCCGACGAATCCCCGGCGGCGCACCCTGCTGCTGGGCGCGCTCGCGCTCGGCGCCAGTCCGCTGATTGCCAGCGCGATGCCGCAATCCATTGCCGTCCAGGTGTGGAAAGACCCGGACTGCGGCTGCTGCGGAGACTGGATTGCCCATCTGGAAAAAAACGGCTTTACCGCCAGCTCAATCGATCAGGGCAACGACGCGGCACGCAGCCGGCTGGGCATGCCGAAAAAGTACGGTTCGTGCCACACCGCGCTCGTGCAAGGCTATGTGATCGAAGGACATGTCCCCGCGGCAGACATCCAGCGGCTGCTCAAGGAAAAACCCCAGGCTCTGGGGCTTGCGGTTCCTGGAATGCCGATCGGCTCGCCGGGCATGGACGGAGCCGCTTACGGCGGCCGGCTCGACCCCTATCGGGTGCTGCTGATCCACAAGGATGGAACAGCGGAAGTCTTCAGTTCGTACTCGTAGGAAAACCACGGACAGCACCCAGGAACTTCAAAGCACAGCCGGACAAAACAGGGAAGGACACCAAGCCATGAGGACGCTGGTGCTGGGCGGGTATGGCAATTTCGGCGCACGCATCTGCCGCGCATTGGCGCGTGAATCCGCCATCGAACTGCTGGTGGGCGGGCGCGACGCACGACGCGCCGAAGCGCTGATCGAAACCCTGGATTCCGCTGCGCGCACCACCGCAGCGCCACTCGACTGGCACGCTCCCGATCTGGGCGCGATGCTCAAACGCATGGGTGTCGATCTGGTCATCCATGCGGCGGGGCCGTTCCAGGATCAACCCTACACGGTAGCCCGCGCCACAGCTCAGGCCGGCGCGCATTACATCGATCTGGCCGACGGGCGCCGTTTCGTTTGCGATTTTCCCTATGCGATGCGCGCACCCTTTCTGGCGGCGCATCGCACGGGTATCAGCGGCGCGAGCACCGTCCCGGCCTTGTCGTCGGCGGTGGTGGAACATTCATGCAAAGGCTGGCAGCGCATCGACACCGTCGACACCTGCATCGCACCCGCGCAGACAGCACCGCTCGGCGTCGCCACGCTGGCGGCGGTACTCGGCTATTGCGGCATGCCGATCCGCGTCTGGCGCGACGGACAGTGGCAGGAGGATCGATGCTGGGCCGCACCACAGCGCATCGAATTCGCACGGCTGCGCCCACGCCTGGGCGCGTTGTGCGACATTCCCGATCTCGAACTGTTTCCCACACGCTATAACGTGGGCGAACGTGTGATGTTCCGCGCCGCGCTCGAGTTGGGTCTCGCCCAGCGCGCCTTTGCTACGTTGGCCACCTTGCGCACCGTGGGCTGGGTACGCCGGCCCGAACGCTGGGCGCAATGGCTGCATCGCCTGGCGCCGGCCTTCAATCCGCTGGGTTCACGCCTGGGCGGCATGGTGGTGCGCGTGACAGGCCTCGACAGCGCCGGGCGCCCAACGCGCCGCGCCTGGCACATCGCCGCCGACAACGATCACGGCCCCGAAATCCCCTGCATGGCCGCTATCGTGCTGGCCCGCCGGTTGGCCCGTGGCGCGGCCCTGCCCACCGGTGCCTTCACCGCCGCAGGCATGGTGCCGCTGGCCGATTTCTCACCCGAGTTCGAACGCTGGGGCATGCAGACCGATATCGTCGATGAACTTGGCGACGATGCCCCTGTCAATGCAATGGCCGCCTGAAGCCGCCGTGAATCCACAGCCCAGGTCATCTGCCTGGGATCTGAGGCGGGCGTCCATCGACGCCAAACCGACTTTCAGCACGTTTTCTACTGCAGGCCCCACGCTTATTCCAGACCGAGCAGGGGGCGGACAACTGTAAGCAACTTATGCCTGGCACCGTACCGTGTCGGCTTTCATTCACAGTACGGCTCGTTCCATGGTCACATCGATCGCGGGGAATAATGCCAATTCCCAACCACAATATGGCGGAAACGAGATGACCGCGCTCAGCCGACCGGGGTTGTCCGCCTCCGACCGGGAGCCCGTGCTCGTGGACCTGGCCTTGCAGGGCGGCGGTGCCCACGGTGCCTTCACGTGGGGCGTACTGGACCGCTTGCTGGAAGAGCCCTGGCTGCGCATCGAGGGTATCTCGGGCACCTCCGCCGGCGCCATGAACGCGGCGATCCTGGTACTGGGGCATGCGCGCGGCGGCGCTTGCGGTGCCCGGCAGTCGCTCGAGAATTTCTGGCAGCGCGTCGCGCAGGCCGCTATCCTCAGCCCCTTCCGTCGCACGCCGCTCGATATGCTGACGGGGCGCTGGTCGCTCGACCACTCACCGTTCTTTCTGGCCTTCGACCTCGGCGCGCGGCTGGTTTCTCCCTATCTGTTGAACCTGCGCGGCTACAATCCGCTGGCCGATATCCTGCGCGAATCGATCGACTTCGACGAACTGGCGCGCACGCCCATCCACCTGTTCATCACCGCCACCAATGTGCGCACCGGCCGCGGACGCGTGTTCAAGAACGCCGAGGTCTCCGTGGAGGTGCTGCTGGCGTCGGCCTGCCTGCCGACCCTGTTCCAGGCCGTGATGATCGATGGCGAGCCATACTGGGACGGCGGCTACACCGGCAACCCCACCATTACGCCGCTGGTACGCGAATGCGAGTCGCACGACACCATCCTGGTGCAGATCAACCCGGTCGAACGCGACGGCACGCCACGCGATGCCCGCGAAATCCAGAACCGGCTCAACGAAATTTCCTTCAATGCCCCGCTGCTGAAGGAGCTTCGCATGATCGCCCTGCTGCGGCAGGTGGCGGACCCGGGCAGCGGCGAAGGGGCGAAATGGGCAGGCATGCGGATTCATCGCATCGCCAGCGACGCGATGACATCGCTTGGCTACTCGTCCAAGCTGAACGCCGAATGGGCCTTCCTCTGCATGTTGCGCGACGAAGGCCGTCGAGCCGCACAGCAGTTCCTGACGGACCACGGCGACGCACTGGGCAAGCGCTCCTCGCTCGACCTGGACGAGCTGTTGCGGGAGGTCTGACACAGTGAGCCTGCTCGGCATCCTGCTGGCCCTGATCCTGCTGATCTGGCTGACCTATCGCGGCTGGAGCACGCTGCTGCTCGCACCCGCCGCCGCGCTGCTGGCCGCCGCCTTCACCGGTGAACCCCTGCTGGCGCACTGGACCCAGACCTTCATGCGCAGCGCAGCCGGCTTCGTCGCGCAGTTCTTTCCGTTGTTCCTGCTGGGCGCGTTGTTCGGCAAGCTGATGGCCGACAGCGGCTCGGTATCGGCCATCGCCGATCTCCTGACGCGCAAGCTGGGCACGCAGCGGGCAATGCTGGCTGTCGTTCTCGCGGGTGCGCTGGTGACCTATGGCGGCGTCAGCCTCTTCGTCGCCTTCTTCGTGATCGCGCCGATGGCGCTGGCGCTGTTCCGTGCCGCCAACATCCCGCGCCGGCTCGCGCCGGCGGCCATCATGCTTGGAACCTCGACCTTCACCATGTCGGCGCTGCCCGGCACCCCGGCCATCCAGAACGCGATCCCGATGCCATTCTTCGGCACCACGCCGTTCGCGGCACCCGGGTTGGGGGTGATCGCCAGCATCATCATGCTGGCCTTCGGCATGTGGTGGCTGGCCCATGCCGAACGGGCCGCACGGACCGCCCATGAGGGCTTCGGCGACTCGGCGGATGTCGCGGTCGGGGAAGTCGCCGAGCGCGAGCTGGTGCGCGAACGGGCCTCGGTCGCACGCGAATTCGATCCAGCCGAAGCATCGCGCGGACAGTGCTGCACCGCCGCACCGTCGCCGCTGGTGGCCTTGCTGCCGCTGATCGTGGTGGTGGCGGTCAACCTGCTGATGAGCCTCGTCGTGCTGCCACACTGGGGCGCCGACTATCTGGCCGAGGCGCGCTGGGGCGCCACCAGCCTGACCGCGGTTGGCGGCGTCTGGGCGGTATTGGTCGCACTGGCGGCTGCCATCGTCTGCGTGCTGATACTGCACCACAGGCGCCTGCCCGCCCTGCGCGAGAGCATGGATGCCGGAGCCAATGCCGCCGTGCTGCCGGCGCTGAGCGTGGCCAGCCTGGTCGGTTTCGGCTCGGTGGTGGCCGCACTGCCCGGCTTTGCGCTGGTGCGCGACTGGGTACTGTCGGCCGGAGGCGGCCCACTGGTCTCGCTCGCCATCGCCACCAATGCACTGGCGGCGCTGACCGGTTCCGCATCCGGCGGCATGACCATCGCGTTGCAGGCGCTGGGCGACATCTATTTGAATGCCGCCACCGCCGCCGGTATCGATCCGGCGCTGCTGCACCGCGTGGCGGTTATCGGCTCGGGCACGCTGGATGTACTGCCGCACAACGGTGCCGTGGTCACGCTGCTTGCCGTCTGCGGAACCGGCCACCGTGACAGCTATCGCGACATCGCGCTGGTCGGCATCATCGGCCCGATACTGGCTCTGGTAACGGTAATAGGCCTGGGTAGCCTGTTCGGTTCGTTTTGAGGAATCTGCCGGTAATTTCGTGTGTACGGCATACGATCCGAGGCAAATTCTCTGCCAGACGGCTGCACACTCTCTCATCGACGACTTTCTTCACTTTTTGGACGACCGCGAAACGCCGTGGAATGTTGCGGCGGGATGGATGAAGGGAACAGTGTTCCACAGCCATCCGTTGATTCAGAAAATATGGATTGGACGCGGAAACCAGCCTGATTCGACAGGCTAGAACCGAAGGTATACTCTCACCGCTGGCATCCGCCAGCACACGTCTTCAGGGCGGGGTGAAATTCCCCACCGGCGGTATATCCCGGCAAGCATCTTGGATCTTTGCCGAGGATGAGCCCGCGAGCGCCTGTCCCGCAAGGACAGGGTCAGCAGATCTGGTGCAATGCCAGGGCCGACGGTCACAGTCCGGATAGAAGAAGATGTGCGATCGACGCCTCGGGCTGGCTTTGCCAGTTCCGCCAGGCGTCGTTGTCGTGCGCCCCGAAAACGTCTTCTCAAAACTTTTCTCCGAGGAGCGTTTCCATGTCTGTTTGTTCCGACCTTTCCGATCTCCCCGATCTTCCATTCACTGGCGAGAATCGTCCCCCTGCTGCAACCACTCCACACCGTTACCGCATACAACGCGCGCTGGAAGCCATGCGCATCGGTCTGCCGGTTGTGCTGTTCGATGACGACGACCGCGAGAACGAGGCCGATCTGATCGTTTCCGCCGAGCATCTGAGGGTAGAAACCATGGCCCAACTCATCCGCGACTGCAGCGGTATCGTTTGCCTGTGCCTGTCCGAAGAACTTGCGGACGGACTGGACCTGCCTCCAATGGTGGCACGTAACAGCAGCCGGCACGGGACAGCCTTTACAGTATCCATCGAGGCCAGGGATGGAGTCAGCACCGGGGTGAGCGCCGCCGACCGGTTGCGAACGGTGCAGGCCGCGGTCCGCGAGGGGGCCATGGCTCAGGATCTGGTGCGGCCAGGTCACGTGTTTCCGTTACGTGCGCGCACCGGCGGTGTCCTGATGCGCAGGGGACACACGGAGGGCGCAGTGGATCTGGCTCGCATGGCCGGGCTCCGCCCCGCTGCCGTCCTGTGCGAACTGATGAATGCAAACGGCACGATGATGCGTCGGCCGGAGGCTCTGGCGTATGCCCGGCTCAATGGCTTGCCTGATCTGTCCATCGAAGACCTGGTGTTCCACCGATCCTGCGAGACAGGACAAGGCTTTGGCAGGCACGGCAGTCCAACGGCGGTCACGTAGCCATGGCTATTGGAGACTTGCGAGTGACGGCATGCTGATTCGCACAACCAACGATGAGGCATTCCGCGGAATGGCGTCTCCGAACGGGCCGGCTTGAACACGGTTGCACGGTCCCGGGTCAAACCGCGAAATGCGAACATGGTTCGCTGTGCTTGCGGACTCTGAAAAAGCCCGGAGCGGTACCTGATCAGCGGCAAAGTGTGACCGCCAATCGGCAGGAATGCTCCGGGCTTATACGGGACGGCGTATCCGCAATTCCGGCGCGCGCCCACGGAAACACACTCGACGAAGTAACCGAGATGTCACCGTGAATCGCGGGAGGTTATTGCGTTGCCGGAACAGTGACGACGAATGGCACAGTTCGCACTTGGCCGTCACCCTTGAACTGGATCCATAGCGCATACCGACCCGCATGGGGGGGCGTTGCGTGAAGCATCAGTTTGGCCGGGATGGCGGCCTTCGGGTCGACATGCGACCCGTGCGCGGCGTGGGCGCCTCTCGGTCCATCCGCCGCCATGGCGTGCGCGTGAACATAGCTGAGATCGTCGGTGCTCACGAACACTGCATGCGCCGGCACGCCAAGATAAAGCCCAAGGTCCCTAGCCGGTTGGCCGTCCTTCAGGATCGTCAACGCCATCATGCTCTCGGTCCCAGCCCGGAGAGCAGAGGTGTTCAACTTGACCTCATAGGGGCCATCGGATCCATTGGCTGCACTGGCGGGCGCTGCTTGTTGCGGCACTGTCGAGCTGCCCACTGTACTGCCCACAGGTACTTCGAAGCGGATGACCTGCTGGCCGAGACCGCTCGGCACAGCGTCGGCATAGACATGGTAGGTTCCAGGCTTCGGAAAGCTTACCGCGACCCGAAAGCGCCCGTCCGATCCGGGCTTGTCCGCATGCTCGTGCACGAAACTGGAGAAACCGCTGTCAGTCCCCAGCACATGGAGTTGCTGCGTCAGTTCTTCGTCGAAGTGCGTGATTGGCTGACCCGTCGCCTTGTCGGCAAAAGCGATCAGCAACTCCCGTGTGAGCGGCCCGGTTTCCCGGACAACGAGTTCGGCAGTGACCTTCTCGGTCATGCCGGGAAGGGCAAAAGTGCCCTTCAGGGGTGACGCTCCCGCCGCGAATGACGGCATTGCCGCAGTGCCCATCACCGCAGCGCCTATAGCGATAAAACGCTTGATTTGCATGAGTCCCACTCCTTGATCAGTTGGCTGCGTCGGATCGTTGCTTGTCCGGATATCCGGCCTCGCTCAGTGCCGCGAGGAAAGCGCTCTCCTCCAGCGCGCTATCGACCCGAACTTCACGCGTGGGCGGGTCGGTTTCGATGCGGGCTTGCGGGTCGACGCTCAGCAGCGCCTTGATGACGGACTTGGCGCAGCCACCGCACGTCATGTTGGGAATGTGGAAACGAAGCATCTTGATCTCCTGGTTGGTTACGGTGTTCAACCAATATGGGGTTTGACAGCGTGACAAGGTCAAGCGCTTTTCAACGAAATTTTTCATTTCGATTTTCAATGGCGAAATTTTTGCCACCGCGTCCGAGCGAACCCGGGAAAGGATGACCATCGAAGAAGAACGATGCTGGGCAAGCTTGCGTGCGTTCACCTCAGCTCACGAATGAGTAACCGTGGCAGCGCGCTTGCGCGACGAGGCGGGTGTGTCGACCCCGAACCGAGGCGTCCTGTGTGGAACCTGGGAACGCTGTTCCGCCGCTGCGGCGGTCGGCTCAGCCAGATCCTCGATGATCGGACAATCCGGGCGGTCATTGCCGTGGCAGCGACCGGCCAGGTGCTCGAGCGTTTGCGCCATCGCTTGCAGTCCCGCGATCTTCGCCTTCAGTCCGGTGACATGGGAGAGCGCCATCGCCTTGACGTCGGCACTCGCGCGGCCACGGTCGTGCCACAAGGCCAGGAGTTCCGAGATCTGTTCGACAGAGAAACCCAGGTCGCGTGCGCGACGGATGAAGCAAAGGCTATGCGCGTCCGGCAAGCTGTAATTCCGATAGCCTGCCTCAGAGCGCACCGCTTTCGGAATCAAGCCGATCTGTTCGTAGTAGCGAATCATCTTCGCCGAAACGCCGGAGAATTTAGCCGCTTGTCCGATATTCATTGTTCTCTCCTTGTGGGGGGCTCATCAAATATCACCGAAAAACCAGCGGCTTATTCCATTGCCAAACCGCCAGTGGCTTTGTCGACTTCGCCCTGCCGTGCTGCTTGCACTGTCTGCGGCTCATCTTCATGCCACTCATGATTGATGAATGGGATTACTTGTGTGCCGATGTTTCTTCGGGCGTAAAAAACACATCGGCATGCGGATAGGCGATGCCGCCGGCGAGCGCCGCTTCCAGGATGGTCACGCCCTCCGGCACAGCGATGGTGCATCCGGCTTGGCGTATCTCGATGCGCTTCGTCATGGTGCTCTCTCAGACAGAATTGGACAGACCGAGTGCCGCGGTCAGGTCGGGTTTTTGCGGCGTGAACATGCCGCCGAAGGATTTTTCACCGACCAGGGTGATCGGGGCGACACGCACCCCGGTGCGTCTCTTGGCTTCATCCATGACCGTGGGGTCGGTGAGGCCGCGTTCTTCGAACGCGATCCTCTCTCTCGCTGGAGCCAATCCTTCAGTGCCCGGCAGTCGGGGCAAACCAGCGTCGTGTGGATGATGACGTAAGGATGAAATGCGTCATCCATGGCGGCCTCCTCGATCTCGTTCTGGTATTCAGCCAGGCGGCGCTTCGGCCTGGGATCGATAATCATTCATGGGCGTGACTTGGGCGATGCCGTCCCGCCTCTCGGCATCTCGGGTGCGGGTCTCGACCGCCATCGGCGCCTGCAAGCGCCTGAGCCGGAGCGCGTTGCCGAGCACGAAGACACTGGAGAGCGCCATCGCGGCCGCGGCGAAAATCGGCGAAAGCAACGTACCGTTCGCCGGGTAGAGCGCGCCCGCCGCGACCGGGATCAGCACGGCGTTGTAGGCGAAGGCCCAGAACAGGTTCTGCTTGATGTTGCGGATCGTCGCCTGGCTGAGCGCGATGGCATTGGGCACGCCGCGCAGGTCGCCCGACATCAGCACCACGTCGGCCGCCTCGATCGCCACGTCGGTTCCCGTGCCGATAGCCAGCCCAACGTCCGCTTCGGCGAGCGCCGGCGCGTCGTTGATGCCATCGCCCACGAAGGCGACCCGCGCACCGTTGCTGCGGAATTTTTTCAGCGCCGCAACCTTGCCGTCGGGCAGAACCTCGGCCGCGACTTCATCGATGCCGAGCTGCTTGGCGATTGCGGCGGCGGTGGCCGCATTGTCGCCGGTGATCATCGCGACCTTGAGGCCAAGCGCGTGCAGCGCCTTGATCGCCTCGGGCGTGGTCTCCTTGATTGGATCGGCGACCGCGATCACCGCCGCCAGGTGGCCGTCGATCGTGGCATAGAGTGGACTCTTGCCTTCCGCACCAAGACGCTGGGCGGTTGGCAGGAAGCTCGCCACATCAAGTCCGAGCTGCGTCATGAAGCGGTCCGCGCCGATGGCGACGGTTCGACCGGCGACCTTGGCCGACACGCCGAAGCCCGGTGTGGCGTCGAAGCTCTCAATGGGGGCGAGCGTGATATCCCGCTGCTTTGCCGCCGCGACGATCGCCTCGGCGATTGGGTGCTCGGAGCGGGTTTCGACCGCCGCAACAAGACCGAGAACTTCACCATATTCGAAGCCCTCGGCGGGAACGAGGTCGGTCAACTCGGGGCGTCCCTTGGTCAGCGTGCCGGTCTTGTCGAGCGCGATGACGCTCACATCGCGCAGCGTCTGCAAGGCTTCGCCCTTGCGGAACAAGACGCCGAGTTCTGCCGCGCGACCCGTACCGACCATGATCGAGGTCGGCGTGGCCAGCCCCATGGCGCACGGGCAGGCGATGATGAGGACCGCGACCGCATTGACGAGCGCGAAGGTCAGCGCCGGGGCTGGACCGAAGACCAGCCAGACGAAGAAGGTCAGCGTGGCC
>JAVBSY010000166.1:0-36709 GCA_031556475.1 Azoarcus sp.
TGCAGCGCCTCATCGGCCTGTAGTGCGGCGCTGGCCAGCAGGCCGCCCACATCGGCCAGCGCGGGGTCGATACCGGCCAGCGCCGCAATGCGGCCATCCAGTTGCCGCAATACGCCGCATACCGCGTAATCGCTTTCGTCGAGCGCGCTCAGTGCCTCGTCGGCGCCTTCGATCAGACTCGCGGCATGCGCAAGGCGTCCATGTTCGGCGTTGAGATCGCGCCAACCGGCGGGATCGAAGGCCAGATCACCGACCTCCTTGATCTGCCAGCCGAGCAGTTCGCGCTCACGCTCGGAAGCGGCGGAATCCTGTTCCGCGCCACGGCGCAGCTCGGCGATCCGCCGCCATTCGCGGTAATGCGCCGCCACTTCCGCAACCAATGCCCCGGCACCGGCGTGCGCATCGAGCAGGGTGCGCTGCGTATCGGCGCGCAGCAGCGCATGGTGGGCATGCTGGCCGTGGATATCGGCGAGAAAATCCCCGGCTTCGCGCAGTTGCGCGAGCGTCACCGGCGTACCGTTGATCCAGGCGCGGCTACGGCCGCCGGCATCGACCACGCGGCGCAGAATCGCCGCACCGTCGTCGGCGGCGATATCCTGGTCCCGCAGCCATGCGGCAAGTGCGCTGTCGTCGGCGCAGTCGAACTCAGCGGCGATATCGGTCTTGTCGCGCCCGCCGCGCACGGCGGCACTGTCGCCCCGCCCCCCCAGGGCAAGATCGAGCGCACCCAGGAGTATGGACTTGCCTGCGCCGGTTTCCCCGGTCAGCGCCCCGAAGCCGGCGCCGAATTCGAGTTCGAGGCGATCGACGATGACGAAATCGCGGATGGTGAGACGACGCAGCATGGCGGGATCTGTCGAAAGGGTCGAGGAGTCGAAGGATAAAGTAGGCGCCGCCCGCGCACGCGGACCAGCGATCTGTTCGCTTGCGCCGTACTCAATTGTGCCGGGGCGTGGCGCTCCAATGCAGTTTTTCGCGCAGCATGGCGTAGTAGCTGTAACTTTTTGGATGTACCAGACGCACCGACAGTGGCGAGCGGACCAACCGCACGGTATCGCCGGCGCGCGCATCGAAACGGGCCTGGCCGTCGAAATGCACGCGGGCGTCGTGCGGCGGCAGCAGCGTGATCTCGATACGGCAGGAATCGGGCAGCGTCACTGGCCGCGCCGTCAGCGCGTGCGGACACAGCGGCACCAACGCGATACCGCCGACCGACGGATGCAGGATGGGGCCGTTGGACGACAGCGCATAGGCGGTGGAGCCGGTCGGCGTCGATATGATCATGCCGTCGGAACGCTGGGTATAAACGAACTCGCCGTCGATCGCGAGTTCGAATTCGATCATGCGGCCAAGATCGCCCTTGTTGACCACCACATCGTTGAGCGCGAGCGTATGGAAGGCACGCTCTCCGCCGCGCAATACGTCGGCGTCGAGCATGAAACGGGATTCCTCGGTAAAGCGGCCGTCGATGATCTCCCCCAGCCGTTCGAGCGCATCGGCAAGGGCGATATCGGTCAAAAAGCCGAGCCGGCCGAGGTTGACGCCGGCCAGTGGCACCTTATGCTCGGCCAGGCGCCGCGCGGCGGCCAGCAAAGTACCGTCGCCGCCGATCACCACCGCGAGATCGGCCTGGGCACCGATCTCGTCGAAAGTGGCGAGCGGAAAGCCGCCATCGTCGCCGATGGCGCTCGCCGTTCCCTGTTCGATCCACACGGCCACACCCCGTTCGCGCAGGAATGCGGCAATGGCGAGCACCGATTCGGCCACATCCGGGCTTTGGTATTTGCCGATCAGCGCAATGCTGGAAAAATGCGGAGAAGTGTGCGTATTCATGATTGACGATAGAACCGATTACCGATTAAACCACATATATAAACCGCCTGTTTGCATAGTGGCACGGCATGCCAACGTACAACTGCATGGCACCTTGGCCCGCCCACCACTCCGCCTTTCACCGCTCGGATCAAATCCCGGCTATATTCGCCCCTAGAAATGGCTTCGCTCGACCCTCGCTCCCAAATTCTGCTCAAAACGCTGATCGAACGCTACATTGCGGAAGGTCAGCCGGTCGGCTCGCGCGCGCTTTCGCGTTACTCAGGGCTGGAACTGTCGCCGGCCACGGTACGCAACGTCATGAGCGACCTGGAAGAAATGGGCTTCATCGCCAGCCCGCATACCTCCGCCGGACGTATACCCACGGCGCTCGGCTACCGTTTTTTCGTCGACTCGCTCGTTACCGTGCAGCCACTGGAAAATGCCCGGGTACAGGCACTCAAGGGCCAGTTGGTGCCGGATCAGCCGCAGCGCCTGCTCAGCGCCGCCTCGCACCTGCTCTCCGGCCTGACCCAGTTCGCCGGCATCGTGGTCGCGCCGCGCAAGGAAGCAGTGCGCATCCGCCAGATCGAATTCATCAGCCTGTCCGAAACCCGCATCCTGCTCATCATCGTCACCACCACGGGCGACGTGCAGAACCGCATCCTGCTTACCCGGCGCGGCTACTCGGCGGCCGAACTGGAAACCGCCACCCACTACCTCAACGCACACTTCGCCGGGCTCGCCTTCGACGAGATCCGCCTGCGCATCCAGGCCGAACTGAAGCAACTGCGCACCGACATGAGCGAACTGATGGCCGCCGCCGTCGAGGCAGGCAGCGAAGCGGCGGAAGAAACCGCGACCAGCTACGTGATTTCCGGCGAGACCAACCTGCTCGAAGTCGAAGACCTGTCTTCCAACATGTCCCGCCTGCGCGAACTGTTCAAGCTGTTCGAGCAGAAAACCGGACTGATGCAGTTGCTGGACATGTCCAACCGTGCCGAAGGCGTGCAGATTTTCATCGGTGGCGAATCCGGCCTTGCCCAACTGGACGGCTGTAGCGTCATCACCGCGCCTTACGAAGTCGACGGCCAGGTGGTCGGTTCGGTCGGCGTCATCGGCCCCACCCGCATGGCCTATGACCGCGTCAGTCCCATCGTCGATATCACCGCACGCCTGCTGTCGAGTGCGCTGTCGACCGGACACTGAAGAAGGCTGGACACCGCTGAAGCCGGGCGCCGAACCACGCTGATACATCGATGTAGCCCATCGGCGCGGCGCCCACCCGACCCTCGAAGGAGATTCATGCCCCGCTACTGGCCCGAACCGCCACGCGACACCGCCGCCACGACGCGCACGGCGGTACTGCTGGTCAACCTCGGCACCCCCACCGCACCCACCGCGGCGGCGCTGCGCCCCTACCTGAAGCAATTTCTCTCCGACCCGCGCGTGGTCGAGATTCCCCGCGCCGCTTGGTGGCCCATCCTCAACGGCATCGTCCTCAACACCCGCCCGGCCAAATCGGCGGCCAAATACGCCAGCGTATGGCTGAAGGATGGATCGCCGCTGAAGGTCCATACCGAACGCCAGGCGAAGCTGCTCGGCGGCTACCTCGGCCAAGGCGGCCACGAAATCGATGTCGCCTGGGCGATGCGCTACGGCGCGCCATCCATCGCCGACACGCTCAACCAACTGCGCGCCACCGGGCACGGCCGCATCCTCATCGTCCCGCTCTACCCGCAGTACGCCGCCAGTACCACGGCCAGCGCGATGGACGAAGTCGCACGCTGCCTGCGCCACTGGCGCAACCTGCCGGAACTGCGCTACGTGCGCGATTTTCATGACGACCCCGGCTACATCGCCGCCCTGGCGCAAAACGTGCGCGAATACTGGATGGTGAACGGCCAGGCGGACCGGCTGGTACTGAGCTTTCACGGCTTGCCGCGGCGCAGCCTGAAGCTGGGCGACCCCTATCACGACGAATGCCACGCCACCGCCGCCCGTCTCAGCGCCGCGCTGGAACTGCCCGCCGAGCGCGTGCTCGTCACCTTCCAGTCCCGCTTCGGCAAAGCCGAATGGCTCAAACCCTATACCCAGCCGACGCTGGAAGCGCTCGCACGCGAAGGCATCCGGGAAGTGGATGTGATGTGCCCGGGCTTCATCGCCGACTGCCTGGAGACACTGGAAGAAATCGCCATGGAATGCAAAGCGGCCTTCATCGCCGCCGGCGGCCGGGCGTTCAACTACATTCCGTGCCTCAACGAGCGCCACGACTGGATCTCCGCCCTTTCCTCCCTGACCCGCCGCCACCTCGGGCATTGGCTCGAGACAACCGCCTTGCCGGAAACCCCCGCACGTCAAACATGAACCCGAGCATTCGCCTTTTCCTGCGCTGGGCGCTCAACGCCGCCGCACTATTGCTGCTCCCTGGCCTGATCTCCGGCTTGCGGGTCGACGACTACATCGCCGCACTCGTGGCCGCACTGCTGCTCGGCCTGGTGAATGCCCTGATCCGCCCCATCCTGATCCTCATCACCCTGCCGATCACCCTGCTGTCACTGGGTTTTTTCACCCTGGTCATCAATGCCCTGCTGTTCTGGGCCGTATCCGGGCTCGTCACCGGCGTGCACGTAACGGATTTCTGGACTGCGTTCTGGAGCGCACTGCTCTACAGCCTGCTCACCTGGCTGGTCAACGTTGCCGTCGGCGACGACGCCCGCATCCGCATCGTTCGCCGCGATCGCTGACTATTCCAAGAGACTGGCCGATTCAAGTTTTCGACGCTGCTGCCGTTATAGCTCTCGCAGGGGAATTCCGCCTACGCGGAACAGGTAGAGAACAGGGAGCCAACGATGAAAATCCAATCGGCCAACATCCAGATGCAGTCTTCGCACGCGCAGACGGAAAAACGGGAAGTTTCAATGCAGTTCGAAGCGTGGTCGGCCCCGGACAACCGCGCGAGCCTGCAAAACCTGAGCAGCCGCAATACACCGGCCAGTTCCGTCAGACTCTCCGATGCTGCCCTGGCCGCTCAAAAAGCGGACGCGAGCCGCCTGATCAGCGAAAGCGGTGACCCGAAACTGGATGTGCTGATACGCATGCTCGAATTCTTCACCGGCAAGCCGGTGAAGATCGCCAACATGTCCGAACTGCGGCAGCCGCCGACCGAATCCTCCACGGCCTCGCGCTCCGTGCCATCCCAGGCACAGACGGGCACCGCCGGCTTTCGCTTCGATTACCACTCCAGCTACGCCGAATCCGAAAGCACCTCGTTCGCCGCCAACGGCATCGTGCGTACCGCCGACGGCCAGGAAATCCGTTTCGATCTCGCTTTCACCATGCAGCGTCAATACAGCGAGGAACTGTCCTTCAGCCTGCAGGTCGGCCAGAAGCCACCTCCGACGCCTCCGGCACAAGGCCAGCTCAAGGATCCGTTGATTCTCGATTTCGCCGGCACGGCGGCAGAACTGTCCGACATCCGTTTCCGCTTCGATCTGGACGCCGACGGCCAGCTCGACGATGTTCCGCTCACCGGCGGCAGCGGCTTCCTCGCCTTCGACCGCGACGGCAACGGCCGCATCGACGACGGCCGCGAACTGTTCGGCGCAATCAGCGGCGATGGCTTCGCCGATCTTGCCGCATTGGATAGCGACGGCAACGGCTGGATCGACGAAAACGACCCGGCTTACGCCCTCTTGCGCATCTGGCGCCCGGATGCGTCCGGCCAGGGCGAGCTGAAGACCCTCGCCGAAGCCAACGTCGGCGCCATCTACCTTGGTCGTGCCAATACCGCTTTCGACCTCAAGGACGCCGCCAACACGACACAAGGCGTCATGCGCACGAGCGGTATCTATCTGCGCGAGGACGGCTCTGTCGGCACCATCAGCCAGGTAGACCTGCGGGTGTAAGCACGCAACTCGCCTGAATTATCCGCCTGGATTCGCACTCTTGCGCCCCGCACACGCGGGGCGCAAGTTTTCACGGCGGACAAGGCTGGATTGGCGCCGACAAGCTCCGGCCCCGGTCACGTTGCCCACTTCGGGCACGGAGCCGCATGACATTTTCCCCCTTGGAATGTCACAACCTGCATTCGCCAGCACCACCAGGCGCAGGCAAAGCACAGTGCGTTGCCGATGTCCGATATGGCATTCCGGCTACCGGCCAACGGCACGCAAACCCATCACCCGCACCAGGCAACTCGATCTGTCAAAACAGCTACGGAAAGCGGCAAGACAATTTCACGGCCAACCGTACAATCACGATGGAGTATGTTACGTGGATGAAAAATCCCCAACGCTGAAAAAGGAAACCCCATGAATACGCAAGACGTGTCGCACTACCAGGAGCTTGCCGTTCAATACGCCAGCGAGTTCGGCGTCAAGATCATCGTCGCGATCCTGTTTTGGGTCATTGGCCGCTGGCTGATCGGCGTGGCGGTCAATTTGCTGGGCCGCTCGCTGGAAAGGCAGAAAGTCGACCCGACCGTACTGCGCTACCTCGGCTCCGTGCTCACGGTCACCTTGAACGTCCTGTTGGTGATCGGCATTCTCGGCTACTTCGGTATCCAGACCACGACCTTTGCCGCCCTCATCGCCGCCGCCGGCGTAGCCGTGGGCATGGCCTGGTCCGGACTGCTGGCGAATTTCGCCGCCGGCGCCTTCCTGATCGTGTTGCGTCCATTCAAGGTCGGTGATTTCATCACGGCTGCGGGCGTAACCGGCACGGTCACGGAACTCGGCCTGTTCACAACGACCGTCCACACGCTGGACAACGTGCATACCATCATCGGCAACAACAAAATCTTCGCCGATACGATCCAGAACTACACCAACACACCTTATCGCCGTGTCGACCTGAAAGCGCAACTTGCCGGGGCCGCGGATCACCGCGCCGCCATGCAGTTGCTGCGCGAGAAAATCGCCGCGATCCCCAACGTGATCGAGGCTCCCGCCGTCGATGTCGAAATCCTGGAATTCAACCTCGTCGGCCCGGTTCTGGCCGTACGCCCGTACTGCCACAACAATCACTACTGGCAGGTGTACTTCGACACCAACCGTACGATCAAGGAAGCCCTGGCGGAAGCCGGCTTCCCCGCGCCGATGCCGGCACAGACAGTCATCGTCAACCAAGCCGGCTAAGCCTGCGGAACGAAAGAAGGCCGCGCAAAACGGCCTTCTTTCAAGCAGCGATCCGCCACGACGGACGGAGCCATCCCCGGCTAGAATTCGACCTGCGTGCCCAACTCCACTACCCGGTTTGGCGGAATGCGGAAATAATCGGCAGCACTGCCAGCATTACGGAACAGCAGCACGAACAATTTCTCGCGCCAGGTCGGCATGCCCGCCTCGACTGTCGGAATCAGCGTTTCACGGCCAAGGAAGAAAGACGTTTCCATCATCTCGAAAGACAAGTCTTTCTCGGCGCAAAGGGCCAGCGCCGCGGGAATGTCCGGGTCGTCCTTGAAGCCGTATTTCACTTTCAGCCGATAAAAACCGTAATCCAGCTCTTCCAGCACCAGGCGCTCATCGTCGGGCACATAGGGCTCATCGGCGGTTTCCACCTTCAGCAGCACCACGCGCTCATGCAATACCTTGTTGTGAATCAGGTTGTGCAGCAAGGCGCGCGGCACGCCATCCAGCCAGGTCGTCAAGAATACCGCGGTCCCCCCCACGCGTTGCGGCGGGCTGTGAAACAGCGTCTGGACGAAAGCGTCCAGCGGTATGGTATCGGTGCGGACACGCTCGTTCAGTTGCGCCCTGCCGCGCTTCCAGGTTGTCATCAATGTGAAAACCAGCCCCCCGATCAGTAGCGGGAACCAGCCCCCCGCGACCACCTTCACCGTGGTCGCGGAAAAGAAGGCGATATCCACGCCAAGGAATACGACGAGAAACAGCAAGGCCTTGCCTCTGCCCCAGCCCCACAGGCTTTGCACGACGATGAAGGCCAGTATGGTATCGATCGCCATCGTCAGCGTTACCGCAATACCGTAGGCCGACGCCAACGCGCTCGACGAGCGGAAACCGATCACCAGGGCCACCACCGCGCCGAGCAACATCCAGTTGATCCCGGGCACGTAAATCTGGCCGATCTCGCGTTCCGAGGTATGCACGACCTGCATGCGCGGCGCGTAGCCAAGCTGAATCGCCTGCCGGGTCAGCGAAAACGCACCGGAAATCACCGCCTGGCTGGCGATGATCGTCGCCAGCGTGGCCATCGCCACCATCGGATAGAGCAGCGGTTCGGGTACCAGCATGTAAAAGGGATTACGGACGTTTTCCGGGTTGTCGAGAATCAGCGCGCCCTGGCCGAGGTAGTTGAGATAAAGCGCGGGAAACACCACGGTAAACCAGGCATATTTGATCGGCCGCCGGCCAAAATGCCCCATGTCGGCGTACAAAGCCTCTCCCCCGGTAATCGCCAGCACCACGGCACCCAGCGCAAGCCAGCCAAACAGCGGTTGGGCGACAAAGAAGCGCACGGCCCACAAGGGATTGAACGCACCGAGTATTTCCGGGTGCGCGCGGATACCGTTGATCCCGAGCAGTGCGAGAACAGCAAACCAGCACAGCATGACCGGCCCGAAAATGGCCCCCACGCTCCCCGTACCCCGGCGCTGCAATAGAAAGAGGCCGATCAGCACCGTCAGTGCGATCGGAATGACCCAGTGGCGAAAGGCGGGCAGCGCTACTTCCAGCCCTTCGACCGCCGAAAGCACCGAAATGGCTGGCGTGATCATGCCGTCGCCATAGAACAGCGCGGCGCCGAATACACCGATCACTGACAACACCCAGGCATGCCTGCTCGACTTCACCACGCGCAACGCGAGCGAAGTCAGGGCCATGATGCCGCCTTCGCCGCGATTATCCGCACGAGTAATGAAGATGACGTACTTGGCCGATACGACCAACGTCAAGGCCCAGAAAACCAGCGAAAGAATGCCGTAGACATTGTCCGGCGTCACCGCGACCGCATGCGGGCCATTGAATACTTCCTTCAAGGTGTACAGCGGGCTGGTACCAATATCGCCGAACACCACGCCGACCGCCGCCACCGCCGTGCCCGCCAACCCCGCCTTGGAGGGATGGTGCGCCGGTCGGCGCTCCGTTTCCTCCGGTACCGCCTGCGTATCGTCGCTAGTCTGCATGTTCTTCCCCGTGCCTCCCGCATGGCGTGGAAGCCGCTTTCAAGCGCCGACGCAAAGTCTGAGCGGCGTACTCCACGGTAGCGCCCGCCTCGGGAAAAATTTTACCCAGGGTCAAAAAGCCATGCACGACCCCCATCACTGGCCAATGTTCCACCTCGCCTCCTTCCGCACGCACACGTTCGGCAAAAGCGACACAATCGTCCACCAGCGGATCGAACTCGGCGGTCACCATCAGCATCGGCGGCAAGCCGGCCAGGGAGGCCGCCCGCATCGGCGACACACGCCAATCCTCCGTATCACCATGCGGCAGATAGCGGGAGAAAAACCACGTCAGACTTTCACGATCGAGGAAATAGCCATCGGCGAACGCCTGGCGCGATGGCCGCATGCTGACGATTTCGGTGCTCGGATACACCAGCAGCAAAAAAGCGGCCTGCGCTCCGCCCTCCTCGCGCAAGGCAAGCGCGGTGACGATTGCCAGATTGCCGCCAGCACTGTCGCCGCATAGCGCAATGCGAGCCGGATCGATACCGAGTACGCCCGCATTGGCCGTGGCCCAATCGAAAGCAAGCCGGGCATCATTCACCGCGGCGGGGAAAGGATGTTCCGGCGCCAGGCGATAATCCACCGACAACACCGCGCAGCCGGAACCGTTGGCCAATTCGCGGCACACCACGTCGTAACTGGCCACATCGCCCACACACCAACCACCGCCGTGCAGCCACAGCAACAGCGGCAATACCTCGTCCGGACGGCTATCGAGCGGGCGGTACAGACGCGCCAGCAGCACGGAAGCATCGGCACGCGAGATCGGTACGTCGGCCGCCGCCGCCACTGCTGGCGATTCGGGCCGAAACACATGCAACAACTTGTGAAAGGAATGGCGCGCCTGAGCAACGGAAAGCTCGTGAAAACGCGGCGCACCAACCCGATACGCCATATCGAGCAGCGACCGGGCCTGTGGAGTCAGTGGCATGTCGGCAATCGGTACCGGCGAAAATACCGAGGGTATCCACAGCCGGCAGTCGTCAAAAAAGTGGATGGAAGCGCGATTCTAATCAGCATAGATTGCCATGGCGCACCGCGGTCCAAAAATACAGGAATTCAGCGATGCCGGTGACGCAACGCGGCAACCGATCCACTCGCTGCAAGCTTCACGCACATCATCTTCAGATCATGGCTTTCCGTTCGCGGAACAAATCACCCGTTCCATTACCAAACAATGTGTTTCATCGCTTTTTTCCAATCGCTTTATTCTATTGACACACAACGCTCGTAAAATGGAAAACCGTTCCGCAACAACCAGACGAGGTTTTCATGGCCACGCCTAAATCACAGTCCGAGACAACGACGCCACCTCAAACGAACGGCCAGAAAGCACGCCCGCGCATCAACACATCCAAACCCCGGCGCGCTCAAAACGGCGACATCTCTCCCGATCTGAGCGAACAGGGCATCGAAGAATTCGAAGTCAGCCAGGCCATCAAGGCCGCTCAAACGTCCAAGCACATCGCTGTCCAGGATATCCTCGAAGAAGCGGTCAAGAGCGATATAGGCGGCGTCGCGAAAACCCTGGAGGCCATTCTTGCCGGCGCATCGCCCGACGATGCCGCCACGTTGCGCCGCGCGCTTTTGCACGACGAGCAGCCAGGGGCAAAACTGCGCCCCAACCCGGACGACGAACTATCCGACACCTGGCGCGTAGGCGGTTATCCGTACAAGAACCTGATGACGCGCAAAAACTACGAGAAGCAGAAATATCGGCTTCAAGTGGAACTGCTGAAACTGCAGGCCTGGGTCAAGGAAACCGGACAGCGCGTGGTCATCGTGTTCGAAGGCCGCGACGCGGCCGGCAAGGGCGGCACGATCAAACGCTTCATGGAACACCTGAACCCGCGCGGCGCGCACGTCGTCGCCCTGGAAAAACCTTCCGAGGTGGAGCGCGGCCAGTGGTATTTCCAACGTTACATCCAGCATCTGCCGACAGCGGGAGAAATCGTGCTGTTCGACCGTTCCTGGTACAACCGCTCCGGCGTCGAGCGCGTCATGGGCTTTTGCTCACCCGACGAATACAACGAGTTCATGCGCCAAGTGCCGGAATTTGAACGCAATCTCGTGCGAAGCGGCATTCATCTCATCAAGTTCTGGTTCTCGGTCAGCCGCGGGGAACAACGCCGCCGCTTCAAGGAACGCCAGAGCCATCCGCTGAAACAATGGAAACTGTCGTCCATCGACCTTGCATCGCTGGACAAATGGGACGATTACACCAAAGCCAAGGAAGCGATGTTCTTCTACACCGACACCGCCGATGCGCCATGGACGGTCGTGAAGTCGGACTGCAAAAAACGCGCACGCTTGAATGCCCTGCGCTATGTGTTGCACAAACTGGCCTACTCCACCAAGGATATCGACCGCATCGGCGCGCTCGACCCACTCCTGGTCGGTCGTGCCAACGTGGTCTACGAACGCGGCGAGAAAGATGCGATGACCTTGCTGTAAAAACAACAAAGCCTCCAAAACGGAGGCTTTGTCTTCACTGCTGCAAGAAGGCGTTCAAACCGAAGCTGCTACCTTCTTGCGACGCAAGGCCAAACCTGCAAGGCCAAGCCCAAGAAGAGCCAGGCTGGCCGGTTCGGGAACGGTAGAGCCAGGCCCACTCGCACTGGACACGCCGTCAAACCAGACGCTCCAATTGGTACCCATGCCGACGTGGCTGGACGGCTGGGCCCACTCGCTCATAGCGGTAGGCGTTTGGCTGTCGAACCTGAAACCATCACTAAGGTAGTGGCTGGCACCGCTGCCAGACCAGATGTAGGTACCGGTAACACCGTTAACCCAGTTGTTGTACGTGGCAATGGTGAGGTAATAGGTACCGGCCGCCAACGATGGCAGCGAAAAGCCGGAATCCCAGATCGTCTGCGTGCCGGGGTTGACGCTGGAATTATCGTCGTTCTGCGCGAGAAGCTGACCGGTGGAAGCATTCCACAGCGCAGTGATCGGGTCGAAATTCGTACCGCCCATGTAGGAATCCGTCCAGACACGCACGTTGGTCGCGTCATGATCCAACGTGAACGACAGCAGGATGACGTCGTTGTGGTAGGCGATATCGCCCGTGAAATTGAAGAGCGCGGCGTTGGCGCCGGCCGAGAATGCGGTAAGCATTGCGGCAGCAACAAGCTTTTTGGCGAACATGTCGGAACCTTTCGATGTGGAGAATTCGAATCAGTCAAAGCAAGTTCGATGCCCAAAAAAATCAAATCAATGTTTTCAATATAATAGCTATCCCTTAGAGGTAAACCCGCACCACCTGTGTAAAAAATACCGACACACTGAAACACGTTCAATATGCGGCACGAATCAACAGGCCGCCTGGCGTCACCCCATACCCTCGAACTGATTCAGTTTTGATTCAGTTACCTGGACATAAACTTCCGACATCGTTTGCATTCGTGCATCTTCGCTCGCCACTGCCAACGGAGAAACTCCATGCCCAGCCGTAGTCGTAGCCCCCATGCCATCATGGCCATCGCCCTTGTCGTTTCGACCGCCGTGTTGCCGTATCCGACCGCAGAGGCTTCCGATGACAGCCGCTTGCGCCAGGATGAAGTACGCCAGTTGCGCGCAAGCGGGAAAATTCTGCCCATGGAAGACATCATCACCCGTGTCCGTACTTCTCAGCCCGGCCAGATCGTCGAAGTCGAACTGGACCGCGAAGGTGACCAATATGTTTATGAAGTCAAGGTGATTGACGAGCGCGACGTTATCCATAAACTTGAACTCGACGCCAGCACTGGCGAGGTACTGCGGCACAAGGAACGAGAGCGGCACAGAGGGGAACGGGACCGATACAGGGGACGATGACAAAATCATGCGCTTGCTCATTGCCGAGGACGATGCCGTATTGGGCGAGCGTTTGCGCCGCCGCTTGATGCGGGAAGGGTATGCGGTCGACTGGGCGACCGACGGCATCGACGCCGGTCACCTCGGCGCCACAGAACCTTACGACGCGGTCATTCTCGATCTCGGCCTGCCTGGCCGCATGGGACTCGATGTATTGCGAGACTGGCGTCAGGCGGGTAGCGCCGTACCGGTTCTGGTTCTCACCGCGCGCAACGCCTGGAGCGAACGCGTCGCCGGCCTGCAGGCAGGCGCCGACGATTATCTCGGCAAGCCGTTTCACGTCGAGGAACTGATCGCCCGCATACAAGCACTGTTGCGCCGCGCCACACCAACCGCTGCTCCGCAATTGCGCATAGGCGGCCTGCTGCTGGACGAAGCACGCCAATGCCTGGTCGACGAAACCGGCGGCGACTTCCCGCTGACCGCGACCGAATTCCGCCTGTTGCGCTATTTTCTGCGCCACCCGAACGAGGTCTTGTCGAAAACCCAGCTGACCGAGCACGTCTATGACTACGACGGCGCGCGCGACAGCAATGTGATCGAGGTCTATATACGCCGCCTGCGCACCCTGATCGGCACCGAACGCATCGAAACCCGCCGCGGCCAGGGCTATATCCTTCATGGCGATGCTTGAAACCCCGGACCCATGATTTCGTCGTTGCGTGCCCGCCTTTCCCTGGCCCTGTCGGCAGTGCTGATCGCCGCCGGTCTGCTGCTCGCTACCGGTCTGAAAGACTTTCCCCGCCAGATGGTGCACGACTTCATCGTTTCGCGCCTGCAGCACGATGCCGACCTGCTCTATGCCCGTTTCGCCAACGGCGACACTGCCTTCGAAATACAGGAATCGGCCGGCAGCCTTTATCAGCTACCGCTTTCCGGCCATTATTTCCGCATTGTTCACGACGATACGGTCATCCTTTCCCGTTCTCTGTGGGACACGGACCTTGCCATCCCCGACGCCGTCCCCGAAAACGCAAAAGGAATCTATATTCATGGCCCGGCGGATCAACTGCTGCTCGTCTTCACACGCCATTTCGCCGCCGACAACGGGCAAACCGTCGTTGCCGTCGCCGAGGATGTCACGCAACTGAAGGCGGCCATCACTCAGTTCCGACGTCATCTGCTGACCGGCGCGGGCATCGCACTGGTGTTGCTGCTGTTGCTCCAGCGCCATCTGCTGGTACGCGGCCTCGCGCCGCTGCAGGAAGCGGCTGCGGCCTGTCGGCGGCTGGAGCGTGGCGAAGTCACGCCCGTGCCGACCACGGCGCCCAGCGAAGTACGGCCGATGCTCGATGCGGTCAATCGCCTCGTTCGCTATCACGGGCAACGCCTGGGGCGCATCCGCCACACCGTCGGCAACCTGTCCCATGCGCTGAAAAACCCGCTCGCCGTGCTCAATCAAAGTGCGGACGAACTGGAGGAACGCGGCGAGACGGAAATGGCCGACACCTTGCGCAGCCAGATCGACACCATGTACCAGACCATCGAACGGGAACTTCGCCGCGCCCGCCTCTCCGGCGGAGGTCCGCCGGGCGATGGTTTCGACGCCAGCACACAGTTGCCGACACTGGTCGATGTGTTGCGCCTGCTATACGGCGACCGTATCGCCATCGAACTCGATGTTCCCGCGCACAATTACGCGCTCGATCGCGAAGATCTGCTCGAACTGTTCGGCAACCTGCTCGACAACGCCTGCAAATGGGCGACAAGCCACGTGCGGCTGCGCATCGAACCGACCACGACCGACGAATTGATCTTCCACATCGAAGACAACGGCCCCGGTGTGCCCGACACCCTGATCGACCGCCTCGGTAATGCCGGCCTGCGCGCGGACGAGCAACAACCGGGCCACGGCCTCGGACTCTCCATCGTGGCCGATATCGTCACCCAATATGGCGGCACAATCCACTACCGGCGTTCAGAAAGCCTCGGCGGCCTGTGCGTGGACGGCCATTTACCGGCAACGACCACCGCCGCCTGAATAGAATCAAGGCGGCGAAACGGCCTCGACCGACACTATCGGGACGTACGCGCCGACCTCGCCTTGTCGACGCGCACAATCAGGTCTTCCGCGATCTGATTCCGCGCAAAGGGATTCAGGGTAAAAGACGAAGCGGGCGAAAACGAGACTTCATCGCCAAACCTGCCCGGCGCAACCAAGCGCAAGGTAATCCGCGGAGGGTTCATGTTTGTCGAAACACTCACATTCATGATGTTCGACAGAAGCACCCTGTCCTCTTCCCCACGGTTCTTGACCAGCAGGAAATCGCCGCCATCGTAAACCTCGTCCGCAAGATCCCATACAAGCTTTTTCATGACGACGAAGCCAACCACGGCCATAAAGCATGGCGCGACTATAAATCCAACGTCCTGCTCATAAGCTCTGTTCAAAACAGCCACAGCCATAAAACAAGCGAGAAAGCCAAACCACAAGAACGGGAAAATTTTCTTTATAAAAAACAGGTTTTTGGCTGAAATTCGAGTCATTGTCGGTGCACCGGCCTAGCCGTTTCACTCCGCTTCAAGATAGGGATTGACCAGACTGTCGATCAATTCATGCAGTGCGGCACGGATCTGCGCTTCACTGCACCCCATGAGCACGGCGTCTTCCAGCGCGTCCTGCGCGATTTGACGCAGTTCGGCATAGTTTTCGTTGAGAACCTTGATTTTCTCATGACACGAAACCGGCGAGCCGTCCGGCTGCAACCAGCGCGGCAGGGCGGATTTTTCCACGTTTCAACTCCTCGATGCGACCCTCGATCCGGCAACGCGCCGATGCGGTGCGCTCATTCCGGCGCCTGTTCCGCCTCGACCGCGATCTGCGCAGTATCGACGATATCCATGATTTTTTCGATCTCGACCAAGGCCGGCAGTTCGGTCAGGCTGCGCAGCCCCAGATCGTCCAGGAAACGCCGGGTGGTGGCGAACAAGGCCGGCCGGCCCGGCGTGTCGCGGGGGCCGACGATGGCGATCCAGCCGCGCGCCTCCAGCGTTTTCAGCACACCGGGCGATACGGCGACACCACGAATGTCCTCGATGTCGCCGCGCGTCACCGGCTGGCGGTAGGCGATGATCGCCAACGTTTCCGTAACCGCGCGCGAATAACGCGGTGCCTTCTGCTCTTTCAGCCTGTCCAGGTATGGCTGGTATTCGGGCCGCGTCTGGAAACGCCAGCCGCTGGCCTGCTGCGCCAGTTCCACGCCGCGTTCGGCCTGTGCCCATTCGATACGCAACTCGTCGAGCAACCGCCGCACCAGATCCGGCCCGGGATCGTCGTCGAACAGGCGGCGCAGTTCACCGACCGCCAGCGGGCCCTGTGCAGCCAGCAACGCCGTTTCGATGATCCGTTTGTAACGCTCAAGCGTCGCCGTTTCGGGCAGCATCGGCCAGTTTCACGTAGATGGGCGCGAACGCCTCGTTTTGAGTCATCTCGACCAGATTTTCCTTCACCAATTCGAGCGTGGCGAGAAAGCTCACCACCAACCCGGCCGGGCCGAGCTTGGTATCGAACAAGGTATCGAATACGACGAATGCGCCGCCAGCAAGCCGGCGCAGGATGGCAGTCATGTGTTCCCGCACCGAAAGCTGTTCGCGGCCGATGCGGTGGTGTTGCGTCAGCCGCGCCTGCTTCATGATCCGCAGCCAGGCCAGTTGCAGATCGTGCAGGCTGACTTCCGGCAGGCGCTCGACCACCTTGCCGGCAACGAACACGCCGACCCACTCGAAGTCGCGCTCCGCGCGCGGCAAGGCGTCGAGCCTGGCTGCCGCCAGTTTCATTTGCTCGTATTCGAGCAGGCGGCGCAGCAGCACGGCACGCGGGTCTTCTTCCTCCTCATGTTGCCGGGGTGAGCGCGGCAGCAGCATGCGCGACTTGATCTCGAGCAACGTCGCCGCCATCAGCAGGTATTCCGCCGCCACTTCGAGATTGCTTGTCCGCATCGCCTCGACGTATTCGAGGTACTGGGCCGTCAGCGGCGCCATTTCGATGTCGAGAATATTGAGATTCGCCTTGCGGATCAGATACAGCAAAAGGTCGAGCGGCCCTTCGAAGGTTTCAAGAAAAATCCGCAGCGCATCGGGCGGAATGTAGAGATCTTTCGGCAGTTCGAGCAGCGGCTCGCCGTACAGGCGGGCAAAGGCCTCGCCGGCATCGCCGGTATCGGCCGGCACGAGTCCGAGCGGGAGGTTCATGCGCGCCCACCGCGCCCTATGCGCATGCGCTCAGAGAAAACCAAAGACTTTCGCCAGCAACATCTGGCAGATCGCCAGCAAAGGCGACAGTACCTGGCTCAACAAGCCGGTAAACAACAGCAGGAGCAGTATCGGAAACCCGAACGGTTCGATTTGCGCATAACTGCGCGCCAGCGGCATCGGCAGCAGGCTGACGGCAATGCGGCCGCCATCGAGCGGTGGAATCGGCAGCAGATTGAGCAGCATCAACACCAGGTTGATCTGTATTCCGGCATTGGCCATCGCCGCCATCGGGGTGGCATAACCCCCCAGCAAGCCGCTTGCCGCCAATTTGAGCAAACCGGCCCAACCCATTGCCATGAGCAAATTGACAAAAGGGCCGGCCGCCGCAACCCAAAGCATATCCGCCTTGGGATTGCGCAGACGGCCGAAATTGACCGGGACGGGTTTCGCCCAACCGAACAGAATCCCGCCACCGCTGAACAGGGTGCTGACGGCAAGGATCGCAAGCGGCACGAACACGGTTCCGACGGGGTCGATATGGCGCAGCGGGTTGAGCGTGATCCGCCCAGCCCTGTCCGCCGTCGGGTCGCCGAAGTGGCGCGCGACATAGCCGTGCGCCGCCTCGTGCAGCGTGATTGCGAGCAATACCGGCAACGCCCAGATGGCGATGGTCGGGATCAGTTCATTCACTTACAGGAAGCCCATCTTCTTGGCGTCTTCGCGCAACTCCGCGCGGAAGTTCGGATGCGCGATGGCGATCAGCTCCTGCACGCGCTGCTTCACCGGCTTGCCGTAGAGCTTGGCCACACCATATTCGGTGACGACGTAATTGACGTCGTTCTTGCTCGTGGTCACGTGCGTGCCCTGCGTCAGGGTCGGCACGATACGCGAGATGGTGTCGTCCTTCGCCGTCGACGGCAGCACGATGAAGGATTTGCCCCCCTTCGAACGGTTCGCCGCGCGCACGAAATCGACCTGGCCGCCCGTGCCGGAGTAAGGCGCGGAAGCAAGGCTTTCCGAACCGCACTGGCCGAGGAAATCGATCTGCAGGGTCGCGTTGATCGAAATCAGGTTGTCGTTCTGCCCTGCCAGATAAGGATCGTTGGTGAAATCGACCGGGTGCATTTCCAGCATCGGATTGCGGTTCATGAAGCGATAGAGCTTGTTCGAACCGAGCGCGAAGGTGGCAACCATCTTGTTCGGCAGGTAATTCTTGCGCCGGTTGTTGACCGCACCGCTTTCCAGCAGGGTCAGGATGCCATCACCGATCATCTCGGTGTGGATGCCGAGATCGTGCTTGTGGGTAAGCTGCATCACCACCGCGTCTGGAATGCTGCCGTAGCCGATTTGCAGGGTGGAGCCGTCGTCGATGAGATCGGCCACATGCTTGGCGATGGCTTCCTGCACCGGTCCGATCTTCGGCAGGGGAACCTCAAGGATCGGATCTTCATTCTCCACCAGCGCAGCCACCTGCGAAATATGCACATGGCAGATGCCGAAGGCGAACGGCACGTTCGGATTGACTTCGAGCACCACCGCGCGCGCCTTGGCGATCGCCGCCATGGTGTAGTCGGTACCGAGGCTTATGGAGAAATAGCCGTGCTCATCCATCGGCGAAGCCATCGCGAAAACGACATCGGCCGGCGTCAGCCCGCGCTCGATCATGCGCGGTATTTCGGAAAAATAATTGGGCAGAAAATCGATCCATCCCGCCTGGCCGCCCGCACGCGTGGCACCGCCATAGAAGTAGGTGGAATGGCGAACATGTTCGACCGTTTCCGGATCGATATAGCCGTATTTGCGCAGCGACAGAATCTGGCTGACCTTGACGTCGCGGAAATCCCGGCGCGCGTCGGAGAGCGCCGTCAACAGCGTTGGCGGCTCGCCCACGCCCGTGGGCACCACAATCGTGTCTCCATTGCGCACCAATTTGACGGCATCGGCCGCGGTACGTCTTTTTTCGCGATACATTTCCTGAGGACTCATAGCCCCTTTTCTCCCATCTGAACAGTGGTTGATACCAAATTAAAGCACTAAGCTCGTTATTTTCATGCCGCCTCCAATCCAAACGGCACCAAGTCTCCTCGCCCTGCGCGTATCAGCACTGGCGTGCCGGAGGTCAAATCAATGACTGATGTTGCCTCCAGTCCGCAAACCCCGGCCTCGATGATCAAATCGACCTGTTTTTCCAAACGTTCGCGGATATCCTCTGCATCGGTCAGTTGCAACTCCTCGCCGCCTATCAGCAACGTGGAAGTCAGCAACGGCTCGTCGAGTTCGGCCAGCAGGGCCGATACGACCGCGTGCTCGGGCACGCGCAGACCGATGGTTTTGCGCTTCGGGTGCAACACCCTGCGCGGTAATTCCTTGGTACCTTCGAGAATGAAGGTATAGGGGCCGGGCGTCGTCGCCTTGAGCAGGCGGTATTGGCTGTTGTCGACGCGCGCATAAGTAGCGATTTCGGACAGATCCCGGCACATCAGCGTGAAGTGGTGGCGCTCGTCTACGCCGCGAATGCGGCGGATTCTTTCGAGCAGGTCGGCATCGCCGATATGGCCGCCCAATGCATAGGCGGAGTCCGTCGGAAAAACCACCAACCCGCCGGCGCGGATGATTTCCGCCGCCTGACGAATCAAGCGCGCTTGCGGCTGTTCGGGATGCAAAGAGAAAAATTGAGCCATTACTGCCTGTGCGTATATTTATCCATATGTATATCACCGTCGGCATGCGGGGGCATCATACCCACCTCGACCAGACCGGCGTGAGATCGGGCGGCAAGGGATGGCAGCGGCCGATATCGACCGGGCTTTCCCCCTCGCCATGAAAATCGGACGCGCGTGACGCGGCAAGGCCGCGGCGACGAGCGACGGAGGCGAAACGATGTACCTCGTCCGCGGTATGCGCACCGGAAATCACCTCGACCGCCTCGCCGCCGGCGGCGATGAAACGGTCGAACAAGGCTTCCATATCCGCGTTCGACAGCCGGTAACGTGCCGGATGCGCGACCACGGCCACACCGCCCGCCGCGCGTATCCACGCCACCGCATCCTCCAGAAGCGCCCATTCGTGTTCGACATAACCCGGCTTGCCACGCACCAGATAATGATCGAACACTGTTTTCACATCGGGCATCACCCCGCTTGCCACCAGGAAACGGGCGAAATGGGCGCGGCTCACCAGCGCTGGATTGCGTGCGAGCGCACACGCGCCCTCGAACGCGCCGCGAATGCCAACCGCCGCCAGCGCCTCGCCGATACGCTGGGCACGCTCGTCACGGCCGGCGCGCACCTGGCTCAGCCCCGCAAGCAATATGGAATGAGCCGGATCGACGGCCAGGCCGACGATGTGGATCGTTTCACGGCAAAAAGAAACCGAAATCTCCACCCCGGGCAAAAAGCGCAAGCCAAGATCGGCAGCGGTACGCGCCGCGAGATCGAGTCCGCCGACTTCATCATGATCGGTCAGCGCCAGCAATTCCACGCCATTGGCCACGGCCCGGCGCACGACAGCGTCGGGTTCGAGCCAACCGTCGGACACGGTGGAATGGCAATGCAGATCGACATTCATGATGTGGACGTTTTCCGGCGGAAAGCGATTGCCTCCAGCCGCCTAAAATTCTCCCGGTTGAAACAAATTCCCAGCAAAGACTACAACATTAAGACAGCAAGAACCTTTCCACGATCCTCGCCACAGCCTCGGGTTGGTCAACATGCAGATTGTGCCCTGTGTCGGCAATGGTTTCGAGAGAAAAATCACGAACACACGCCGTGGCCGCCTCGTGCAGTTCGTCGCTCACACCAAGACGCCGCCGCAGTTCCGGCTCCACCGGCTCCACCCACAGTACCGGCGCACTCACCCGGCGCCAGCACGCCTCGGCTTCGGCACGGCGGTACAGTGCCGGAGTGATCTTGCGGTGTGCCGGATCCCCGCGCAGGCGCACGCTGCCCCCCGCGCAATCCTCACCATGATGGCGCGCAAGCCAGGCGGCGCGTTCGGACTGCAAACGCGGATTGATCCGCCGCAGGCGCCCGGCCAGTGCATCGTAATCGGCATAGGTGTGAAATGCGGCCGGCACGGCCAGTTCATCGAGCCATTTCTCGTAGTGCTCCGGCGCCTCGTCCGGCGAGCGCGGCGCCAGACCGAACGCATCGAGGGCAACGACCCGTTCGACACGCGCCGGCCGTATGCCGGCGTAGGTCATTGCCACGTTGCCGCCCAGGCTATGCCCCATGAGCCGTGCTTGCCCCTCGGGCAGGAAATGGCGCAGCAGCGCATCGAGGTCGGCATAGTAATCGGGAAACCAGTATGTGTCGGCACCGCTCCACTGCGTCGCGCCGAAACCGCGCCAATCGGGCGCGATCACGTGCCAATCAGCCGCCAGCGCATCGACCACGAACTGAAACGACGCCGACACGTCCATCCAGCCATGCAGCATGAACAGTTTCGGCGCGCCCGGCTCTCCCCACTCGCGGACGTGGTAGCGCAGGCCACGAAGGTCGACAAATTGGCTACGGGAGTTTTTCATCAGATAGATGATAACAAAGTAGCCCGACAACAAAGGCAAAGGCGCGGCCACACACGCACTTCCCGCTCGGTTGCTCCCTGTTGTTGAGCGGTGATATCGTCACCGGCGGTCTAGCATTTCCGTTTTATCCCCTGGAGCCAACAATGAGCACGCCCGCCAAGCAAACCCCGTTGCATGCCGCCCACATCGCGGCCGGCGCGCGCATGGTCGATTTCGCCGGATGGGATATGCCGGTGAATTATGGCTCGCAAATCGACGAGCACCACGCAGTACGCCACGACGCCGGCATGTTCGACGTCTCCCACATGCTCGCGCTCGATCTTTTCGGTACCGACGCCACACGCTTTCTACGCGGACTGCTCGCCAACGACGTGGATAAGCTCGCCGAACCCGGCAAGGCGCTCTACGCCTGCATGCTCAACGAAGCGGGCGGCGTCATCGACGATCTCATCGTCTATCGCCTCGGCGACACCGATTACCGCATCGTGGTCAATGCCGGCACGGCGGACAAGGACGTTGCCTGGATGCGCCGGCGCATCGCCGCCACTGGCGCCAACGTCACCCTGAACGGCCGGCGCGATCTGGCAATGATCGCTGTGCAAGGCCCCACCGCGCGTGCCAAGACCTGGGCCGCGCTACCCGAACTGCACGCGGCGGGCGGAGCGCTCAAGCCGTTTACTGGCGCGCATGCGGGCGATCACGCCTTCATCGGCCGTACCGGCTATACCGGCGAGGACGGCGTGGAAATCGCCCTGCCGGCCACGCGCGCGGTACAGGCATGGAACGCACTCACCGCCGCCGGCGTCGCCCCCTGCGGCCTCGGCGCGCGCGACACGCTGCGGCTGGAAGCCGGCATGAGCCTGTACGGACAGGACCTGGACGAAGACACCTGCGTACTCGACTGCGGCCTCGGCTGGACCATCGACCTGCGCGACGAAGCACGCGACTTCGTCGGCAGAGCCGCGCTCCAGACCCGCCCCGCCAGCCGCCACGTGCTCGGCCTCGTGCTCGAAGACAAAGGCGTATTGCGTGCCCACATGCACGTTTTCACCGCGCTCGGCGACGGAGAAATCACCAGCGGCAGCTTTTCCCCCACACTGGAAAAATCCATCGCGCTCGCCCGCCTGCCACTCGGCGTCGAAGCCGGTGCCACGGTAGAGGTCGACATACGCGGCAAGCGCCTCAAGGCCCGCACCGTCAAACCACCCTTCGTGCGCAACGGCAAAGCGCTGGTTTAAATCACCTCGAACACTTTCACGCTTTTTTCTGCGCATTCGCCCTACTTGTTGAACGCCAAACCCGCCACCGGAGCCCCTATATGAGCATGCTTCCCGCAGACCTGAAATACACCCCGTCGCACGAATGGGTGCGCGCCGAAAGCGACGGCACGATCACCGTCGGCATTACCGATCACGCCCAGGCGGCGCTGGGCGACATCGTCTTTCTCGAACTGCCGGAAATCGGCCGCACGCTGGCTGCAGGCGAAGCCTGCGCGGTCATCGAATCGGTGAAGGCAGCATCCGACATCTACGCGCCGCTGGCCGGCGAAATCGTCGCCACCAACGCCACCGCCCTCGAAACGCCAGAATGCGTCAATGACGATGCCTACGCCGCGTGGCTGTTCAAGCTCAAACCCAGCGACACGGCCGGCCTCGCCACACTGCTCGACGCCCAGGGCTACGCTGCGGCCATCGCCGACGCCTGATATCTCCTTTTTATCCCGATCCGTCTTTCGCGCTCTCATAACGCACCCTCGCCGCACACCACCGCCATGCACGCCCTGCTTTCCGCCCCGCTCGCCCGGCTCGAACGCCGCGACGACTTTCTTCATCGCCACATCGGCCCCGATGCGAACGACATTGCGCGCATGTGCGCCACGCTCGGCGTCGCCGACCTCGACACGCTGATCGCCCAAACAGTCCCCGCCGCCATCCGCCTCGCCGCCCCGCTGCCGCTCGCCGGCCCATGCCCGGAACATCAGGCGCTGGCCGCGCTGCGCGCCATGGCGGACAAGAACGTGGTGAAGAAATCGCTCATCGGCCTCGGCTACCATGGTACCCACACCCCGGCGGTGATTCTGCGCAACGTGCTGGAAAACCCTGGCTGGTACACCGCCTACACGCCCTACCAAGCGGAAATCGCCCAGGGCCGGCTGGAAGCGCTGCTCAATTTCCAGCAGATGGTGATCGATCTTACCGGCCTCGACCTCGCCAACGCCTCGCTACTGGACGAAGCCACCGCCGCCGCCGAAGCCATGACGATGGCGCGCCGCCTCTCGAAGGCGGGCAGCAACGCCTTTTTCGCCGCCGAAGACTGCTTCCCCCAAACCCTCGACGTGCTGCGCACACGCGCGCATTACTTCGGCTTCGAACTCGTCACCGGTCCTGCCGGCACAGCAGCGGAACATGACGTTTTCGGCGCTCTGCTGCAATATCCGAACGTCGACGGCGAAGTGTGCGACTTTGGGGCGGTCATCGCTGCGCTGAAGGCCAAAGGCGCGATCACCGCCGTCGCCAGCGACCTCATGGCCCTGGTGCTGCTCAAACCACCCGGCGCGATGGGCGCGGACATCGCGCTCGGCTCGGCGCAACGCTTCGGCGTACCGATGGGCTTCGGCGGTCCGCATGCGGCCTTCTTCGCTACCCGAACGGCCTTCGCGCGCGCCATGCCGGGGCGCATCATCGGCGTCTCGCGCGACGCGCGGGGCAAGACCGCGCTGCGCATGGCGCTGCAAACACGCGAACAGCATATTCGCCGCGAAAAGGCCAACTCCAACATCTGCACGTCGCAGGTATTGCTCGCCAACATGGCCGCGTTCTATGCCGTTTATCACGGCCCCGACGGCCTCACCGCGATCGCCGCGCGCATCCACCGCCTTGCGGCGATCCTCGCCACCGGATTACGCGACGCCGGCTTCGATGTGCCTTTACGTGCATTCTTCGATACCGTTGTTGTGCGCACCGGCACGCGCGGCGAAAGCATCCCCAACGTTGCCAAAGCCGCCGAAGCCGCCGGCTACAACCTGCGCCGCATTGACGAACATACGCTCGGCATCGCGGTGGACGAAACCGTCGATGCGGCAGACATCGCCACACTGCTCGCCTGCTTCGGCGTACAGGCCAACGCCGCAGCCGACCTCACCGCGCTCGATGCCCGCGTCGCACAATCCGGCAGCGCCTTGCCGAACACCCTGCTGCGTACCGATGCCTTCCTCACCCACGCCGCGTTCAACACCCACCACACCGAACACGCGATGTTGCGCTACCTGAAGAAGCTGCAGAATCGCGACCTCGCGCTCGATCACGCCATGATCCCGCTCGGCTCATGCACGATGAAGCTCAACGCCGCGAGCGAAATGGCGCCGGTGAGCTGGCCCGGATTCGCGGCACTCCACCCCTTCGTCCCGCGCGAACAAGCAGCCGGCTACCTGGAAATGATCGACGGCCTCGCCGGTTATCTGCGCGCCGCCACCGGCTTCGACGCCATCTGCATGCAGCCCAACTCCGGCGCGCAGGGCGAATACGCCGGCCTCGTCGCCATCCGGCGCTACCACGCCAGCCGGGGGGAGGCGCACCGCGACGTGTGCCTGATTCCGCAATCGGCCCACGGCACCAATCCGGCCAGCGCGCAAATGTGCGGCATGCGCGTGGTGGTGGTCACTTGCGACGGAGAGGGCAACGTCGATCTGGCCGACCTGCGCGCCAAGGCCGCACAGCACGCCGATGCGCTGGCTGCACTGATGGTCACCTATCCCTCCACCCACGGCGTGTTCGAGGAAGCGATCCGCGACATCTGCGCCGTTGCCCATGCTCACGGCGGCCAAGTCTATATGGACGGCGCCAACCTCAACGCCCAGGTCGGCCTCACTTCACCCGCCGCCATCGGCGCCGACGTGTCGCACATCAATCTGCACAAAACCTTCTGCATTCCCCACGGCGGCGGCGGTCCCGGCATGGGGCCGATCGGCCTCAAGGCCCACTTGGCTCCGTTCATGCCCGACCATGCCGTCGCTCCCACCGGCGGGCCGGATCGCCCGCACAGGAACCAGGGCGCGGTCTCCGCCGCCCCCTTCGGCTCCGCCGCCATTCTGCCGATCTCGTGGATGTACATCACGATGATGGGCGGCGAGGGGCTCAGGCGCGCGACCGAAGTGGCCATCCTCAACGCCAATTACCTAGCTGCCCGCCTTGCCGGACACTACCCCGTGCTTTACACCGGCCGCCACGGACGCATTGCCCACGAATGCATCCTCGACATCCGGCCGATCAAGGCGGCGTCCGGCATCAGCGAGACCGACATCGCCAAGCGCCTGATGGATTACGGCTTCCACGCCCCGACGGTATCCTTCCCGGTACCCGGCACGATGATGCTGGAACCCACCGAATCCGAAAATCTGGCCGAACTCGACCGATTCACCGCTGCGATGATCGCCATCCGCGAGGAAATCCGCCGTGTCGAAAACGGCGACTGGCCGGCAGACGACAACCCGCTGCGCAACGCGCCTCACACCCAGGCGGACCTCACCGGCGACTGGCCGCACCCGTACAGCCGCGAACAAGCCGCCTTCCCCCTGCCCTGGGTGCTGGAGAACAAATTCTGGCCGAGTGTGAACCGCATCGACGACGTTTACGGCGACCGCAACCTGTGCTGCGCCTTTCCGATGCCGAACCTGCCGGACTGAAAACCGGACGGGAATCCGGGTAAAATGCGCGCGCTTCACCTGAAGCCGCACCCAACTCAAGCAGGCCACGCCCAAGTGCGTGGCTTTTTCTTGCAACGAAAGCTTGCCACAAACCGCCCCAAATCACTCCAGAAGCGTCCCGATGACCGCACCCCGCATGCCCTGGCTCGCTTTGCTCATCATCCATTTGGCCGGCCTCATCGCGCTTTCCGCCTGGGTTTTCGACCAGACCCGTCCGGTGGCCATGCACGATCTGCACCTCGGCGAAGGCGAGAAACTCAAGTGTGTGTCCTACGCGCCCTACCACTTGCCCGGGCAAACACCTTTCAACGAGGGACTGCACATCCCACGCGCTCAGATCGCCGCCGATCTGAGCGCACTGGCGAAGATCACCGAATGTGTGCGCCTCTACTCCATCGACCAGGGACTGGACCAGGTGCCGCAGGTCGCCCGCGAAGCGGGCCTGACGGTATTGCTCGGCGCCTGGATTGGCCGGGACAAGGCAAGGAACGCAGTGGAGCTGGAGCGCGCCATCGCCATTGCCAACGCCAACGCCGACGTGGTGAAGGCACTCATCGTCGGCAACGAGGTCTTGCTGCGCCAGGAGCGCACCGAGGACGAAATGCGCGCACTCATCGAATACGCCAAGGCGCGCACCCAGGTGCCGGTGACCTATGCCGACGTGTGGGAATTCTGGACGCGGCACGACAGCCTCGCCCGCGCGGTGGATTTCGTTACCGTACATATCCTGCCGTTCTGGGAAGACGAGCCCGTGGATATCGAACACGCGCTGCGGCATGTAACCGATATCCGCGCCAAGGTCGCGGCCCATTTCAACGGGAAACGGATCCTGATCGGCGAAACCGGCTGGCCGAGCGCCGGCCGCCAGCGCGAGGAATCGAAGCCCTCGCGGGTCAATCAGGCGCGCTACGTGCGCGAATTCATTCATCAGGCGCATAGCAACGGCTGGGACTACAACCTGATCGAGGCCATCGACCAGCCGTGGAAACGGCGCCTCGAGGGCACCGTCGGCGGCTACTGGGGCATGCTCGACGCCGCCACGCTGCAAGCCAAGTTCCCGCTAGCGGGGCCAGTGGCCGAACGGCAGACGGCATGGCCCCCTTTCATCGGCGCTGCACTGGGCGCAGCGCTCTGCCTGCTGCTTGGCTTCATGAACGCCCAAGGCGCCACCTCGTTGGGCAACAACAGGTTGCGCATGGCGGCACTGGCCACGGTCGGCGCTTTCGGCGGCCTCGTGGCCATACTGCATGCGGAACACGCCCGGCTGGCTTACCGCGATCTGTTGGAGTGGATCGTACTCGGCGGCATTGCCCTGCTCGGCGCCACGCTGCCGCCGCTGCTGGCGTGCTGGCGCGGCAATCCCCTGCCGAACGCAGCTTCGGCATGGCACGGCTGGCGGCATGGGCACAACAAGCTCAACACCGATACCGCGTTCGCCCTGTCGCGCGGCCTGCTGCTGTTCGCCGCCGCGGTCGCCGCTCTGTTGTTGTTCGCCGACCCGCGCTACCGCGACTTTCCCAGCCTGCTCTATCTGACGCCAGCGGCCTTGTTCTGCGCGTTCGGTTGGTCCCGAGCGGGCGGGGCAATCGAAATGGCCGGACGGGCCGAACGTCTCTGCGCCGCGACGATCGCACTGGCCGTCGTCGGCCGCTGGGCGACCGAACCCGCCAACCCTCAAGCCATCGGCTGGCTGCTCACCGGCCTCGCGCTTGCGCTACCGGTACTCGTCCCACGCCTGCCTGCGGGGCGCACCAACACAAGCAACGACAACAGCGCCCCGACCGCTGCCGGATCGTAGCTGTACAACACCAGCCCGGCGATGCCCGCAAACCAGCCAACCCAGGCCAGCTTGCGGCGATCGAGGAAAAAAGCGGATGCGCCGCAAAGCAGGCTCACCCAACCGATACGCTGGTGTAAAAAGGATTGCACCAGCGCCCACTTGAACCCACAGGCGCCAAACGGCGCTTCGGCCGGAAAGACGCCGCAATCGCGCGGCAAAACACCGTTCTCCAGCAAACCATATCGAATCGCGGCAGCCACGATGAAAACGACGCCCCCCGCCAACAGCGCCCGCACACAGCGGGATCTCGCGTCCTTATTCCACATCACTGATTTTTCCCTTATGAACCAGGCCGCCAGCCCGAATGCCCCCACGTACCGCATCCTCTACACGCTCTGTTGCAAATTACATCGGAACGATCCCCTAACGTACTGAAATACCGAATAAAATAGATGGCTGCTCAGCAATGGTGGAAAATGCGGATTTTGGCACACTCAATGGTTCGAACGTATCACCACACGACGCAAATCAATACCTTAGGCAAACATCAAGCGCCATCCGCCGCACGCCTGATTTGATCTTTCCGACCCCCAATTCCTTGATCGGACAACGGTTTACATGAAAAACGCCGCTTCGCTCGCTTACCGTCTGGGTATTGCGTTCGCCTTGGCCAGCCTGGTCGCGCTGGCTCAATACTGGATATGGGAACACTTCAACCGCGGCACCGAACTCATCGGCACCAACCAAAGCATCAAGGGCTTCGCCTACAACGGCTTTCAGCGCGACCAGAGTCCGCTGAACGGCACCTATCCATCGAAAAAGAACCTTGCCGACGACCTGGATCTGCTGGCCCGCTCGAGTGACGGGCTGCGCACCTATGGCGTCAACGACATGCCCTCCTTGCTCGATCTGGCCGGCGAACGCGACATGCTCGTGACCGCCGGCGCGTGGCTGGACCCGGACAAGGAAAAGAACGAAAGGGAAATCACCGCGTTGATCGATATCGCCAAGCAAGAGCGCTACATCGAGCGGGTCCTGGTCGGCAATGAAGTCCTATTGCGCGGTGACCTGAAAATCGACGAACTGACCGATTACATCGACCGCGTGCGCAAGGCCGTGCGCAAACCCGTTTCCACAGCGGAACCCTGGCACGTCTGGCTGAAAAACCCCAAGCTGGCCGAGCATGTCGATTACATCACCGTGCATCTGCTGCCCTACCACGAGGGTGTACCGGTCGAAGAAGCGGTGAAATATGCCTTCGTGCGTTACGACGAACTGGTTCAGGCATTTCCGAAGAAGAAGATCGTTATCGGTGAAATCGGCTGGCCGAGCCGAGGCCCGGTCATCGGTGGCGCGATTCCCTCGCTCGACAACGAGGCCCGCTTCATCCGCGAATTCCTCGCCCATCCGCGCACGGCACGCCTGGACTATTTCCTGATGGAAGCCATCGACCAGCCATGGAAAGTCGATGTCGAAGGCTGGGCCGGTGCCTATTGGGGCATGTTCAACGCCGACCGCGAGCCGAAATTCGCCCTCGAAGGCATCGTCGAGCGCGACCCGCATTGGTCGAAAAAAGCCAGCAATGCAGCCGTGCTGGCATTTCTGCCGATGTTCCTGGCGATCTTTTTCCTTGGCAGTTGGAACATCGCCGGCCGGATCTTCATCGCCGGGCTGATTCAGGCCTGCGTATCGACGCTGATCGTCGGCCTCAACGTACCGGTCGACTACTACCTGACTCAGCGCGATCTCGTCGGCCTCGCCTTGCTCATCGCGGCCACCGGGCTTACCGCGGCGGTCCTGCTCTCCCACGGCTTCGAGTTCGGCGAAATCCTGTTCAAGCGTCAGTGGAAACGGCGCTTCATCCCACTGGAACCACACCCCAGCGACCGTCAGCCCTTCGTCTCGGTCCACCTCGCCTGCTACAACGAACCGCCGGAAATGGTGATCGCCACCATCGACAGTCTGGCTCAGCTCGATTACGACAATTTCGAAGTGCTGATACTGGATAACAACACCACCGACGAAGCACTGTGGAAGCCGCTGGAAAAACGCTGTGCCGAACTCGGCCCCAGGTTCCGCTTCTTCCACCTGGAGAACTGGCCGGGTTTCAAGGCTGGCGCGCTCAACTACGGGCTGAAGATGACCGATCCGCGCGCCGAGGTGGTCGGCGTCGTCGATGCCGACTATGTCGTCGATGCCGCCTGGCTTGCCAGCCTTGTTCCCCATTTCGACAAAGCCGACGTCGCCGTGGTGCAGGCGCCGCAAGCTCACCGCGACTGGGAAACCCAGGCTTTCCGCCGCATGTGCAACTGGGAGTTCGATGGCTTCTTCCGCATCGGCATGCACCACCGCAACGAACGCAACGCGCTGATCCAGCACGGCACCATGACGCTGGTGCGCCGCAAAGCGCTGGAAGACGTGGGCGGCTGGTCCGAATGGTGCATCTGCGAGGACACCGAGCTCGGCCTGCGCCTGATCGAAAAAGGCTACGACACCCGCTACGTCGATCACATCCTCGGCCGCGGCCTGACGCCCTCGGATTTCGCCGCAATCAAGACGCAGCGCTTCCGCTGGGCCTTCGGTGCAATGCAGATCCTGAAAAACCACCTGCCGCACATGGTCGGCCGCAGCCGGCTCAACCTGGCCCAGCGCTACCACTTCCTCACCGGCTGGTTCGCCTGGCTGGGTGATGCGCTTCAACTCGTGTTCGCCTTCGGCAGCCTGCTCTGGACACTCGGCATGCTCACCTTCCCGAAAGCCTTCGGGCTACCGGTAACAGCACTGGCATTGCCCATTCTCGGCTTCATGGCATTCAAGGCGGCACTCGGTCCAATCCTGTACCGGCGCACGATGAATTGTCCGTGGGCGGACATCCTCGGCGCCTCCATCCTGTCGGTCGGCCTTGCCCACGCCATCGCGCGCGGCGTATTCGCCGGGTTGGTGAAAAAGAAGGGGGAATTCGTGCGCACGCCGAAAGGCTGGAAAGCCAAGGGCGCCATGGCCTTCTTCAACCCGATCCGGGAAGAGATCGGCATGCTCGTTGCACTTGTGATCGGCGCATCGGCGCTGGCCACGTCGCGCGGAATGGACAGCCTCGAAGCGCAGCTCTGGGTCGGCATCCTCTCGCTCCAATGCATCCCTTACCTCGCCGCCATCGGCTGCCAGATCGCCGCATACATGCCGGAACGCCCAGCCGCCGGGAACAAAGCCGTTCTGACCCCCAAACCCTCCTGAATCCTGATACCAAACGGACCGAAAACGGCATCGCAGATCCAGTTCCAAGGTATCCGCCACCACCAGATCGCCTTGGAACGCATCGCGTAAGACCGGGCGGGAAATGCACCCCGTACCCAACCTGCCTTTACCCCCATTTACTGCGTCAAGGTGCTCCAGTTCCAAACGCACCTTGATGCGCTCGGACCAGGGCACGGTGCCTATTCCAAGGGATTCCGGGCGCCGGAACCGCATTCGCGCAGATTCCACCGCCCAGAAGGACTCTCCCTCCACGCCACATACGGCATGTTCCAGTTGCGGGCTGGCGAAAACCTCGATTTACACCGATAGCGGCAACGCGCATCAAAGAAATAAATAGGCTTTATCAGAACAAATTGCGAAAGTGTCAAATCGCATTGTTTATAATTCTCGTTTTATTTTTTGGTCATGGGTCTACAGCGCCGTCATGAGTAATCTGCAGCAGGAACACGTCATCAGCGTTCATCACTGGAACGATACGCTATTCAGCTTCCGCACCACCCGCTCCCCCGGTTTGCGTTTCGAAAACGGCCAGTTCGTGATGATCGGACTCGAGGTCGACGGCAAGCCCCTGACCCGCGCCTACAGCATCGCCAGCCCGAACTACGAAGAGCACCTGGAATTCTTCAGCATCAAGGTTGCCAACGGTCCGCTGACCTCGCGCCTGCAGCATCTGCGCGTGGGCGATCCGGTCGTGGTGAGCAAAAAACCGACCGGCACGCTGGTGTTGCATGACCTGACTCCAGGCAAGCACCTCTCTCTGCTCGCCACGGGCACCGGCCTGGCCCCGTTCATGAGCGTCATTCAAGACCCCGAGACCTACGCGCGTTTTGAAAAGGTCATCCTGATCCACGGCGTGCGCTACGTCTCCGAACTGGCTTACGCCGACTTCATCACCAAGACCCTGCCCGAAAACGAGTTTTTCGGTGATGAGGTACGCGAAAAGCTGATCTACTACCCCACGGTTACACGCGAACCCTTCCGCAACACCGGCCGCCTGACCGAACTGCTCGACTCCGGCAAGCTCAACGCCGATCTCGGCCTGCCCCGGCTCGACCCCGCGACCGACCGGGCGATGATCTGCGGCAGCCCGTTCATGCTGAAGGACTGCTGCGAACTGCTCGACAGGCATGGTTTCCACATCTCGAAACACATTGGTCAGCCAGGTGATTACGTCATCGAACGAGCCTTTGTCGAAAAATAACCCTGCGTAAACAGACCTGACCACGCGAAGGCCATGCCTTCGCGTGCATTTGTTCCGCTTGTCTTTGACTTATATTAAAAATGCAGACGCTGGCGGGCTAAAATGCCGCAGTGACTCGAAGCTTTCCACACCTCGCCACCGCCGCTTTTCTTGCCGCTCTTGCGGCTGTGCTTGTTGTACTGAATTGGCAGACGACCTCCTCCACACCCACGCCGCAAGCGTTCACGCCAACTGAGGCCGCAGCCGGGCACAATAATCAGGAACCGATCACTCCGTTACCTCAGAACATCCCACAAAGCGCGGAGTCTCAGGCCAAGGTGGAACTTGGGCAACGCCTGTTCGGCGATCCCATCCTGTCGCACGACCACAGCATTTCGTGCGCCAGCTGCCACCCCCTGAAGCAGGGCGGCATGGACGGCCGACAATACTCAGCCGGTGTCGGTGGAGCGCTCGGCACGGCCAACACGCCAACCGTGTTCAATAGCGGATTCAATTTCACCCAGTTCTGGGACGGTCGTGCCGCCACACTGGAAGAACAGGTCGGCGATCCGATCAAGAACCCGGTCGAAATGGCTTCCAACTGGCAAGAGGTCATCGAACGGCTGAACGCGGAGCCGGACTATCGTGCACGCTTCGCCAGCCTTTACCCGGAAGGCATCACCAAGGCATCGATTTCGGACGCAATCGCCCACTTCGAGCGTGCGCTCATTACTCCCGACTCACCTTTCGATCGCTACTTGCGCGGCGAATACGACGCCATCGACGACAGCGCACGCCAAGGCTATGCGCTGTTCAAGACATTCGGCTGTGCAAGCTGCCACCAGGGCGTCAACATCGGCGGCAACATGTTTCAGCGTTTTGGCGTACTAGGCGATTATTTTTCCGCACGGGGTGAAATCACCACCACCGATCTCGGCCGCTACAACATCACCGGCAGCGAAAACGACCGCTACGTGTTCAAGGTTCCAGGCCTGCGCAATGTCGCCATCACATCGCCTTATTTTCACGACGGTTCGGTCGAACGGCTCGAAGATGCCGTCGCCATCATGGCCCGTTACCAACTCGGGCGTGACCTTTCCCAAGAGGATAGCCGCCTGATCGTCACATTTCTGCATACGCTCACCGGCCAGTTCAATGGCGAGCCTCTGCGATGACCGCCGCGCTCCCCTCGCCCCCCTCTTCGACCACCTCGCCACACCGGATTCCCGCTGATTGGCGGCGCATCGTCCGCGGCATTCTTCTCGTCGCGCTGGCAACCACCATTCTGGGCTGGCTGTTTCTGGAGGCGGACTCGGTTGACATCCAGGAGCACCAGAATTATTCCCGCGATCTGGGCAGGTTGCACCAGGGCGATGCCGAATTCAACGTCGCCATCCTTGTCAGTCATTTTGGCCTGCACAGGGATTTCGACGGTATCACCGCCTCGGTTGCGAACATCCAGCACATCGTACAGGCCCTTGAAACAGCACCTTCTTTCCTTGCCGCTGAGGATCAGGCAAAACTGCAGGAAGCCCTGTCCGAATTCCGCCACCAGCAAGACGCCAAGGTCGAAGCCGTCGACCATTACAAGCGCGAAATCTCCGTGCTGCGCAATTCCCTCGCCTATTTCCCGGCCGCCACCAATATCTTTCTTGAAAACACACCGCCTCATTCCGAACAATCGCTTGCTGTGGGGATGTTCTCCCGCGATATCGCAACTTATGCACTGAACGGCGATATCGCCCTGGGAACCGATCTGGTCGATCGCGCTCATGCCCTGCGGCAGATGCCCACCCCAAATCCGCTCGCCGCAACCCGGCTGGACAATCTGCTCCTTCACGCCAATATCATCCTGGAACACAAGCCGGTCCTGGACACGCTCACGCGTGGAATTCTCGAGTTCCCCACAGCCAAGCTCAGCAATCAGCTCACCCAGTTGTATGCCGACGGCTATCAACGTGCGGCGCAACGCTCCCACATCTATCGCGTGCTCCTGTTCGTCACCGCACTGGGCCTGGCCGCCTATCTCGCCTTGGCCTTCGTCCGCCTCGGTCGCACCTCGCATGCGCTGAGCCGAGCCAACCGCCACCTGGAAGAGCGTATCGACACGCTGCACCGTACACAGGAAGAGCTGCGCCTGTACGCCACGGTGTTCACCAATGCCGCCGAGGGCATGGCGATCACCGATGCGGCATCCCGCATCATCGCCATCAACCCCGCCTTTACCCGTATTACCGGCTATGCCCCAGGCGACATCGTGGGGCAAAGGCCATCCAAGCTGAATTCCGGCCGGCAGGATCGCGAGTTCTATCGCGAGATGTGGCAAACCCTTGCGTCACGCGGCCAATGGCAAGGCGAAATATGGAATCAACGGCACGACGGCACGGCTTTCCCCGAGTGGCTGTCGATTACGGCGGTACGCGACACCAAGGGTGTCACCACTCATTACATCGGCATTTTCTCGGACATGACCGAGCGCAAGGAAGCCGAAGCGCGCATTCACCACCTTTCCCATCACGACGCGCTCACCAGCCTGCCCAACCGTCTGTTGCTGCAGGGACGCCTCAACCGGGCCATTCTCCAGGCGCGAAACAGGGATCGGCATGTGGCGGTTTTGCTGCTCGACCTGGACCGCTTCAAAACCATCAACGAAACCCTCGGTCATGAAGCGGGCGACGCACTGCTGGTGCAGGTGACACAGCGCTGCCTCGGTGCCGTGCGCGATACCGACACGGTCGCCCGCCAGGGGGGCGATGAATTCGTCATCCTGCTGCCTGAATTGGCGCACGCCCAGGATGCCGCGCAGGTTGCGCGCAAAATTCTTTCCGCCCTTACCCAACCTTTCCAGCTTGGCCCGCACGCACTCACGGTCACCGGCAGCATCGGTATCGCGCTCTACCCGGGCGATGGGCAAAACGATTCCGCCCTGCTGCGTAACGCCGACACCGCCATGTACCGGGCAAAGGGCGAAGGACGGAACTGTTTCCAGTTCTACTCACCCGACATGAACACCACGGCTCTAGGTGAACTGCTGCTGGAAAATCAACTGCGCAGCGCGCTCAACCATAACGAACTGCTGCTCCATTACCAACCCAAGATACACGCCGGCAACAACCAGCTTGCCGGCGCGGAGGCGCTATTGCGCTGGCAACACCCGCAACTGGGTTTCCTGGCGCCAGGACGTTTCATTCCGGCGGCGGAAGAGTCCGGACTGATCGTACCGATCGGCGAATGGGTGATACGCGAAACCTGTCGCCAACTGCGCGAATGGATCGACGCCGGCCTGACTCCCGTGCCCGTCGCGGTCAATCTGTCCGCCCAGCAGTTCATCCACCAGGATGTCATCAGCCTCGTGCGCAGCGCGCTGGCCGACAACGATCTCCCCGCCCACCTGCTCGGGCTCGAGCTCACCGAAACCACGCTGATGCGCGACATCGATCGCACCATCGACACTTTGACCGAGCTACGCGACATGGGAATCAGCCTGTCCATCGACGACTTCGGCTCGGGCTACTCCTCCCTCACCTACCTCAGGCGCTTCCAGGTCAATGTGCTGAAGATCGACCGGAGCTTCGTGCACGATATCCGCCCGGACGGGGAGGAAGGACACATCGTCGCCGCGGTCATCGTGCTCGCCCACAGCCTTGGCCAGCAAGTCGTCGCAGAAGGTGTGGAAACCGAATTTCAACGCGACTTTCTCCTCCGCCACGGCTGCGATCAATTTCAAGGCTTCCTGTTCAGCAAACCGGAACCTGTCGCCGATTTCTCCCAGCGCCTGATGCCGTCCTAGTACCTGTAACAGCGGCCCCCATCCCCCCGAGCCGTTGCAGGCAATACCACCCGGCAACCTGTTCACCGCCCGAAGGCGGCGTGCTCAGGTAGACTGCCGCCCTTACGTCACACCGACACTCCCATCACACCAACACTCTCGGATAACGGAAACCATGGCCCAGTATGTTATGAGCATGCTCCGCGTGAGCAAGATCGTGCCGCCCAAGCGGCAGATCATCAAAGATATTTCCCTTTCCTTCTTTCCCGGCGCCAAGATCGGCCTGCTCGGACTCAACGGCGCGGGGAAATCCACCGTGCTGCGCATCATGGCCAACGCCGACAAGGAATACGACGGCGAAGTCCAGCACCTGGCCGGTATCCGCATCGGCTATCTCGAACAGGAGCCTCGACTCGATCCGGGCAAGACGGTGAAGGAAGAGGTCGAA
>JAVBSY010000154.1:0-11951 GCA_031556475.1 Azoarcus sp.
CCCGACCTTCGACATCGAAGGCATCGACGCCGCGCACAAGGCGACGATCATGAGCGCGATCGCTTTCGGCATCCCGATGCAGTTCGACAGAGCCTATGTCGAAGGCATCTCCAGACTGGAAGCGTCCGACATCACCTACGCCGAACAACTCGGCTATCGCATCAAGTTGCTTGGCATCGCCAGAAAGCGCGCTGAAGGTGTCGAATTGCGCGTGCATCCGACGCTGATTCCGGAAAAACGTCTCATCGCCAACGTCGAAGGCGCAATGAACGCCGTGCTGGTACAAGGCGACGCGGTTGGCGCCACGCTATACTACGGCAAGGGTGCCGGCGCCGAACCGACTGCTTCCGCGGTCATCGCCGATCTGGTCGACGTCACCCGCCTGCACACCGCCGATCCTGAGCACCGCGTGCCGCATCTGGCATTCCAGCCCGACCAGGTGCGCGATGTGGCCGTGCTGCCCATCGAAGACGTCATCACCTCCTACTATCTGCGCATGCGCGTCGAAGACAAGCCCGGCGTACTCGCCGACATCACCCGCATCCTGGCCGACAGCAGTATTTCGATCGATGCCATGATCCAGAAAGAACCGGGCGAGGACGAACAGCAAACCGACATCATCATGCTGACCCACCAGACGGTGGAGAGAAACGCCAACGCTGCGATCGCCAGGATCGAAGCCTTGCCGGTCGTTCAGGGCAAAGTGACGAAACTGCGCCTGGAGACGCTCTGAACTCGCGGCCCTTTGCCACAAGCCATAATCAGGCCCGACTACATGCTTCCACGTTTACAGCCCTTGCGCGGATGCGTATAGTCCGGCCGATGCACCTTTGCGCCTTCCCCATTCGTGCACTTTTCGCCCTGGCCTTAGCGTCGGCATTGCCCTTTCCGGCCGGTGCCGCGGAATCCGTGGCGGCGAAAACGGCGCCCGCGATCTCCTCCGTGTTCGCCATGCCTGCCATGGAAACGATGACACTTGCGGACATCGTGCGAAAAGTCACAGCAGCGGATATCGCCGCAACAGCTACGTTACCGGGAGCCGCCGGGGAAACGATATCCAAAGACCCGGATGGCAACGAATCGGGCTATGTCGGCGCCGCGCAGGATCTGATCAACCAGGGCATGAACTATCTCGGCATCCGCTACCGCTTCGGCGGTACGTCGCCGGAAACCGGTCTGGATTGCAGCGGCCTGGTACGCAACGTGTTCCGCAACGCCCTCGGCCTCGACCTGCCCAGAACCGCACGCGAAATGTCATCGATGGGCGACAAGGTCACACGACAGGACCTCAAGCCGGGTGATCTGGTTTTCTTCAACACCATGCGCCGCGCCTTCTCCCACGTCGGCATCTATGTCGGCGACGGCCAGTTCCTGCACTCGGCCACACGCGGCGGCGGCGTCCGCATCGGCGACCTTTCCGACAGCTATTGGTCCAAGCGCTTCAATGGCGCACGGCGCCTGTTGGACGACGAGGCGCAAGCCAACTCCGGCGGCGCATCGGCACTCAGCAAGTAATTCGCTGTAAGCCCCCCGCTGTCGGCCCCCACAACGCGGCAACTCGCGGTCCGGCCTTCTGCAACAGAAGGCACCCTGGACGAACACCCCCTACTTACCCTTCTTGCAGCCAGCCGCGCATGCTCCGCAATCCGCGCCGATCCGTTTGCCCAACGCTTGCTGCAATGCACATACCGAACGGCGGCAACAAACGAACATCACGCCCTCGCGGCTCGCCGCCTCGCGGAAACGCTGCATTACGTTATGGCCGAGGAAATCGGTAAACAGAATCACCATCTGGATACCCGCCGGCAGTGACGTGCTGCGGCGCTGGTGACTGCTGTCCCGCCCGCTGACGTGCGCAGCAATGCGGATACCGAACTCATCCAGTACATCGGGAATATTGCCGAGCCGGTCGGCGCCAACGATCAACGCATTCATGATGATCCTTCGTGAGAATGATTCTCATCCAATGATCTTCTTAATGGGAATTATTTGCAACTGCAAATTCATCTCGTTATTATCCGACTGCTCTGTACCGTCCTACCCACTACCCCACTTTCCCCAAGAGGTAGCTACACAATGATTCGTACCGCCCTTGCAAGCACTCTCGCCGCGCTTGGCTTCGCAGTCTTTTCCGCCCACGCGGCGGACAACGAGCTGAATCTCTACACCGCCCGGCACTATCAGACCGACGAAGCGCTGTACGGCAATTTCACCAAGCAGACCGGCATCAAGATCAACCGCATCGAAGCCAAGGAAGACGAACTGCTCGAGCGCATCCGTAATGAAGGCGCCAACAGTCCTGCCGATGTGTTCATTACCGTCGATGCCACGCGCCTGGCCAAGGCCGACGAGATGGGCATCTTCGCCCCGGTACAGTCGAAGCTGCTGGAAGAGCGCATTCCGGCACACCTGCGCACGACGAACTGGTTTTCCTATTCCATGCGCGCACGCATCATGGTGTTCAATCCAGAACTGGTGAAAGCGGAACAGGTACAAAACTACGAAGGCCTCGCCTCTCCGGCACTGAAAGGCAAGGTGTGCATTCGCTCCGGCAGCCATCCGTACAATCTGGCGCTTGGCGCGGCACTGATCCGGCACGACGGCGCGGCGAAAACCGAGGAATGGGCCAAAGGCCTCGTCGCCAATTTCGCCCGCACGCCCAAGGGTGGCGACACAGACCAGATCAAGGCGGTTGCGGCCGGTGAATGCGGCGTGGCGGTTGCCAACAGCTACTACCTCGCCCGCCTGATGAACTCGGACAAACCCGCGGACCAGGAAATCGTCGCAAAAATCAAGGCAGTGTGGCCCAACCAGCAAACCTGGGGCACCCACATCAACGTCTCCGGTGCCGGCATGCTCAAGCACGCGCCGAACAAGGCTGCGGCGGTGAAATTCCTCGAATACCTCGCCTCGGACGAAGCACAGCGTTACTTCGCCGACGGCAACAACGAATGGCCGGTGGTGCCAAGCGTGAAGGTTTCCAACGCCGCGCTCGAAAAACTCGGCCCGTTCAAGGCCGACACCACGCCGATAGGCGATCTGGCGGCAACGGCGGCCGAAGCACAGAAGATTTTCGACCGCGCCGGTTATCGCTGAAAGCGTTATTGCCGGATGCTTTTCCTGCTCTCGCCGCCGCACGCTCAAGCGTTGCGGCGGCTTTTTTGTACCCGCTTTGCTTCTTCCCCTTACGACCGTTTTTTTACGATCTGGCGAGAAATCAGGAACATCGGCAGCAAACCGACGACGACGATGGTAAGTGCCGCCGTCGACGCCTCGGTCAAACGCTCGTCGGCAGCCAGCGTATGCGCCTGGGTGGCAAGCGTGTCGAAGTTGAACGGGCGTATCACCAGCGTCGCCGGCAACTCTTTCATTACATCGACGAACACCAGCAGCGCGGCGGTAAGCAGGCTGCCACGCAAAATCGGTACATGCACCCGCCACAGCGTGGGCCATTTACCGAAACCGAGGCTGCGCGCCGCATCGTCCATGTTCGGCGTAACCTTGGCCAGGCCACTCTCCACCGTATGCAGTGCCACGGCGAGGAAACGCGCCAGATAGGCGTACACCAGCGCGGCAATGCCGCCAGTAAGGATCAACCCCGGATTCGTGCCGAAAGCCATCTGCCACCATGAGGCCAATTGGGCATCCAGGCGCGTGACCGGAATCAACACCCCAACCGCGATCACCGAACCCGGCACCGCGTACCCCAGGCCGACGACACGGTTCAGTGCGCGCGGCAACCTGGAACGTGCGAGCCGCGCGGCATAGGCGAGCATCACGGCCAGCACCACGGCCAGCCCTGCCGCGAGCGCGGCCAGCACAAAGCTGTTACGTGCCAAATGAAGGAAGCGCGAGCCGAATTGCGCATCGCCCTGCACAAAGGCCATATCGAGCAGCAACCCCGCCGGCAGCAGGAAACCAAGCAGCAACGGCATGAAACAAGCCACGGCCGCCAACACCCCGACCGGTCCCGTGAGCCGATGCCGCACCGGCTCGCGACGCTGGCGCGAAGTATCGTGGAAACGCGCCCGCCCCCTGCTCGCCCGTTCCAGGACCAGCACCGCAATGACAAAAGCCAACAAGGCGGCACTGAGCTGGGCGGCGGCGACACGGTCCCCAAGCGAAAACCAGGCACGGTAGATACCGGTGGTAAAAGTCTGCACACCGAAGTAAGACACGGTGCCGAAATCGGCCAGCGTTTCCATCAAGGCCAGCGCCGTGCCGGCCACCACGGCTGGCCGAGCCAACGGCAGCGACACACGGAAAAAACAGCGCCATGATCCCAACCCAAGCGAACGGCCGGCCTCGATCATGCTGCCGGCGCGTTCGAGAAAGGCCGCGCGCACCAGCATATAAACATAGGGATAGAGCACGAACATGAACATCGTCACCGCGCCGCCGACGGTGCGCACATCGGGAAACCAGTAATCGTCGCGCCGCCAGTCGAAAGCTTCGCGCAAGCCGCTCTGCAGCGGGCCGGCGAACTGGAGGAAATCGGTATAGACGTAGGCCATCACGTAGGCTGGCACGGCCAGCGGCAGCAGCAACGCCCACTCGAAAAAGCGCCTGCCGGGGAATTCATGCATCACAGTCAGCCATGCGGTGGTGATGCCGATGGAGGCAACCCCCAGGCCCACGCCCAAGCACAGCACCAGGGTATTGCCGATGAAATCCGCCAGCACGGTATCGGCCAGGTGCATCCACGTTGCCAGCGTACCGCCTGCAAAAACGCTGGCGAACACCGACAGTACCGGTGCCGCGATCAGCGTGGCGGTCACCACTGCCGCAACCGTCAGCGTCGATCCCCGCCAGCCGAAGCGCGCCAGCCTTCCGTTAAAATTCATTCCGCTCCCAGGTATGCTCAAATGTTCGGCATGCGCTCAGGTCGCACAGCGTATTTTTATGAGAAATTATAATTGATCGCATTTTCATCCCGGCGCGACAACAAAACCCCCGGCAGGCAACCAACCCACGCCGGATTCATGCAGCCCGATTCACGACCCGCCTTACGCTGATCCGATGTCCCATCTCGAACTCATCGAAGTCGACCTTGCCTATGGCCGCCAACAAGTGGTGCGCCAGTTGTCCATGCGCCTGGAACAGGGCCGCATCGGCTGTCTACTCGGCCCGTCGGGATGCGGTAAGACAACCGTTCTGCGATGCATCGCCGGCTTCGAGCCGGTAGCAGCGGGGAAAATCCTGCTTGACGGTGCCATCGTCAGCGGCAACGGCGCACACATGCCAGCGGAGAGACGGCGTATCGGCATGGTGTTTCAGGATTACGCGCTGTTCCCACACCTGAGCGTGGCCGACAACGTCGCCTTCGGCCTGCACGCGGAACGCGCCGACACCCGCCGCGCACAGGTCACCGAACTGCTCGGATTGATCGGCCTGGGCGAACAAGGCGGTAAATACCCGCACGAACTGTCCGGCGGCCAGCAACAGCGTGTGGCATTGGCGCGCGCGCTGGCACCGCGCCCCCGCCTGCTGCTGCTCGACGAACCGTTTTCCAATCTCGACGTGGAATTGCGCGAGCGCCTGTCGCATGAAGTGCGCGACATCATCAAGGCGACGCACACCACGGCCATCCTCGTCACCCACGACCAGCATGAAGCCTTCGCGGTCGCCGACGAGATCGGCATCATGCAGCACGGCCGCATCCAGCAATGGGATACGCCATACAACCTTTACCATCGCCCGGTTAACCGCTTCGTCGCCGACTTTGTCGGCCAGGGCGTCTTCCTGCCCGGCTCCATGCTCGATAGCCGCCATGTGGCTATCGAACTGGGTACGCTCGAAGGCGCCATGCCCGCCCATTGCACCAGGCACGCTGACCCATGCGGCGAGGGTTGCCAGGTGGACGTGCTGCTTCGGCCCGATGACGTGATTCATGACGACGACAGCCCGCTCAAGGCCGAAATCGTACAAAAAGCCTTTCGCGGAGCGGAAATCCTCTACACGCTGCGGCTCGCCAGTGGTGCACGGGTATTGTCGCTCGTCCCGAGCCACCATAATCACGCCATCGGTGAGCAAATCGGCATCCGCCTCGACGTGAATGATGTCGTCGCTTTTTGCGGCGACATCCCCCCTCTTCCCCCCGGCCGCGCATGATTCCCTGGCTTGCCGGCCCACCCGCCTTTCCGCCACTCGAACGGGCGCTGACCGAACCCAACGGCCTGCTCGCGGCCGGCGGTAAATTGAGCCCGGAATGGCTGCTCGCTGCTTACCAACGTGGCATTTTCCCGTGGTACAGCGACGGCGAGCCGATTCTATGGTGGAGTCCCGATCCACGCCTGGTGCTCGATCCTGCAGCTATCCGCATCACCCGCTCGCTACGCAAGACCTTGCGCCAGCACCGCTTTCAGGTTCGTCTCGACAGCGCCTTCGCCGAGGTGCTCGCCGCTTGCGCCGCGCCGCGCGAACCCGGCGGCGGCACATGGATCACACCGGAAATGCAGGCCGCCTACTGCCGGATGCATGAACTGGGCTACGCCCACAGTGTCGAATGCTGGCGTGAAGGACGACTGGTCGGCGGTCTATACGGAATGGCGCTCGGCCGCGCGTTCTTCGGCGAATCGATGTTTTCGCGCGAGAACGATGCTTCGAAGGTGGCGCTTGCCCACCTCGCCCGCTTTCTCGAACAACGTAAATATGCCGTGATAGATTGCCAGATGACGACCCCACACCTGCTCTCGATGGGCGCGCACCAAATCTCGCGCAGCCGATTCCACACAGGCCTGGCGCAATGGACGCAGCAAGGCCCCGCGCCGGGCAAATGGGCGGAAGCCGCGGCGGACGGCGTCGACTGGACCTGAGACGGAGATGCGCCATGCAGCAGGACTACCCCTATGCGCTCATCCAGTTCTACGCCACCGCGCCTTACACCTGCTCGTATCTGCCCAACCGCATGGCGCGTTCGCAGGTCGCAACACCCGGCCATCTTGTCGATCCCGTAGTCTATAGCGAGCTTGTGCGGCGCGGTTTTCGCCGCAGCGGCGTGTTCACCTATCGGCCGTACTGCGATCAATGCGACGCCTGTGTACCGGTGCGCATCCCGATCGCCCACTTCCAACCGGACCGCAGCCAGCGGCGCGCACTTGTCCGTCACGCGAACCTGAGCGCCGCCGAGCATCCGCTGACTTTTTCCGAGGAACATTACGCACTCTACCAGCGCTACCAGGCCTCACGCCACGCAGGCGGCGGCATGGATCAGGACAACCGCGAGCAATACGCCCACTTTCTGCTGCAAAGCCATATCGACACCCGCCTGATCGAATTCCGCGAAAACGGCCTGCTACGCATGATAAGCGTCATCGACCGCCTTACCGACGGGCTATCCAGCGTCTATACCTTCTACGATCCGCACGCGACGCGCAGCGCTTTCGGTACCTATGGCGTACTGTGGCAGATTGAAGCCTGCCGCCATCTGCAACTGCCTTATCTGTACCTCGGCTATTGGATCAGGGAAAGCCGCAAAATGGCCTACAAAGCGCGCTTCCGCCCGCTCGAAGCCTATCTGCGCGGCGGGTGGACCACGCTCGATCCCGAGCATCTGGTGGCTGTCGACGAGTTCTGAACACCGCTATTACACCGTCAGCATCGCCGAACAGGCGCCAAGCCGTTACAATTCTGCGATGCTTTACGATCTCGCCCGCCCGCTGCTGTTTTCGCTCGATGCCGAAACCGCGCACGAATTCACCCTTGCCTCCCTCAACGTCGCCGGCCGCGCGCTTCCCGCCAAACACCTGGAAGCAAGCGACCCCGTGCAAGCGATGGGCCTCGAGTTTCCCAACCGCATCGGCTTGGCCGCGGGGCTGGACAAGAACGGCGAAGCCATCGACGGCCTTGCCCAGCTCGGCTTCGGCTTCATCGAAATCGGCACCGTCACCCCACGGCCGCAGCCGGGCAATCCGCGCCCACGCCTGTTTCGCCTGCCTGAAGTGCGCGGCATCATCAACCGCATGGGCTTCAACAACCACGGCGTCGATGCACTCGTCGCCAACGTCAAGGCGGCAAAGTTCAAAGGCATTCTCGGCATCAACATCGGCAAGAATTTCGACACCCCCATCGAACGCGCGTCAGACGATTATCTGGCCTGCCTGGACAAGGTCTATGCCGCCGCCAGCTACGTCACCGTCAATATTTCCTCGCCAAACACCGCCAACCTGCGCCAACTGCAGGGCGAAACGGAACTCGACGCACTGCTCGGCAAGCTCAAGCAGGCCCAGCAAGGCCTGGCGGATCGCCACGGCCGCTATGTACCGCTGGCACTGAAGATCGCCCCCGACCTGGAACCGGCGCAAGTCATCGACATCGCCGACGCGCTGCGCCGCCACCGCATCGACGGCGTCATCGCCACCAACACCACCATTGCGCGCGAAAAAATCCAGGGCGTGCGCTACGCGGAACAACAAGGCGGGCTTTCCGGCGCGCCCGTGTTCGAAGCCTCCACCGCCATCGTCGCCCAATTGGCGCAAGCGCTTGGCGGCGAGTTGCCCATCATCGCCGCCGGTGGCGTCATGGACGCCCGCACCACGTGTGCCAAGCTGGATGCAGGCGCCACACTGGTACAACTCTACAGTGGCCTGATTTATCGCGGTCCGTGCCTGGTGCGCGAATGTGCTCGCGCGGCGGCAAAATACGCTGGAATATAAGCTTAGAAAATCTCATTCAATCAGGAGTCGAAATGCAGCGCACAACCCAATTTATCGTTGGAACCATGCTTTCGGTATTCGCTGCATTGGTCCTGGCAGCCGATCTGCCTTACGACCAGATCGTGAGAACGGGTGTCGTCAAGGTAGGTTACCGAGAGGCCGCTTTTCCATTTTCCTTCAACACCCCCGAGAAAACACCCAGCGGCTATTCCGTCGAACTGTGCCAGGCAGCTTTGCGTGAAATGGGGAAAGACCTCAGGCAACCCTTGTCGATTCAATACGTCCAGGTTTCCCCGGCCAATCGGATCGAAAAAATCATTGCCGGTGAAATCGATCTCGAATGTGGAACGACCACCATCACGAAAGAACGCCAGAAAACAGTCAATTTCTCATCGATCATTTTCGTTACCGGAATCCGCGCACTGATACTACCGGACGATAGCATCCGCACGGCACGCGACCTCCTGAACAAACTCGACGGCAAGCGCGTTGCCGTCGTCGACGGCACCACCGCGCGCAAAGTGCTGGAATATTACGCCCCACGCGGCATTCAATACGTCCCGGTCAAAGACTACAAGGAAGGTATTCAGGCTGTCGCCGGCGGCTCCGTGACCGCCCTGGTCGGCGATGAACTTTTGATCGCCGGCGCCCTTGGCACGGTACAAACCGAGTCCGCCCGGAAATTGGTTTTTGCCGATATCAGCTACTCGATCGAACCTTACGGCGTAATCCTCAGCCACGAAGACCCGCGCTTGCTTGCTGCGTTCAATAGCGCCTTGCAGCGAGTCTATGCGTCCGGCGAAGCGGAGCGGCTTCTCACCAAATGGCTCGAAAAGATCAACCTGAAAATGAACACGTTGACCCGCGACGCCTTTGCCCGGCCCGCAACCACGGCCGCCGTGCCATTCTGAACGCTTTTCCGCCGCTTGCCGTCCATACCACCCGCCCCGCTTTTTCATCTTTGGATCAAAGCATGAAAAGTGGGTAAAAAAGCTCGTTGGAACGGAGATTTTATGCAATTCACAATAAAATTCATCGCAGGAATCCTTCTTACGGTTTCTTCCTTCCTGGTCATGGCCGCCGAATCGCCTTACGACAGGATCATGAAAACGGGCATCGTCAAGATAGGTTACCGGGAGGCAAGTTTTCCGTTTTCTTTCAACACCCCTGAAAAAACGCCCAGTGGCTACTCCGTCGAATTATGCGAAGCGGCTCTGCGCGAAATGGGGAAAGACCTCAAGCAGCCTTTGTCGACTCAATACGTCGCAGTATCTCCGACCAACCGGATCGATAAGATCACCGCGGGCGAAATCGATCTCGAATGCGGAACGACCACCATCACAAAGGAACGCCAGGCAAGCGTCGATTTTTCGCTGATGATTTTCGTCACGGGGGTTCGCGCACTGATCAAACCCGAGAACAGTACACGCGTGACGCGCGACCTGGCCGGTCAACGCGTTGCCATTGTCGACGGCACCAGTGCCCGCAAAGTGCTGGAATTCTATACTCCGCACGGCATCGAGTATGTTCTGGTCAAAAACTACAAGGAAGGCGTTCAAGCCGTGGCCGACGGTTCCGTGGTCGCATTCGCCGGCGATGAACTCCTGATTGCCGGCGCTCTCGATCCCATACAGGCTGGGAGCGCCCAAAAACTGATTTTTTCCGACATCAATTATTCCGCCGACCCCTATGCCGTGATGTTCAATCGGGGAGACCCCCGTTTGCTTGCAGCATTCAATCTGGCTGTACGACGTCTCTATGAATCCGGCGAAGCCGAGCGGCTGCTCGTGAAATGGCTTGCGAAGATCAATCTGGGGATCAACACGCTGACTCGCGACGCATTGATTCGGCCGGCGACCATGCACGCCATGCCGTTTTGATCGACAGCAACCACGGCACGAACGGCATGGCTACTTACGCTGACTGATGCCACGCCAGGCATCCATCCGCAAGCGCTTCGTCCGCGCTAAACTGTCGTCTTGGTGTTTCCTTCAGTCGACATACCTATGCGACGGGGAACGTCAGATTCAAAGGATCCGCACTGCCCAAAGAACAGGCGGTCTATCTTGACTCCGACGGCACGGGCGCTACCCTCGGAGGTACGACGCCAATCGGTGCCCTCTACAATCCGGGAAGAACACGCTGGAATCCCGATATGGGGAGTAACACATACGGCGATGTTTCGATGAGGTTTCCGATGAAACGAAGAAGGTGTTCGGTCCGCAATCGAACTGAAAGAGCCATACCCGTTACCGGTGCAGACGGACAGGCATCGGCAAAGCGCCCCCCATGGCGGACATCGGACTCCGACGCCAGCCAATCATGAGCCACTACATTTTCATCCTTATCGGCGCGGTACTGGTCAATAACGTCGTACTGGTACGTATTCTGGGGCTGTGCCCGTTCATGGGCGTTTCGAAGAAGCTTGAAACGGCGATCGGCATGGGCGTGGCGACCACCTTTGTGCTCACGCTCGGTTCCGGCACCAGCTACCTGATCGACCACTACCTGTTGAGGCCGAACGATCTGGGCTACTTGCGTACCCTGTCGTTCATCGTCGTCATCGCCGCCATCGTTCAACTCACCGAGTTGGTGATCCAGAAAACCAGCCCGCTGCTGCATCAGGTGCTGGGTATTTACCTGCCGCTGATCACCACCAACTGCGCGGTGCTCGGCATACCGCTGCTCAACGTCGCCCTGGCGCACGATCTGCTCGAATCGATGTTGTTCGGTTTCGGTTCCTCCGTCGGTTTTACCCTTGCGCTGGTATTGTTCGCCGGCATCCGCGAGCGGCTGGACGGCGCCGACGTACCCGGCCCGTTCAAGGGTACGGCCATCGCCATGATTACCGCCGGCTTCATGAGCCTAGCCTTCATGGGCTTCGCCGGGCTGGACCGTTTTCACTGACGAGGTGGCGACGGCATGCTGACTGCACTCTTCGTCATGGCTGGTATCGCGATCACGCTGGGCGCGACGCTGGGCTTCGCGGCAATTCATTTCCGCGTCGTCGGCGACCCGCTGGTGGAGAAGATCGACGCAATCCTGCCGCAGACGCAATGCGGCCAATGCGGCTACCCCGGCTGCAAACCCTACGCCGAGGCCATCGCCAAGGGCGAAGCGGAGATCAACCAATGCCCGCCCGGTGGCGAGGAAGGCATTCGCAAACTGGCCGATCTGCTCGGACGCGAAGTCAAGCCGCTGTCGGAAGAACATGGCATCGAAAAGCCGAAAGCGGTAGCGGTGATCGACGAACAGACCTGCATCGGTTGCACGCTGTGCATCCAGGCCTGCCCGGTG
>JAVBSY010000101.1:0-11261 GCA_031556475.1 Azoarcus sp.
GCTGCACGCCGAGCGCAACCAGGACATCGAAGTCGAAGTCGATGAGACCCACTGGGTCGGCAACGACCGCACCAAGACCATCGACGGCAACGAAACCGTCACCGTGCACAAGAACCGCACCGAGACGGTCGACAAGAACGAAACCATCACCGTCCACGAGAACCGCACCGAAACGGTCGACAAGGACGAAACCATCACCATTCACGAAAACCGTACCGAAACGGTCGATGGCAACGAAAAGATCACCATCCACAAAAGCCGCACCAAAAAGGTCGACGGCAACGAGACCGACCGCATCGGCAAGAACTGGTCGATCCGCGTGGGCCGGAACAAGACCGAGACGATCGGCATGGCCTACCTGCAAAACGTCGGGCTGGGGCGCATGGAGAACGTCGGGCTGGGCTACAGCCTGAACGTGGGCGCGGTGATGAACACCGCTGTCGGGCTGAACCAGAGCACGCAGGTCGGCAGGGACCAAAGCACCAAGGTCGCCAAGAACCGCACCATCACCGTGGGCAACACCTACAGCCTCACCGCCGGTACCAGCGGCTCGGGTGCAGGCCCAAACAACCCGATGGTGATGCACATCGTCGCACCCAAGGAAAGTGAGAGCAGCGGCAGCGGGGGTTCCAACATCACCATGGACGATGATTCGATCACGCTGAAGGTGGGCAGCTCGAAAATCGTCATGACACCCGACGCGATCTATCTCTCGGCCAAGGACATCCACCTCAAGGCCGACAGCCACGTGCACGCCGACGGCCCGGACGACATCCACCTCAACAGCGGCACCGCGCAAAGCCCACCGCCGCCCAAGAAAAAGAAGGACGACGGGCCGCTGGGCGATCTCAAACCTTATGAGGACGGCTGTTTCGGCGGCGGCAGCGCACCGGACGCCCCCGAACTGCCCGGCGGACTCAAGCCCTACGAAGACGGTTGCTTCGGCTGAGGGGCCCGGTATGGCCCATATCGACAACCATACCGGGCTGCCGCACGCCTGGTTCGAAAAGGCCGGGCCGGGCGGCGCCCACTTCGACGTGCTCGTCGTGCGCGCCACCTTCGATTTCGCCCCGCACGGCGAACGCCTCTCCCTGGCCCCAATCCAGACTCCCATCGTCTGGGGCGACGAATTCGACGGTCCGGCACAAGACGACCCGTTGCGCGCCGTGCTCAAACGCGAAGGCGATCTGGTGCTCTACAAACCATGCGCCGATATCCATGTAACCGGCCACGCGCAACCGGATGAAGGTAACGCGCAACGAAGCTGGCTGGCGGGCATCGCCGTGGGCGGACACAAAAAGCTCCTGCAACTGCACGGCCCCCGGCATTTCGAAGCCGGGCTGTTCGGCTGGCGGCTGACCTCCCCCGAGCCCACCGCGAGCATCGCGCTCGATTATCGCAACGCCTTCGGCGGCTGTTTCAGCGTCCCCGCCGGAGACGGCGAGGCGGCCGCTTTCGCCTACAAGCGCGACAACCCCGCCGGCTGCGGCTGGCTGCCCGGCGCGCATGCGCTCAAGACACTGTCCCGGCGCGCACGCAAGCGTATCGAGGCCGCCGTCGCCGAACTCAAATCGATGCCCGCCCCGCAACTCGAAGACCCGGAACGCCCGGTCAAAGACCCCTATGCGAACCTCCCCACCGAAGGACTATCGCCGATGGCGCGCTGGTGCGAACCGCGCCTGCGTTACGCGGGCACCTACGACGAAGCGTGGCGCACCCAACGCTATCCGCAACTGCCCGAGGATTTCGATCCGGCCTTCTACCAAAGCGCACACCCCGGCCTGATCCTGCGCTCACACCTGAATGGCGACGAAACGATCGTGTTGCACGGGCTGCTGGCCGAGGGCCACCGGGAGATGTGCCTGCCAAGCCTGCGTGTGTTCGGCGCCGCTACCTGTATCAGCGGCAAAAAGGCCACCGTGCCACTTGCACTCGACACCGCGCGCGTCGAACTGGACAAACGGCAGATCGTGCTGCTGTGGCGCACCGCGTTCGCATACGGCGATCCGGTACGCCAACTGACACTTGCAACGGTGCAGAGGTCCGAGCACCCGGGGACATAAACCATGAGCGGTAATCGCGACGTTCTGATCCTTCCAGACCCGCCGGCGGGCGACAATGGCGCCGATCTCTATGTCCTGAACGGTCAATTGGAAGAGTTGGCCGACAGAGAAGAGGCGCTTTCCAACATCGTCTCGCTCTACGACCAGAAAGACACCTTGGCGCCATTGAGCGCTGCGGACAAGGAAGCGCGCGCGAAATACCTGGGCGAACTCCAACAGATTCAAGATGAAATAGCACAACTCGAAAGCGATCGCGCCGAACTGGCCAGAGAGCAAACGGCATCCCCTGGCACCTCACGCCACATTGCCAATCAGACCTCCGAGTGGAAGGCGGTCTGCACTGCACCGGATTACTGCAGGGTCGGCGACAAAGTCGTGCCTTTCGACAGTTTCGCCGTCATCGATCACAAGACGAAAGCATCCCCCGACGTCAAGGCGCAGAGCGTACCGGTGTATCGCGGGCGGGATGATCTGCACAAGGGCGTGCAGGCCGACGCGGGCTCGCATATCGTGGCGGGCACCTCGCAGGACGGCGGCTATGTCAAGTTCATCGAAGGACAATCGAACGTCAAGGTCAACGGTATTCCGGTGGCGCGCCACGACAACGCATGCATCATCAACTGCAATGCCTTTGGCATAGGCGGGACATCCGGTAGGTTGATAACCTTGCAGACGATATCCGATATCGCTCTACGCCCCATCACTGAGGAAGACCTCAAGTACTACGGCGAACGTGTTGCCGAAGCGAATCGAGATGCTGAAGAAATAACCCGGAAATTGGAGGAAGCCGAACGGGAGCTGGACAAGACCTCATGGTGGAAGCCAAGTGACTGGGATAAGCGCGGGCAAATCAAGGAACGCATCGATTCATTGAAGCAAAAACAGCAGGCAGCTGATTCGTGGGTAGGTTTTTACCGGCAAAAGCAGCGACAAGCGATGGATGTTCTCCACCCAGGGGCACAATGGATTGGCCCGCCTCCGAGCGCATCCGAGCAGCGATTGGCGCTCGAGCACGCGCGGGATAGAGCTAGGTTGGGTATTGCGCTGGCAGGCCCGGTGTTTGGAGCAGGAGGCGCGATCGCGGATATGGCAGGAGCCCCTCCGGAAGTCGTCGAGGGCATGGTCGAACTCGGAATGAGCCTGCCTGCGGGTAGAGGCGGTGGCGGGCGTCCGGTCTTGGCGCGTAGAGGAGGGACTGGAAGGTCAGGTGGGGGAGTTCCTCCAGGAACGCGAACGAAAACGTCAGGGCAGCCAGGACAAGGAGTAGTTATCAAGCCTAAACCTGATAAGTTAATACCAGGCACTCCTGAACATAAAGCGCAGCGCTGGAAGGATTATCAAGAACGTGGCGGGAAGAAAGGATATGAAGAATGGAGTAAACAATACGATACAAATATGCAAAACTACCAATACGGGGCAGCTAGGGAAGCGGAATATCGCAAGGCTATGGGAGCCACAGAGGATACACTTAAAACTCCTCTTTCTAACAGACAAGTTGATATTCTTAAGGAAAAAGAGCTGTATGCAGGACAGCTCAAGACAGGCCCTGTTAGCTTAACGCAAGAGAATAAATTGGCAATTGCAAAAGATGCAGCGCTTGTCAAAGATGGTTGGAAAGTTGAACATATACTAGAAAAGGGCGCTTCAAAACCCTATATTGAGGCACTTGAAGAAGCTGGCATTCAGTATCATATTGGACCAAAAATCCCTTAAAAGGACCATGAAATATGACCTTCAATAAAAAAGATGCCTTAGACAAATTTGATGATTTTTTGTTCATGATGGACGATCAACTAGAGTGGCTTCAGCAAGAGGCAGATAAGCATAGTATTGATCTCGACTTAAAAACGAATAGCCTTGGCAATCTCGAAAAATTGTTCGACCTTCTTTCTGAAGATGAGGATGATGATACGATCGATGGCCTCATCGTAGTATTTGCCAGATATCTAGGCGAGATAGTTAGGTTGAATTATGGTGGACAGTGGGAACTTTCATTGAGCGGCAGTAAGGTTAATTTCAATAAACCCATCATTGCGGGACACAGTTATATTTCAGGCTTAGAATTTTCCCCGATACTCGTGATGCGCGCATATGCGGTTCACAGAAAAGAGGGAACTTTAAGAAGGGCAATTGAAAATCATGTGAATTTTAAACCGCTAGATTTGAGCCACTTACCTACTGAAAAGTAACACCAGACGCACACTGTAGCTTTCCCTCCCTGCAATGAAAGAATATGATCAATTGGTAAACCAAGTAGAAAAAACCGGCACCGAGATTTTCTGGCAAGGAGGGGCAGATGCTGATCAAATTGATCAACTCGAATCCCTTTTATCCAAGCAGCTACCACCTTCATTTCGACGATTTCTTATTGAATACGGCGGCGGCGGCCCAATTGGAGCAGAAATATCTGGAATTGAAGACAATGACGTATTTCTGAAAACTGGCGGAACGGTTTTAGGAGATACGGAAGAATGCCGATCCAGATACAATCTTCCCTCCCACCTTATAGCAATTTATTTTCATGATGACGAGGTATGCTGGTGTCTGGACTCAAGCAACACTCGAGACAAAGAATATCCCGTTGTCAGCTATAATTTATTCACGAAGAAGATTGATAAAAATATTGGAACTAACTTTCATTCGTTTATGACTGAACATCTAAAAACATACTCCAATCCATCGGAATAATAATATTCATAAATCTCTATGGGGATGCAGGAATAAAAAATCGAGACCTGAAGATAATATATCCCGCCAATCCCGATCCAGACCATCTTTATTTCGGCAACTTCTTATTGAATACAATGGCGGCAGGATAAAATTCGATGCATGAAAGAGGGCATACAAAGAAAATACGCCAAGTCTATTTTTCCCCTCTCTTACCGTAAGTCCTTGGAGAATTATTGCACCGGGAATTTTTGCTCGTCAGAATTTTATGGAATCATCGATGATGATTTCGAAGATTTCTCAATATCAGATGGCATTTAGCACACACTCACACTGCGAAAAGACGGATCTAAGGGAAAACCCGTTATTGTTATCCACTTGGAAGCGCCAGCGTCAGTTCAACCAAAAATAGTCGCAGAAGATTTTGGCACTTTCTTCTTAGAACGTATCCAGACCGAGCTAGCCTCAAACTAATCTTTCCTTCGCACGGCTACTAGCAGACCCTGCGCGCATGCGCATCGAAGAACTACACACCTCCATTATCGGACGAAGAAGATGGCTGAAATGAAAATCACTATGCTTGAGACCTTCTCACCCAAACCAAGCAGCGAAAAAATTGCTGCAATAGAAGAAAAATACAATATCAATCTCCCAAAAGAATATAAATATTTCATTGAGAAATATAATGGCGGAAAACCAGAAAAGCGGTACTTCAATACCAAAGACAATAAAGTTAGCTCCTTAGTCAATACATTTTTCCCCCTGGAAGAAAACGGCGAGGATAACTTGATAGACGAATATAACGGCATTACACTCGCCAATCAGATCCCAATAAATATGATTCCCATTGCAGACACACCACCTGGAAATCGGGTAGTCATGTCTATTTCGGGGGAAGATGTTGGTTGCATCTATTATTGGGCGTGGGGCGAAGAAGATGACCCTCCCAGTTGCTCTTATCGCTATATGCGAATCATCGCTGACAGTTTCAATGATTTTTTGTCTATGCTTACTCAAAATAGAACTTGAAGCGCCCCGGGTCAGGAGATCCATGCCACCCCGCACAAACGCATCAAGGCCAATTCCACTTGACCCGCTCGATTTAATCGAGACACATATTCCTTGGGGACGGTTGGTCGCTGATCTTGTCGTGCTGTACAACAACTTCGGCACAGGAGACAGCACGGCAAAATGGCCTGGCAGCAGGTGCTAGAATCGGCGTACCCCAACAAACCGGTTTCGTTCCATGATCCTGCCCGAGCAGCTCCGTGTCGAAATTCAACGCAACGTCGCCGCTTCCCTGGCCGAGGACATCGGCACCGGGGATCTCACTGCCCGCCTGATTTCCGCGACGACCGACGCCCGTGGCCGTGTCATCAGCCGTGAAGACGCGGTGATCTGCGGCGCCGCCTGGTTCGATGCCGCCTTTGCCGCGCTCAGCCCGACCGCGACGGTGCTCTGGCACGTGCGCGACGGTGAGCGTGTTACCGCCGGCCAGACTTTGTGCGATGTGCTGACAAGCGCGCGCGCGCTGCTCACTGCCGAACGCACCGCGCTCAATTTCCTGCAATTGCTGTCCGCCACCGCCACGACCACCCGGCGTTTCGTCGATGCCGTGGCCGGCACGAAGGCGAAGATCGTCGATACGCGCAAGACCCTGCCGGGGCTGCGTCTGGCGCAGAAATACGCGGTTGCCGTCGGCGGCGGCGTAAACCATCGTATCGGCCTCTACGACGGCATCCTGATCAAGGAAAACCACATCATCGCCGCCGGCGGCATCCGTCAGGTCGTGGAGCAGGCGCGCGCCATTGCGCCATCCAACGTATTCATCGAACTCGAGGTGGAAAGCCTGGACGAGCTGCGCGAGGCGCTCGACATCGGCGTGGGCACGATCCTGCTCGATAACATGAGCATGGAAGACATGGCTGAAGCCGTCCGGATCACCGCCGGCCGCGCCGAGCTGGAGGCTTCCGGCGGTGTCGATCTGACCAAGGTGCGCGCCATCGCGGAAACCGGCGTAGACCGGATTTCCATCGGCAGCCTGACCAAGGACGTACGCGCGCTCGACCTGTCGCTGCGCCATGTCGAGGAATGAGCCGCATCGGATAATGAACGGGGTAGTGTGCGATATCCGTCGCACGCTACCCTCCGTCGCCGCGTATTGAGGAACGGCACCACAAACACAACAACAAAAACGAGCTATGACGATAACAGACCCAAGCCCCCTCACGGACGGAAACCAGGGCATGAATGCCGACTCCGCGAACGAAACGCCACACGTGCCATTCGCCATCGAGATCGAAACGACCGAAAGCGAGCGCGTCGCGGCCATCAAGGCTGCGCAGTCATGGGTGCGTTCCTCCGCACACGGGAACTTCCTGACTGCCCTTTTGAGTGTAGGTGCGGGCGCATTTCTGGTGTTCTACATCGCCGGCCAGGGGAAGAACAACGCCATTGCCGTGTTCTGGGCTGTCTTCGCGCTCTACCTCTTCATCTTCGCCTCCGCCTTCGTGCAGCAGCGCAAAATGATCTCTCTCGTCGCCAGCGAGATACCCGCGCGTTTCAGCCTGCGTTTGGGCGAAGAAGGTTTCACCACCGAGACCATCCGCGGCGCCAGCCACTTGCTCTGGTCTTCGATCCAGGCCATCGAGCGCCGCAGCGACGTGATCATTCTTTTCCTGCACGGTTTTCAGGTTCTGTGGTTGCCCGTGCGCTGCTTTGCCGACGAGGCGATGCAGGACGATTTCGTGCGGGAAATCGAAACCCGCACCGGCCTCACCGCCAAAACACCGTCTGCCGCGCCGCAATCCGTCGAAGTGCCGAATGGCACGGCGCCCTCGTTCCTGCGGGCATTGGCCAGCAACCTGTGGGCGGCCATCCTGTTTCTGTTCCTGCGCAAAAGCGGGGCCGACCATCTGCGCGGCACAGTGCCGCAGTTCGTTGCGCTGCTGCTGCTGAGTACCGCGATCGGCCTGGGTTTCGACCTTGCACGCGTGGGGCTGAACGGCGAACTCAACCGCTTTGCGATTCCTTATCAGTTGTGGTGGGTTCCGCTCGTACTGCTATGGGCCTGGTGCTGCACACGGCTCGGTCCGGATGCACGCACGCGCGTCATGGATGGCGCAGTCATGCTGATGGGCATCGGCGTGCTGATCCAATGCGTACAGGAAAGCCTCGCCTTCGTGCCGGATGAATTCTGGCGTACGCTGGGCAGAGTCATCAGCACCGGGATCGGCTGGCTGATTTTTGCGTGGTACATCCTTGCAATCTGTGTCGCTCTTGTGCGGATCTATCGTCTGCGGCGCGCGCAAGGGGGCGCCGTGGCCTTCTTGCTGATAGTGCTCGTCATGTTGCCGAGCTTCTACATCGGCGGAGAAAACTACCGCCTGTGGGAGGCGCGTTACGACGCCAACGAGGACAACGACGCCAGGAGGATCGCGCGCGAGCAGGTCCGCAGCGAAGCCGTGCTGTACAGCCAGCCGGCCGTGCTGGAAAAAACACTGGCCGACGTGCAGGCGGCACACCGCCTCGGCGTGCCCGAGCTTTATCTGGTGGCCTTCGGCGGCAACGGCAGTCAGGACGTTTTCCTGCGCGAGGTGTTGAGCGTCGATACCCTGTTCAAGGAACGCTTCGATACCGCCGGGCGCAGCGTGGTGCTCATCAACAATCCGGCCACGGCGCAAGAGCGCCCGATGGCGAGCGTGACGGCGCTGCAGCGCACGCTCGATACGATAGGCTCACGCATGAACAAGGACGAAGACGTGCTGTTCCTGTTCATGACCTCGCACGGTTCGGCGAATTTCCATTTCGACCTCAGCCTGTGGCCTTACCGCTTCGAGGAACTCACCCCCGCGCGCCTGCGCGGCATGCTCGACGCAAGCGGCATCAAAAATCGCGTCGTCGTCGTTTCCGCGTGCTATTCGGGCGGCTTTATCGATGCCCTAGCCGACGAACACACGCTGGTGATGACCGCCGCACGGGCGGACCGCAATTCGCACGGATGCAGCCACGAAGCGGACTGGACCTTCTTCGGCCGCGCCTATTTCGACGAAGCCCTGCGCCACACCTATTCCTTCACGACCGCTTTCGAGCAGGCACGCCACGCCATCGCCGAGCGCGAAGCGGCGGAAGGCTACGAGGCCTCGGAACCGCAGATTGCCGAGGGCGAAAAGATCGGCCCCGTGCTGGAGAAAATCGAACGCCGCCTCGCGGCGGCGCGGTAGGGCTCGGCAAGGTCGCCATTACCCTCCCGTATCGCACCGGTGCTTCGTGCACCGGTGCGATACGGTTTCATCGGGCCAGGGTGTCGTCGAACTTGATGTTCGTACCGCCGCGCCCGTTCGCCCAGAACTCCACCTGAAAGACGAAATCCCTGCTGCAGCCGCGGGCGATCCAGCGTTCTCTGACACCGCCGCTGGCGACATAATTGGGGCGGGGCGAAAAATCGGGCGTCATCTCAAGGATCGTGGGCGTAATTTCATCGGTTTGTGCACAACCGCGATTCTGCACGCTACGCCGGACCATGTCCGTCGCCCGCGCGCTTACGCCCAACTCGACGGCAGACCCCGGGTTCATCTGGATCACGCCGCTGCCGGCACGGCCCGGCGCCAAACCGGCGCATCCTGCTGCCAAACCCACGCAGAGCATGCCGATAGCGGCGTATTTCACTTTTTCGCCGCTTGCGCTTTGGGCTTCGACTCTCCCCCCGCCTCGCAGACCGCCGCGGCGCTTCTCGACGACAGGTAAGCCGCAAACTCCTGGCCGATTTCTGGATGGCGCAGGCCAAGTTCGACCGCGGCCTTGAGGTAGCCGAGCTTGGAGCCGCAATCGTAGCGCACGCCGTCGAACTGGAAGGACAGTACGGCTTCCTCCTTCAGCAGCGAGGCGATCGCGTCGGTCAACTGCAGCTCACCGCCGGCGCCGGGCTTCAACGCACGCAGATGGTCGAAAATATGCGGAGTGAGGATGTAGCGGCCGACCACCGCCTGCGTCGTCGGCGCGTCCTCGGGCTTGGGTTTTTCGATGATGCCGGTAACGCGCTGAATATTGCCGTTCTGGCTTTCGGTGCTGACGATGCCGTACTGGCGCGTATCCGCGCGCGGCACGTTCATGGTGCCGAGCACAGAACAGCGGTGATAGTTGTAGACGTCGGTCATCTGCGCCATGACGGTATTGCCGCCGTGGTTGTCGAGCAGGTCGTCGGCGAGGATCACCGCGAAGGGTTCGTCGTCGCCCACCACGGCGGAGGCGCACAGCACCGCATGCCCCAGGCCGAGCGCCTCGGCCTGGCGGATGTAGATGCAGTTGACGCCCTTGGGCACGGTTTTGTCGACCACTTCCAGCAGATCCTTCTTGCCGCGCGCCTGGAGTTCGGTTTCGAGTTCGTAGGCTTTGTCGAAATGGTCTTCGATGGCGCGCTTGGTGCGGCCGGTGATGAAGATCATGTCGGTAATGCCGGCCGCCACTGCTTCCTCGACGGCGTACTGGATCAGCGGCTTATCGACGACGGGCAGCATTTCCTTGGGGCTGGCCTTGGTCGCGGGCAGGAAGCGGGTGCCCATGCCAGCGACGGGAAAAACGGCCTTGGTGACTTTCTTCATGGTGTATCGACTCCCTGGTTGTCCGTTGCGGACGCCGTGCCGGCGTCCGCTTGCAGCAGCGCGCGCAGGCCGGCTTCGTCCAGGATGGCCACGCCCAGTTCCTGGGCCTTGGTCAGCTTGGAGCCGGCATCCTCGCCCGCTACGACGTAATCCGTTTTCTTCGACACCGAACCGCTGACCTTGCCGCCATGCGATTCGATCAACGCCTTCGCGTCGTCGCGCGACAGCACGGGCAGCGTGCCGGTCAACACGAAGGTCTTGCCCGTCGCGCGGCCCTCCACCGGGGCCGCCGCCGGTGCGCCCTCTTCCCAGCTCAAGCCGGCCGCGCGCAGTTGTTCGATGATTTCGCGGTTGTGCGGCTCGGCAAAGAACTCGGCAATGCTCTTCGCCACCGTCGGGCCGACATCCGGCACCGCCTGCAGCGCGGTTTCGTCCGCAGCCAGCAGCGCATCGAGGCTACCGTAATAACGCGCCAGATCGCGCGCGGTGGACTCGCCGACATTGCGGATGCCGAGCGCGAAGATGAAACGCGCGAGCGTGGTGTGGCGGCTCCTGTCGATGGCGGCAAGCAGGTTGTTCGCGGATTTTTCGCCCATGCGCTCCAGGTTGGCGAGCGCAAGGATACCGAGGCGGTAGAGATCGACCGGCGTTTTGACGATGGCCGCGTCGACCAACTGTTCGACCAGCCTGTCGCCCAGCCCTTCGATATCCATCGCCCGCCGTCCGGCGAAGTGCAGCAACGCCTGCTTGCGTTGCGCCGGGCAGAACAGGCCGCCGGAGCATCGCCACACCGCCTCGTCTTCCGCCTTGACCGCGTGCGAGCCGCATACCGGGCATTGGCGGGGCATCTCGAACGGGCGCTCCACCCCGGTGCGCCGTTCCACGACCGGCGCGACCACTTCGGGGATGACGTCACCCGCGCGGCGGACGA